>NZ_JBFAIN010000016.1:0-171607 GCF_040654735.1 Saccharopolyspora sp. NPDC050642 | reverse complement strand
TGAAGAATGATCTTGTGGTGAGACCTCTTCTACCAGGACCCCACGCCCACACCTCCCCAGGCCATCAGCCATCCCATTCCACTGAGATCACCTCATTGAAATTGCGTCGGAGAGAGGACCGTGATGCGTACCTGGCGGAAGCAGGCGCGGCCGAAGGTGACGCCGAGCCCGAACATCTGGCATTGGCCCGAGCTCTTCGAACTGGAGAACCGCGCGCAGGATTCCACCGGCGCGTTGTGGCAGGCGCTGCGGGAGCGCTGTGACTGGGCCGGGCTGGACGTCGTCGACATCGGCTGCGGCGACGGCTTCCACCTGCCGCTGTTCGCCGCCGCGGCCAGGACGGTCATCGGCATCGAGCCGCACCCGCCGTTGGCCGAGCGGGCTCGTGCCCGGATGGCGGGCACGCCGGGCGTGGACGTCCGCATCGCGCCCGCCCAGCAGCTGCCGCTCGCCGACGCCAGTGTCGACCTGGTGCACGCCCGCACTGCGTACTTCTTCGGTCCCGGCTGCGAACCGGGCCTGGCCGAGGCGGATCGGGTGCTCCGCCCGGGCGGGATGATCGCGATCGTCGACCTGGACGCGTCGAGTTCGCCGTACGGGGACTGGATGCGGGCGGACGCGCCGCAGGTCGATCCGCATGCGATCGAGTCGTTCTTCCAGCGCCACGGCTTCGACAGCGCCTCCGTGGACACGCTGTGGCGCTTCGACGACCGGGAGACCCTCGAAAAGGTGCTGGGCATCGAGTTCTCCGCGAAGGTCGCCGCCCGCGCGGTTCGCGAGGTGCCCGACCGCACGGTTCCGGTCGGCTACCGCGTCCGGACCCGCAGCAAGCCGACCGGCCTGCTGCACGCCTGAGCGATGTAATGGTTGAAGTGGACTAGTCCCTGACACCAGGGTGAGACCCATGCCTGCTACCAGCACGAACGGGGTCTGTCCCGGGGACCGGGCGCGGTGGGTGGTGCTGTCCCGGCACCGGACGTCGCAGGGCGAGGTCACCTATCGGATGTGCATCTGCGGCCGGATCGGCGTTTTCCTCGACGACCGCGAGGTGCGCTCGCCGACGAGATCTCCGGTGAGGTGATCGATGCGGTTCAACGACTACGGCGGCGAAGCGGCCTGCCTGGCGGCCGATCTAGTCAACGCGGCCGGCCCGCTGACTGCCGAAGCACTGGAGCCGATCCTGTCCGCGCGCGGCGTCGCGGGAGGTGCGCTGGACGCCGAGCAGGTCCGCGACTTGGCGCTCTGGTGCGATCGGCTCAACCGCTGCTTCGATCCGCAGGATCTGGAGCAGCGGTGCGGCGAGATCAACCAGCTGCTCGCTGAAACCGCGAGCCAGCCGTACATCTCGCTGCACGATGGGCACCCGCACCTGCACTACAGCGCGCCGGGTGCGGATCGGGCGGCCCACATCCGTGCGGTCACGGCTGCCGGGCTCGCCTACGTGGTCTGCTTCGCAGGGGCAGATCGGCTCGGCCGGTGTGCGCGCGAGGCCTGCGACCAGGCCTTCGTGGACACTTCCCGGAACGGCCGGCGGGCCTACTGCTCCCTGCGCTGCGCGAACAACGATGCGGTGGCCCGCCACCGGGCCAGGGTCGCGGGCCGGTACGGCATCTGAGCCGGAGTTCAGCCCTGTTCGGGCAGGTGAGCAGCGGTGATCTCGGATTCGACGGCCCAGCCGAGGGTGCGGTAGAGGGCCAGGCCCTCCGCGGTGGCCACGAGCATCGACCGCGTGGCCCCGCTCTCCGCCGCCGCGACGCCGAGCGCTCGCATCACGTACCGTCCGAGTCCGCGCCGACGGTGCTCGGCGTGCGTGGCGACCTGGTCGACGACGGCCGCCTGCCCGGCGACGGCGACGCGCCCGCTGGCCGCCACCGTCCCGTCCTCGGCGAGCACCACCACGTCGTGGACGTCGCCGTCGGAGGTGATCCCGGCTGAGTACCCCGGCTCGATCGATCCGGCATCGTCGCTGCTCAACGCCGCGCTCATCAGGTATTCCGGCGCCTCGACCCGCCAGGCCGCGCTCAGCGCCGACACCACCTCGGCCCGGTCACCGCAGACCTTCAGCCAGGTGCCGGGCGCGGTCAGGGTCGCGGCTCGGTGACCTGTCGAGGCAGGGCCGGTGAGCACGAACCGAATGCGGTGTCCCGGCGCGCCGACGTCGATCCGGTATCCGTCGGGCTCGGCGACCGGGCTCGGTGCCCCGCGGCAAAGCGACCAACCGCGCACCCAGTCCTGAACGCACTGCTCAAGCCCGTGCTTCGATCTCACACGGCCGATCGTGCCAGCGCGGGCGGACATTTCCGGTGGCTCACGACGCGGTGATGCGCAGGTACAGCGCCGCGACGGCGGCGACCGCGGCCGCTGCCGTGAAGATCGGGGCCGGACCGAGAGCGAGCAGCGCGCCGCCGAGGAGGGTGCCCGCTCCGATGCCGAGGTAGATCGCCGACGCGTTCAGCGACACCACGATCGCCGCCTCCTGCGGCGCCGCGTCGATGAGCCGGGTTTGCTGCGGAGGCGTTTGGGTCCAGGTGCTCCCGCCCCACGTGAACACCAGGATGGCGACCGCGACCTGCGGCGTGGTGCCGGTCCAGGCGAACCACGCCAGCAGCGCCAGCGCAAGCGTCATGGTCAGGTAACCGCAGGTCAAGACCCTGGTCGGGCCCCAGTGGTCGGTCGCGTAGCCGGACAGGAGGTTGCCCAGCACCGCCCCGAGCCCGTACAGGAACAGCATCAGCATGGTCGAGTTCACCGGGACCCCGACGGCGTTCAGCGCGGGAACGCTGTAGGCGTAGACGGTGTAGCTGGCGCCCATGCCGAGCACCGTCAGCGGCAGGACCGCCAGGACGCTGCGGCGGCGCAGCAGCGCGAGCCGGTCGCGCAGCGGGACGCGGGCGCCGCCCGGCAGCGCGGGCATGATCAGGTAGACGCCGACGCCGACGAGCAGGCACAGCGCGGCGACCAGCCCCAGAGCGGCGCGCCAGCCGAACCATTCGCCGGCCAGATCGCCGAGCGGAACGCCCAACGCCGTGGCCACGGTGAGGCCGCCGACGACCACGGCCAGCGCCCGGCCGCGGAACTCCGCAGGCACCAGCGTCGCGCTGACCGCACCCGCGCTGGGCGTGTACGCGGCGGCACCGGCCGCCGCGAGCACCCGGCTGACGATCAGCACCGCCAGGTTCGGGGCTAGCGCGGAGCCGATGTTGGCGATCCCGAGCAGGACGAGGGCGGCCACCAGCAGGCCGCGGCGCGGCATCCGGGCGGTCGCGGTCGCCAGGACCGGGGCGAGGACTGCGTAGGCCACGGCGAACGTGGTCACCGACTGGCCTGCCGCGGCCGTGGTCACCTCCAGCGAGTCCGCCATGGCCGGGAGGAATCCGGCGACGATGAAGGCATCGGTGCCGACCGCGAAGGTCCCCAGCGCCAGCACCAGGGTGGCCGTAAGGCCTCGGCTCCGCGTCGGATTCGGGACATTTGACATCCAGGTTCTCCAGCTGAAGAAGCTCTGCTGAGCAGGTCATTCGGAAAAAGATCAGTCTGCGGCGTGCCAGCGCCGTACTCGGCCGGCGGCGCGGGGCGGGGCGGTGGCCATCAGGTCGGCGATGGTCTGCGAGGCCAGTTCGCGGCGCCAGGCCAGCTCGGCCCGGCGCATGGCGACGTCGATGCCGCAGCGCTTGCGGAACTCGCCTGCCGGGGTACCGGTCCCGGCTCCGCGCTGCCGGATCTCGGCGCAGCGGAACGCGTCCTCGGGTCCTTCGATGGCGGCGACGACGTCCATCAGCGTGATCTTCGCCGGCGGCCTGGCCAGCCGGAAGCCGCCGCGCGCCCCCGGCGTGGAGGTGAGGATCTCGGCCCGGACCAGCGCTTGCAGGCGCTTGTTCAGGTATGCCGGGGGCAGGTCGAACTGGGCGGCGAGCCGGGCGGTCGGCACGGGTTCGTCGTCCAGCCACGCCAGCGTGAGGCAGCAGTGCAGGCCCCACTCGACCCCTTCGCCCATCCGCATACCTGGATGTTAGACGTCCAGGTTCGCCGATGTGCGTCGGGGCTCCGTCGGCCGGATGAGCTTGCTCCTGCCAGGGCATTCAGGCGCTGCGGATCATTCCCCGGTGCGCTGGGCGGTGTCGATGATGAAGAACGTGGCGCCGACGACGTCCTGGATCAGGGAGAGCCGGCCGTACGGGGAATCCGACGGTTCGCGCAGCACCTTGCCGCCCAGCTGGACCGCCTTCGCCGCCGCGTCGTCGGCGTTGCTGTCCGGGTTGACCTGGAAGTACAGCTGCCAGTGCGCGGGCACGTCCTCGGGCAGCGCCGAGCTGGTCTCGAACCGGCCCACCGTGGGCAGGTCGTCGACGTACCAGACGGTGTAGTCGAAGCCGTCCCCCGGCTCGCCGATCTGCTCCTGCCGGTAGCCCAGCAGTTCGGCGTAGAACGGATCGGCGGACGAGCCGTCGCGGGTGTGCAGTTCCGCCCAGCAGAGCATGCCCGCGTGGTCGCGGCCGAAGGTGCCGTTGGGCGGCGCCTCCCACAGGCCGATCGCCGCGCCGGAGGGATCCTCGGCGACCAGGAACGTCTCGTCGGCGGGCGTTTCCGTCGGTGGGACCAGCACTTTGCCGCCGAGCGCGCGGATCCGCTCCACCGCGCGGCGGGCCGAGCCGCACTCCAGGTACAGCGTCCAAGCCGTCGGCGCGTCCGTCTCCGGCAGCAGCAGCCCGGCGACCGGCTTGTGCTCCTTCATCGCGATGTTGTAGTCCGGGCGCTGGATCCAGTGCCAGCCGAACAGGCCGGCGTAGAAGTCCCGGGCTTCGGTGACGTCGTGGGTGGCCAGGTCCACCCAGGCTGGGGCGCCCACTGCGATGGCCATCGCTCCTCCTCCGAAATGCACTTCGACACGAGGTGAATTCAGGGGGTATCCCCAGGGTGACCGAGGTTTCGGTCCGGAAAACACGCGTGGCGGATCAAGGGCGTCACGCGTGGCGGATCAAAGGTCTTCGGCCGCACGATGGCGTTACTGTTCGGTGCCTTTTCCGCAATGGGAACGCCCCCGAATGACGCCTTGATCCTGAACGGCCCGCGTGATCGACTAGTACCGGTCACTCAGTGTGCGTATTTGCATGCCGAGCAACCCGATCGAAGCACGCACCAGGGTTACAGGAGCAGCCATGGCCAACCGCGCGGCGAAGCCGGTGACCGCGGGCCTGAGCCGGCTAGCTCAGCTGGACCGCCGCGAGCGGGCCCGCATCATCCAGCAGCTGTGCCACCAGTACCCGGCGTTCCGGTCGATGCTGAGGCAGGTCACGATCGCCCGCGGGATCGCCTTCGCATCCGGGTTGCTGCTCGCCCTCGCGGTGATGTTCCTGGTCCAGGGTGCATCGGTGTGGTGGGTGTCCGGTCTCGTGTTCACCGGCCTCGCCGGGTTCTGCTACGTCGCCGTGGCGCTCACCGACAGCCGGTTCGACCTGCTGCTCGCGGTGCTGGGCGCGCACCGCACCGACGAGCTGCACGGGCGGCTGGTGACCGAGCAGGTCTACGGCGACGACCCGCCGTCGGATCCGCTGGAGTGGCCGGTGTCGCGCGTGGTCGCGTCCCGCACGGTCGCCTCCCGGCTTACCGACGGGGCGGGTTCACCGGTGCACGCTGATCGATAGCGCGGCCGCGATCTCGTCGCCCACGAAGTGGGTTTCGTCGTCCGGCGGCTCGCCGACGCGCACCACCAGCGGCCCGCCGAAGGGCTTGCGCTCCACGACCTCGATCCGCGAGCCCAGCGTCATGCCGTGATCGGTCAGGTAGCGCAGCAGCTCCGAATCCGTGTCCCAGACCCGCGCGATGGTGCCGACCGTGCCCGGCTCGACCTGGTCCAGCAGCAGCGTCGCGGGCTTCTCGACGGTGCCCTCCGCGGTCGGGATCGGGTCGCCGTGCGGGTCGTGGGTGGGGTTGCCGAGCTTGGCGGCGATGTGCGCGACCAGCTCGTCGGACACCGCGTGCTCCAGCGCGTCGGCCTCCCGGTGCACCTCGTCCCAGCTGTAGTCGAGCTCCTCGACCAGGAACAGCTCGATCAGCCGGTGCCTGCGCAGCACGTCGAAGGCCAGCCGGCGGCCCTCCGGGGTCAGCTCGACGCTGCGGTACCGGACGTGCGTGACCAAGCCGAGCTGCGCCAGCTTGTTGATCATCCCGGAGACCGATGACGGGCTCAGGCCGAGCCGCTGGGTCAGGGTGGCGTTCGTGACGGGCACACCCCGTTCGCAAAGCCCGTAGATCGCCCGGAGGTAGTCCTCGACGGACGACGAGGGGCGCTCGGCCATACTCGTCATACTTGCACGATACGGGCGCTGCCCGGTCGGTGGACGCACCCACCACCCGCGTGGACGCCGCGTGGCGGCCGGATTCGCGCCTCGTCCGGTGGTCGCCGCCAAGGTCGTTCCGGGGCATGGGACACTGGTGGGCGCTATGTCTGCGACTTCCCTTCCGCTCGTCTTCGACGCCCCGCGCCGTGGCATGCCGCCACGGCACCTCGCCGACCTCTCCGCCGACGAACGGCGCGCCGCGGTGACCGAGCTGGGGGAGAAGCCGTTCCGCGCCAAGCAGCTCGCGCACCACTACTTCGGCCGGCTCAACGCTGACGTGGAGTCGATGACCGACATCCCGGCGGCCAGCCGCGCGAAGCTCGGCGAACACCTGCTGCCGGCGCTGCTCAGCCCGGTCCGCCACCTGAACACCGACGACGGCACCACCCGCAAGACGCTCTGGCGCGCGCACGACGGCACGCTGCTGGAAAGCGTGCTGATGCGGTACCCGGACCGCGCCACGGTGTGCATTTCCAGCCAGGCGGGCTGCGGGATGGCCTGCCCGTTCTGCGCCACCGGCCAGGGTGGGCTGCAGCGCAACCTGTCGACCGCGGAGATCGTCGACCAGGTGCGCTCGGCCGCGGCGGCGATGCGCGACGGCGACGTCCAGGGCGGGCCCGGCCGGCTGTCGAACGTCGTGTTCATGGGCATGGGCGAGCCGCTGGCCAACTACCGGCGGGTGATCAACGCGGTGCACCGGATCTGCGACCCGGCCCCGGACGGGCTGGGCCTCTCGCAGCGGTCGGTCACCGTGTCGACGGTCGGCCTGGTGCCCGCGATCAAGAAGATGACCGCGGAGGACCTGCACGTCACGCTGGCGGTGTCGCTGCACACCCCGGACGACGAGCTGCGCGACACGCTGGTGCCGGTGAACAACCGCTGGAAGGTCGCCGAGGTGCTGGAGGCGGCTCGCGGCTACGCCGACCACACCGGGCGCCGGGTGTCGATCGAGTACGCGCTGATCCGCGACATCAACGACCAGCCGTGGCGCGCGGACCTGCTCGGCAAGCTGCTGCACCGGCACCTCGGGCAGTTCGCGCACGTCAACCTGATCCCGCTGAACCCGACGCCGGGCAGCAAGTGGGACGCCAGCCCGAAGCCGGTGGAACGGGAGTTCGTCCGCCGGGTCCGCGAAGCGGGCGTCTCCTGCACGGTCCGGGACACCCGGGGCCAGGAGATCGCGGCGGCCTGCGGCCAGCTCGCGGCCGAGGAATGAGCGTTCGGCGGATCGCCTCGGGCCGCGATTTGCGCGCCTGATCTCCGGTATCTTGCCGGGGATCCGCGGCGGACCGGGGGAGCGCGATGTCAGGCGAGATCGAGTACGGGCCGGTGGTCGTGAACAGGCCCGGGGCCGATCCTCGGGTCGGCTACTACGACGACGATGACCACGACCTCGAGCGGGACTGCCCGCAGGCGATCGTGTACTACTGCGAGCCCCCGTTCACCGCGGCTTCCGGCTACTACTTCGCGGATCATTCGTGGCTGGCCCCGGTCGACACCGATTCCCTCTGGAACCGGCGGCTGAAGCTCCAGCGGATCCTGGCGGACCGGAACATCGCGGCGTTCGAACGCCGGAAGCCGTCCTATTCGTACAAGCGCTTGTACGAGTTCTCCATCGAGCTCTCGTTCGTCAATTCCCTGCTCGCCGACCGGATGGTGAGCGCCCGCATGAACGAGGGGCAGATCGGCGGCCGCCGCGTCTTCATCTCCTACTCGTCCTCGGACCGCCAGGTCGCCACCTGGCTGTCCGTCGACCTGGCGAACGAGGGGCATGTCCCGTGGCTGGACGAGTGGGAGATCAAGGCGGGCGAGTCGATCCCGAACAAGATCGCCCGCGGGATCGATGAATGCGACTACCTGCTCGTGCTGCTGAGCCCGAAGTCCGTCGGCTCCGGATGGGTCGAGCGGGAGTGGTCGGCGAAGTACTGGGCGGAGGCCGCCGGCGGCGGGATCGGCGTGATCCCGGTGTTGCTGGCGGACTGCGAGATCCCCACGCTCCTCCGCGTCAAGAAGTACGTCGACCTGCGGCGCGATTACAGCGCTGGGCTGGAGCAGATCCTGGCGGCGTTCGCGCCCTGACCGATGGCGCGCTGGTCCGCCGGTGCGGTTTCCGTGAACGCAATGAACAGAATGGTGACGGCCGGGCCGGCGTGGTCCCATGATCCTCGCACCCGAACTCGATCGAGGTGGGAGGCAATGGTGCCTGGCCGTGCGAAGCGAGGTCTCGTCCGCCGATCTGCCCGTTCGGTCCTAAGTGGACGGATTCCGGCGGTGTTCGCCGCAGCGGGTCTGGCCGCGGTGCTCGGCGGGGCGCCGGCGCAGGCCGAATCCCGGATCGATCGCTCGCCGTCCGCCGGCTGCGGCGAGGCCGCGGTGCCCGGGACGTCGGAGACCCGCACGATCGTTTCGGGTGGGATCACCCGCAGCTACCTGCTGCACGTGCCGGCGGACTACCGGCGGGACGAGCCGACCCCGGTGGTGCTGTCCTTCCACGGCCACTCGCGGACTTCGGAGTACCAGGAAGAGCTGTCCGGCTTCTCCGCCACCGACGCCATCGCGGTGTACCCGCAGGGCCTCGTCGGCACGGACGGCGAAACCGCCTGGCAGGGCGCGCCGTACTCCGCGGCGGTCGACGACGTGCTGTTCACCGGCGACCTGCTCGACCGGTTGGAGCGGGATTTCTGCGTCGATCGCGCGCGGATCTACGCCGCGGGCAAGTCCAACGGCGGCGGCTTCACGGGCGTGCTGGCCTGCCGGATGAGCGACCGCATCGCCGCCTTCGCGCCGGTGTCCGGCGCGTTCTACCCGCAGGGCGGCGAGTGCGAGCCGGAGCGCGCGGCGCCGGTCCTGGACTTCCACGGCACCGACGACCAGACGATCCCGTACCTCGGGAACCCGGAGAAGGGCCTGCCGCCGATCCCGGAATGGCTGGCGGGCTGGGCCGATCGCAACGACTGCGACGACACCCCGATCGTCCGCGACGAGGGCAACGGGGTGCAGGTCGGCAAGTGGATCGGCTGCGACCGGGGCGGCAACGTCGTGCACTACCGGATCGAGGGCCTGGGGCACGACTGGCCGAGCACGCGGCCGAACCCGGACTCCGACCAGCCGTCGGTCGTCGACGCGACGCCGATCATCATGCGGTTCTTCGCCGAGCACCGGCTCCGCTGAGAAGACCCGGGCCGGAGCGGAAGCTCCGACCCGTGCCCGGCCGGTGCGCGCCGCCCAGCCCCCCGAACGGCGCGCACCGGTCCGGTCCAAGACCCCGTGGCGTCAGCGCAGAAGCCGGATCGAACACGAACATCGATGTACCGCCAAGCCTTGTCCGCTGTCATGACGGGCGCGTCCAAGCGGAGCGCCACCGCAAGGCAGGCCCGGTCGCCCGGCGACAACCCGAAGGACCGGGTGTGCGGCCACAACTCGCCCGCGCACAGGGCGTCGTCGGCGGTGAAGGGCTCCACCAGCACCCCGAGCGTGCGGAGGCGATCGCAGGTGCGCCGGGCGTCCGCGCCGTGCTGGGTGAGCTTCTGCATGGATGACTGGTAGGCGTGCGGCAAGACTGAAGTATTCGGCCTGTGACACGAATCCAGGTCATCGGTCACTTCGATCAGCGGCTGTCACACGCGTGAGTGGATGTTCGGGCCGCGGTCGCGAGCGTCGGCGGACGACCGCGGCCCGTGGTGTCAGCGGGTGTGTTCGCGGATGGCGTTCTCCAGGACCGTCAGGCCTTCTTCGAGGAGGGCCTCGTCGATGACCAGCGGCGGGAGGAGGCGGATCACGTTGCCGTAGGTGCCGCAGGTGAGGATCACCACGCCCTGGGCGTGGCAGGCCTTGGCGATCCGCGAGGTCACCTCGGGGTCCGGTTCCGCGGTGCCCGGCTTGACGAACTCGATGCCGATCATGGCGCCCCGGCCCCGCACGTCGAGGATCGCGTCGGTGGTCTCGGCGAGCGCGCGCAGGCGGGGGAACACCAGGTCGCCGATCTCGCGCGCTGCGGTGGCCAGGTCGCGTTCGCGCATCGCGCGGATCGCGCCGAGCGCGGCCGCGCACGCCACCGGGTTGCCGCCGTAGGTGCCGCCCAGGCTGCTCGGCGGCATCGCGTCCATCAGCTCCGCACGACCCGTGACCGCGGCCAGCGGCAGCCCGCCTGCCATGCCCTTCGCCGTGGTGATCAGGTCGGGCACCACGTTCTCGTGGTCGCAGGCGAACCAGGCGCCGGTCCGGCAGAAGCCGGTCTGGATCTCGTCGGCGATGAACAGCACGCCGTTGTCGGTGCACCACCGCGAGATCGCGGGCAGGAATCCCGCCGCGGGCTCGATGAATCCGCCCTCGCCCTGGATCGGCTCGATCAGCACCGCCGCCACCGAGTCGGCGCCGAGCTGCTTCTCGATGCGGTCGATCGCCTCCCGGGCCACCTGCTCGCCGGTGCGCGGATCGCGCGCCGGGTAGGACATCGGCACCCGGTAGATCTCCGGCGCGAACGGGCCGAACCCGTGCTTGTACGGCACCGACTTCGCGGTCAGCGCCATGGTCAGGTTGGTGCGGCCGTGGTAGGCGTGGTCGAACACCACGATCGCCTGCCGCCCGGTGGCCCGGCGCGCGATCTTGACGGCGTTCTCCACCGCTTCCGCGCCCGAGTTGAACAGGGCGCTGCGCTTGTCGTGGTCGCCGGGGGTGAGCGCGGCGAGTTCCTCGCAGACCTGCAGGTAGTTCTCGTACGGCGTGACCATGAAGCAGGTGTGCGTGAACTCGCCGACCTGGCGGCGCACGGGCTCGACGACCTCCGGCGCCGCGTTGCCGACGTTCGTGACCGCGATGCCCGAACCCAGGTCGATCAGCGAGTTGCCGTCGACGTCGTGCAGCACGCCGCCGGCCGCCTCGGCGATGAAGACCGGCAGCACGCTGGACACGCCGGTCGACACCGCCGCCGCGCGCCGCCGCTGGAGTTCGCGGGAGTTCGGGCCGGGGATCTCGGTGCGCAGCACGCGCGCCTGGGGCAGTGCCGCCTGGGCCGGGGAAACCGTCACGGTGGTGACCTCCTAGAACAGTCTTGAAAGTGGCCTGCGCAGCGGTGCGGGTAGCGGAACCCCGCGGCGGTGCAAGCTGCGTCCCACCGCAAGCGGCCTTCGCCGCTTGGAAGGGGCTCTGGTCGTGTTGTCCTGCGAACAGGTTCGCCCCGCCACCCGCAACCGAACAGTGGACGATCTGGTTAACTCGGGTTTCGGGATTCGACACACTGTCAGGAGGTTCTCCGGTGCCGTTGACGGTGCGCGACCTGGTCGCCGACGCCGCGCTGGGGCTCGTCGCGCGGGCCGGTCAACGCTCCCTCGATCGCCCGATCGCGTGGGTGCACACCAGCGAACTGGCCGATCCGGCGCCGTTCCTGGAGGGTGGCGAGCTGCTGCTGACCACCGGCCTCGCGCTGCGCGCCGAGGACTGCGCGGGGCTGGTCGAGCGGCTCACCGCCGTCGGGGTCGCGGGCCTGGGGTTCGGCGTCGGGCTGAGCCACCGGCAGATCCCGGCCGAGCTCGTGACGGCGGCGGAACGAGCCGGGCTGCCGCTGCTCGAAGTGCCCCGGCCGACCCCGTTCATCGCGATCAGCAAGGCGGTTTCGCGCGCCGTCGCGGCGGACGAGTACGCGAGCCTGCGGCGCACCAGCCGCGCCCAGCACGAACTCGCGCAGGCGGCCGGCACCACCAACGGCGTGGCCGCGCTGGTCCGGAAGCTCGCGCTGCTGCTGGATTCGTGGGTGCTGCTGCTCGACGCGGGCGGCCGGCTCCTGCACAGCGCACCGGCGACGGCCGGTTCGCGGCTGCCGGACCTGGAGCCGGAGGTGGCGAAGGTGCGGGCGAAGCGGGGCCTGGCCGCGGCCGGGTTCTCGCTCGGCGACCAGGAGGTGAGCATGCAGGCGCTCGGCGGCCGGGCGCGCGGGTTCCTGGTGGTGGGTCGCGGCGAGCCGTTCGCCACCACCGACCACCACGTGATCAACTCGGCCGCCTCGCTGCTGACCCTGGCGCTGGAGCAGGTCGAGGCGCTCACTTCCGCCCGGCGCCGGCTGCGCGCGGACTTCCTGGCGTTGATGCTGCGCGGCGAACAGGTGCAGGACGTGCTCGCCGACCTGCACGCCGAGTTGCCGCCCGAGCCGTTCCGGGTGGTGGTGCTGGCCGGTGCCCGCGATCGCGACGAGCTGCTGTCCCGACTCGCGGCGGATCCGCCGAGCGCCCCGGCCTACCTGGCCGAGCACGGCGACATGGTGGTCGGGCTCGTCGGCGACGGTGCGCTCGACTGGCTCACCAGGCAGGTCGGCGTCGCCATCGGGGTGTCCGAGCCGTGCGAGCTGGCCGGACTCGCCGAAGGGCTGCGGCAGGCGCAGCAGGCGGCGCGGGCGGCGAAGCGCAGCGGCACCGTGGTGCACTTCGCCGACCTCGCCGGATACGGCCTGCTGAACCTGGTTCCCGGCGCCGACGCGCAGGCGTTCGCCGAGGCCGTTCTCGCCCCGCTGCGCGGGCAGGGCGTGCTCTTGGAGTCGCTGCAGACGTGGTTGGCGCACCATGGGCAGTGGGATCCGGCGGCGAACCGGCTGGGCGTGCACCGGCACACCCTGCGCAACCGGGTGCGGAAGGTGGAGGAGTTGCTCGGGCGCAGCCTCGACCAGCCCGGCGTGCGCGCGGAGCTGTGGCTGGCGCTGCAGGTCCTGGACCGGCCCGGCGAGTGACGGAGGTGGCGCGGTGCTCGTCGAAGATCTGCTGAACCGTCCGGAACTGGCCCTGCAGGTGCGGGTGCGCGGCCGGGTGGACCGGCCGATCCGCTGGGTGCACACCATCGAGATCAAGGCCCCCGGCCGGTTCCTGCGCGGCGGCGAGGTCGTGCTCACCGCCGGGGTGTGGCGCACCGCCGGGACCACGCCGGAGGCCTTCATCGCAGACCTGGTCGCCGCCGACGTCGCGGCGGTCGGATACGGCCTGGTGCCACCGGAAACCCAGGTCCCCGAGGCGTTCGTCGACGCGGCGCGCGAGCACGGCCTGACCTGCTTCGTGGTGCCCGTGGAGGTCGCGTTCCTGCAGATCGTCGAGGCCTTCGTGAACACCAAGCGCGCCGAGTGGGAGCGCCCGCTGCGCCGCCACCTGGCGCAGCACGACGCGATCGTCGCGGCGCTGCGGCTGCGGCGCGGCGTCGAGACGGTGCTGGACACGCTGGCCAAGCAGCTGGGCGAAGCCGTGGCGGTGCGGGTCGCCGGAGGCGTGGTGGCGGGCACCGCGCCGCAGCCGAACCACCCGTTGCCGCTGGTGGGCGAGGGCCTGGCCGAGGCCGAGCTGCTGCTGCCGCGGCCGCTGGCGGATCTCGACGTGGAGCAGCACGCGGCGGTGGTGCAGGCGATGCCGTTCATCGCGCTGGAGATCGAACGCACTCGCGCGGTGCGGGCGACGGAACTGCGCTACGCGTGGGAACTCTTCGAATGGGTCCACAGTGGAACGGTCGGGATCGACACCGTGCGCACCCGGCTGCACGCGCTCGGGCTGCAGCCGGACGGGCCGCTAGCCGCCGTCGTGGTGCGCACGTCGAGCCCCGGCGCGGATTCCGCGCGGCTGGGCGATCTGCTGGGCACGGACGGGGTCGCGGCGCAGCGCGGCGGCGACGTCGTCGCATTCGCCCAGGTCCGCGACACCGTGGCGGAGCTCGCGCGGCGCATCACCGATGCGCTGGCCAGCGGTGTCGTCCACGTCGGCGTCGGCAAGCCGGGCAGCGCGTCCGAGCTGCGCGTGAGCCTGTTGCAGGCGGCGCACGCCGCCGAGGCGGTGTCGTCGCGGGCGGAGCGCGGGTGGATGACGCACGAGCAGCTCAGCAGCCCGGCGCTGCTGCTCTCCGCGCAGGACCCGGAGCTTCTGGCGGCCACTTCCCGGGCGCTGCTCGGGCCGGTGCTCGACCACGACGAGCGGCGGGGCAGCGACCTGGTGCCGTCGCTGGCGGTGTTCCTCGACGCGGGCGGCCGCTGGCAGGAGGCGGCCCAGCGCCTCCACGTGCACATCAACACCCTGCGGCACCGGATGACCCGGGTCGAAGAGCTCACCGGCCGAAGCCTCTCCAGCACGGCGGACCGCGTCGACCTCTTCCTCGCGCTCCGCGCCCTCCATCAGGCCTGACATGCCTCGTGAGCGCCGGCTCCGGTTCTTGCCGGAGCCGGCGCTCACGAGTCCGCTCGTGGTTTCGCCGCGCGCTGCGGCTCCCGTTCTGCGGCGAAGTCGCCCGAGCACCGGACGATCGTCGACCGCGCGTTGTGCGAACGTCCAACGGTGGTTGTGGACTTCGGACGATCGGTGACTACCTCCGGCCGGTGACCCGGCCCACTCTTGGTCGGTGCCGCGCGGCTCAACGCTCCAGCCATCCGCCAAGGAGGTCAACGGATGACCCCAGATCCGCCACCGGCCGCGCGCGTCGACATCGAGACGCACGGCGTCGACACCATCCCCGAGGCCGATCGCACCGGCCGCCCCCGCGATGTCGCCGGCATCCTGCTCGGCTCCAACATGTGCCTCGGCGTGGTCATCTTCGGCTGGTTGCCCGCCTCGTTCGGGCTGTCGTTCTGGCCGGCCGTCACCTCGATGATCGCCGGGACGCTGCTCGGCACGCTGCTGGTCGCGCCGCTGGCGCTGGTGTCGCTGAAGACCGGCACGAACCTGTCCACCAGCAGCGGCGGCACCTTCGGCGTGCGGGGCCGGCTGATCGGCTCGGTGATCGGCCTGCTGCTCTCGCTCGGCTACGCCGCGCTGACGGTGTGGACCGGCGGGGCCGCGGTGGTGGGCCCGCTGCACCGGCTGTTCGGGCTGCCCGATGACGGGGTCAGCCACAGCGTCACGTACGCGGCGCTGGCGGTGCTCTCGGTGCTCGTGGCGATCTTCGGCTACCAGCTGATGACCCGGATGAGCAAGTGGGTCGCGGTCGGCACCGTGGTGCTGATGGCGGCCGGCCTGTTCGCCTACGGCGACCAGTTCCGGACCGGGCCGGTCACCGACGCCGGCTACCTGCTCGGGGACTTCTGGACGACGTGGGCACTGTCCACAGTGGCCGCCGGGCTGAGCGGGCCGATGGCGTTCATCACGCTGCTCGGCGACTACAGCCGCTACGTCTCGCCGAAGCGCTACTCGTCCCGGAAGGTGTTCGCCGCGACCTGCGCCGGCATGCTCCTCGGGCTGCTGATCCCGCAGCTGTTCGGCACCTTCACCGCGTTCGCGGCCCGCGCCGCGGACGACTACGTCGGGCCGCTGGTGGCCGCCGCGCCGCTGTGGTTCCTGCTGCCGCTGCTGCTCAACGGCGTGTTCGGCACGATCGGCAACGCCGGGGTGCTGATCTACAGCATGGGGCTCGACCTGGACGCGATCGTGCCGCCGCTGTCGCGCGTCAAGGCCACCATCCTCACCTCGGTGCTGTCGACGGTGCTGGTGTTCCTCGGCTACTTCGTCTGGGACGCCCAGGACGCGGTCACCGCGTTCGTGCTGCTGCTGACCGCTATCGGCACGCCGTGGGCCGTGATCACGCTGATCGGCTTCGCGCGCTGCCGCGGCCTCTACGACCCGGACGCGCTGCAGGTCTACAACCGCCGGGCGCGGGGCGGCATCTACTGGTACACCGGCGGCTGGAACATCCGGGCGGCGGCCGCTTGGCTGACCGGTTCGGCGGTCGGCCTGCTGTCCGTGGACACCGCCCTGTTCAAGGGGCCGCTGCTGGAGCTCACCGGCGGCATCGACCTGAGCTTCCTGCTGGCCGCCGCGGCCACGGCCGCCACCTACCTGCTGCTGTGCATCGGCAGTCCGCAGCCGATGCCGCGGCAACCCGACGTTCGAGTCGCAGCGAGCGTCTGAATCCCGTTACGAATCAAGGAAGTGCGAGCAATGGATCGTTACGACGTCGTCGTCATCGGCGCGGGTTTCGCCGGCCTGACCGCGGCCCGCGAGCTGCGGGAAGCGGGCAAGGACGTGCTGGTCCTGGAGGCCCGCGACCGGATCGGCGGCTCCACCTGGTACCAGCCGGAGGGCTTCGACGGCTTCGGGCTGGAGATGGGCGGCACCTGGATCGTCCCGCAGCAGACGCACGTGTGGGGCGAGGTGCAGCGTTACGACGTCCCGATCAAGGACAGCGAGCTGCCCGGCCGGATGACCTGGTCCGACCACGGCAAGGTGCTGGACGCGCTGCTGCCCGTGCCGCCGCAGGAGTACGAGCAGCTGGAGCACGCGGTGCGGGCGCTGATCGAGGCCGCCTCCCGGTTCGACCCGCTGCGCCCGCTGTCCGAACAGGACGTCGCCGACCTCGACGTGCCGATCCGCGAGTGGGCCGAGAACGTCGGGCTGACCGGCAACGCCAAGGAACTGATGATGTCCTGGTTCTGCGGCTGCGCGAACGCCAGCGAGGACACCGGTTCGGCGCTGGACATCCTCCGCTGGTGCTCCTCGATGGACAACTCGCTGTGGGGCATGGTGCAGGCCAGCGTGCTGGGCTTCACCTTCGTCAACGGCACCGCCTCGCTGGCGCGGGCGATCCAGGCCGACGGCGGCGCCGAACTGCGGCTGTCCAGCCCGGTGCGCAAGGTCGAGGCCGACGACGACGGCGTGACGGTCACCTACGACGGCGGCGCGGCGCGCGCCGACCGGGTGCTGATGACCACGCCGGTCGGGATCTGGCAGGACATCGAGTTCAGCCCGGCGCTGCCCGCCGACAAGCTCGCCATCTCGCGGGAGAACCACGCCGGGCAGGGCCAGAAGGTCTGGGCGCTGGCCCGCAACGTCCCCGAGGACATCAGCGGTTTCGGCTGGGGCACCAGCTTCGACTACGTCGGCGCGATGGAGACCACCGAGCGCGGCGTGGTGCTGGTGTGCTTCGCCCCGGAGCACGACCGCGTCGACGCCGGCGACCTCGCCGACGTGCAGCGCGCGGTCCGCGAGTTCGCGCCGGACGCCGAGGTCGTCGACGCCCGCTCGCACGACTGGGTGCACGACGAGTTCTCCAAGGGCACCTGGGCGACGTTCGCCGCCGGGCAGTTCGCGAAGTACGAGCTGTGCGTGGGGCGTCCGGAGGGCCGGGTGCACTTCGGCGGCTCGCACACCGCCCGCCGCTGGCGCGCGTTCATCGACGGCGCGATCGAATCCGGCAAGCGCTCCGCGGCGGAGATCCTGGCGGCCGAGAAGTGAGGTCGTGAGTGCGTGAACGGGCTCTGGCCCGCTTGCGCGCTCACGAAAAAGTGGAGGAATGCATGAACAACCCGATCGGTCCGGTGGACGCCACCAAGGTGCCGCGCTACGGCGGTGACACCACCTTCGCCCGGCTGCCCCGGCTGACCGACGTGCCCGACGCCGACGTGCTGATCTGGGGCGTGCCGTTCGACACCGGCGTCAGCTACCGGCCCGGCGCGCGCTTCGGCCCCAACCACGTCCGGCAGAGCTCGCGACTGCTGCGGCCGTACAACCCGGCCAACGGCGTCGAACCGTTCGCGGTGCGGCAGGTGGCCGACGCCGGGGACATCGGCGTGAACCCGTTCGACATCGGCGAGGCCATCGACACCATCGAGGCCGGTGCGCGGGAGCTGTCCGGGACGCGGCGCACCCTGCTCACCATCGGCGGCGACCACACCATCGCGCTGCCGCTGCTGCGCGTGCAGCACGAGCGGCACGGACCGATCGCGGTGCTGCACTTCGACGCGCACCTCGACACCTGGGACACCTACTTCGGCGCGCCCTACACGCACGGCACCCCGTTCCGGCGCGCCGCCGAGGAGGGCCTGATCGACTTCGAGCACTCGATGCACGTGGGCCTGCGCGGCCCGCTGTACTCGAAGCTCGACCTCGACGAGAGCGAGCGGATGGGCTTCGCGGCGCTGCACAGCCGCGAGTTCGCCCGGACGCCGCTGGACACCATCATCGACCGGATCCGCACCCGGCTCGGCTCGCGCCCGGTGTACCTGTCCATCGACATCGACGTGCTGGACCCGGCCTTCGCGCCGGGCACCGGAACCCCCGAAGCCGGCGGGCTGTCCAGCCGCGAGCTGCTCGAAGTGGTGCGCGGCCTGGCCGGCCTGAACGTCGTCGGCGCGGACGTGGTGGAGGTCGCCCCGGCCTACGACCACGCCGAGATCACCGGCATCGCCGCCGCTCACGTGCTGTACGACCTGCTGTGCATCCTGCCGGGAGGACGCTGATGCGCCAGATCCGCAACATCATCGACGGCCGGCCGGTCGACGCGGCCGACCGCCGGACCACCGACCTGGTCGATCCCTGCAGCGGCAAGGTGTTCGGCACCGCGCCGCTCTCGTCCGCCGCGGACGTCGAGTCTGCGTACGCCGCGGCGCAGCGGGCCTTCGAGGACTGGCGGACCACCACGCCCGCAGACCGGCAGCGGCTGCTCCTGCGGCTGGCCGACGAAATGGAGCGGCGGACCGAGGATTTCGTCGCTGCGGAGGTGGAGAACACCGGCAAGCCGGTCGCCGCAACGCGCACCGAAGAGGTGGGCGCCGCCATCGACCAGATCCGGTTCTTCGCCGGGGCGGCCCGCGTCCTGGAGGGCACCGCGGCCGCGGAGTACACCCCGGGCCACACCTCCTACGTGCGGCGCGAACCGGTCGGCGTGATCGGCCAGGTCGCGCCCTGGAACTACCCGTTGCTGATGGCGGTGTGGAAGATCGCCCCGGCGATCGCCGCGGGCAACACCGTCGTGCTCAAGCCCTCCGACACGACGCCGGCGACCGCCGCGCTGCTCGGCGAGGTGGCCGCCGGGATCCTGCCGCCGGGCGTGCTCAACGTCGTGTGCGGCGACCGGGAAACCGGCCGCGCCGTTGTGGCGAACCCGGCGTCGGCGATGGTGTCGATCACGGGGTCCACCCGGGCGGGCCGGGAGGTGGCGGCAGCGGCGGCCGAGGACGTCAAGCGCGTGCACCTGGAGCTGGGCGGCAAGGCCCCGGCCCTGGTGTTCGCCGACGCCGACCTCGCCGCGGCCGCCGCGGGCATCGCCGCCGCAGGCACGTTCAACGCCGGGCAGGACTGCACCGCGGCGACCCGGGTACTGGTGGCCGAGTCGGTCGCCGAGGAGTTCACCCGGCTGCTGGTCGAGGAGGTCGCGGCGCTGCGCTGCGGCCCACCGTCCGATGTGGACGCAGTCGTCGGCCCGCTGAACAACGCCGCGCAGCTGGCGCGGGTGCAGGACATCATCGGCCGGCTGCCCGCGCACGCGCAGGTGCTCACCGGCGGGCAGCGCATCGGCGACGAGGGGTGCTTCTTCGCGCCGACGGTGCTCGGCGGCGTCCGGCAGGACGACGAGGTCGTGCAGGAGGAGATCTTCGGGCCGGTGCTCACGGTGCAGACCTTCCGCGACGAGCCGGAGGCGCTGAGCATGGCCAACGGCGTGAACTACGCGCTCGCGTCGAGCGTGTGGACGCGCGACCACGGGCGAGCGCAGCGGCTCGTGGCGAGCCTGGACTTCGGGTGCGTGTGGGTGAACACCCACATGGTGCTGGTCGCGGAGATGCCGCACGGCGGCTTCAAGCACTCGGGCTACGGCAAGGACCTCTCCCGCTACGGCTTCGAGGACTACACCCGCATCAAGCACGTCATGCACAACCACGCCTGACCAGCGACGCGGCACCGGCACCACCCCGAGGTGCCGGTTCGGCCAGGTCGGGGTCCGGGGGTGGCCAGATTGGCACTCCCGGCCCCCGGCAGCGGGCTCGTAGCGTCACGGCGAGGACGAAAACGACAGGAGGCAGCCGATGGCATCGGTCACCGGGAACTGGATCGCAGGCGAGCTGGTCACCAGCGACGAGACCTTCGAGGTGCGGCACCCCTACGACGGTTCGGCGGTCGCCACCGCGTGCTACGCCACCGACGCCGACGTGGAGCGCGCCGTCGCGGCCGCGCACGCGGTCCGCCGCGAGTTCGCGACGCTGCCCGCGCACGCCCGCGCGGCGGCGCTGGACCACGTGAGCCGCCGCCTCACCGAGCGGGCCGAGGAGATCGCGCAGCTGATCACCGCCGAGAACGGCAAGCCGATCACCTGGGCGCGCGCCGAGGTCGCCCGCGCCGCCTCCACCTTCCGCTGGGGCGCGGAGGAGGCCCGCCGCTTCTCCGGCGAGCTGCAGCGGCTGGACACCGACGCGGGCGCGACGGGCCGGATGGCCCTGATCCGCCGGGTCCCGCGCGGGCCGGTGCTGGGCATCTCGCCGTTCAACTTCCCGCTCAACCTGGTGGCGCACAAGGTCGCCCCGGCGATCGCCGCCGGCACCCCGATCGTGCTCAAGCCCGCGCCGAAGACCCCGCTGTCCGCGCTGCTGCTCGGCGAGATCCTGGCCGAGACCGAGCTGCCCGCCGGGACCTGGTCGGTGGTGACGACCACCAACGAGAAGGCCGCCGAGCTCGTCGCCGACCCGCGGCTGCCGGTGGTGTCCTTCACCGGCTCCGGGCCGGTCGGCTGGGGCATCCGCGACTCGGCGCCGCGCAAGCACGTCACCCTCGAACTCGGCGGCAACGCCGCGGTGATCGTCGACTCGGACTGGTCGGACCTCGACTACGCCGCCGACCGGATCGCCACCTTCGCGATGTACCAGGGCGGCCAGTCGTGCATCTCGGTGCAGCGCGTCTACGTGCACCGCGACAGCTACGACGACCTGACCGCCCGCGTGGTCAAGGCGGTCGAGGCGCAGGGCACCGGAGACCCGAAGGACCCGGCCACCAAGGTCGGGCCGCTGATCGACGTGGCGGCCGCGGAGCGGGTGGAGCAGTGGGTCGGCGAAGCCGTCGCGGCGGGCGCCCGGGTGCTCACCGGCGGCACCCGCGAGGGCGCGACGTACGCGCCGACGGTGCTGGCCGACGCGCCGGAGGACGCGAAGGTCTCGTGCGAGGAGATCTTCGGCCCAGTGCTGGTCATCTCGCCGGTCGACTCGGTGGACGAGGCGTTCGAGAAGGTCAACGCCTCCCGCTACGGCCTGCAGGCCGGCGTGTTCACCCGCGACCTGCAGCTGGCCTTCCGCGCCTCGTCCGAGCTGGAGGTCGGCGGCGTGGTCATCGGCGACGTGCCGAGCTTCCGCGCCGACCAGATGCCCTACGGCGGGGTGAAGGAGTCCGGCGTCGGCCGCGAAGGCGTCCGAGCGGCGATGACGGACCTCACCGAAGAGCACGTCACGGTCCTCACCGGCATCAACCCGTGAACCGGCGGCCGTGAGCGGTGGCCGCAGTTTCAATTGAAACTGCGGTCGACCACCCACTGCCGTTCGGAAGGCCCACGGTCGAACGCACGAAAAACGCCGCCCCGGTGACCGGGGCGGCGTTTTCGGTGCTTCGGTGCGTCAGCGGCGCCAGGCGGTCCGCTTCCGGCGCAGGTCGATCAGCAGGCCGATGACCAGGATCGCCGCGATCACGACCAGGTAGCCGTCTTCGGTCTTGAAGTGCCCGCCACCGCTGATGATGCCGCCGTGGTTGCCGATCAGCATGGCCAGGCACGCGATGACCGAGAACCAGCCCATGAACTGGGTGCCCTTCGGGAAACCGCCGTGCCAGCCCCACTCGACCGACGGTTCCTCGGCCGGGTCGATGGCCTGGCTGGGCTTCTTCTCCAGCTCGGTGCTCGCCACGTTCCCCTCCTGTGCCACGCCGGCCGCGCGGGCCGGAAGACAGTGCTCGGTGCGCGGATCACCGACCGGCGATCCACATTGCCCTCATCCTCGCACACGCCCTCCGCGACCGAACGCGCGCCCACCCGGCACGAGCAGCGAAAAGGGGTGTCGCGGAAAGAGATTTCCGCAACACCCCGAAAAGCGTCCGCTCGCGCCGGCGCTACCGCTGCACCGCCCTGCGGCCGACGATCACCCGGTAGACGCCCAGCACGATGACCGAGCCGGCGATCGCCAGGAGCCAGGTGCTCAGCGACCAGAACCGGTCGATGCCGACGCCGAAGATCCAGTTGCCGATCAGCCCGCCGATGAACGCGCCGACCACGCCCAACAGCATCGTGACCAGGATTCCGCCCGGGTCCTTGCCCGGCATGATCGCCTTCGCGATGGCGCCCACGATCAGGCCGAGAACGATCCATCCGATGATGCCCATGGTTGTTCTCCTCACGTCCTGCGCCGCACCCTGCCGGGCCGACCACCTGATCGTGGGCCCCGAAAGTGATTTGCGCACCGCGAGCGACGGGGGCTCACCTTCTTCGGGGACAATGGCCGGTGATGCACGCCGACACCCCGAATCAGAGCGCACCCAGCGAACCGGGTCCCCGCACCGTCCTGGTGCTCGGCTCGACCGGTTCCATCGGAACCCAGGCCCTGGACGTGATCCGGCACAACCCCGACCGGTTCCGGGTCGCCGGGCTGGCCGCGGGCGGCAGCGACCCGCAGGCGCTGGCGGCGCAGGCGCTGGAGTTCGACGTCCCGGCCGTCGCCGTCGCCAAGGGCACCGCGGTCGAGGACGTCCAGCTCGCCCTCTACGCCGAGGCCCAGCGGCGCGGCTACGCGGCCGGGGAGTTCCGGCTGCCGCGGCTGCTGGCCGGGCCGGACGCGGTCACCGACCTCATCGAATCCACCCCCGCCGACGTGGTGCTCAACGGCGTCGACGGCTCGCGCGGCCTCAAGCCGACGCTGGCCGCGCTGGCCACCGGCGCGACGCTGGCCCTGGCCAACAAGGAGTCGCTGATCGCCGGCGGCCCGCTGGTGCTCAACAGCGCCGCGCCCGGCCAGATCGTGCCGGTGGACTCCGAGCACTCGGCGCTGGCGCAGTGCCTGTTCGGCGGGCGCGCCGACGAGGTGGAGCGACTGGTGCTGACGGCCTCCGGCGGGCCGTTCCGCGGCCGCAAGCGCGACGAGCTCGTCGACGTCACCGTGGAGCAGGCGCTGGCCCACCCGACCTGGTCGATGGGCAGCGTGGTCACGATCAACTCCGCCACGCTGGTGAACAAGGGCCTGGAGCTGATCGAGGCGCACCTGCTGTTCGGCATCGGCTTCGACCGCATCGACGTCGTCGTGCACCCGCAGTCGATCGTGCACTCGATGGTCACCTTCGTGGACGGTTCCACGATCGCGCAGGCCAGCCCGCCGAACATGCGGATCCCGATCGCGCTGAGCCTGGACTGGCCGCGCCGGGTGCCCGGCGCCGCCCCGGCGCTGACCTTCGAGAAGGCCCAGGAGTGGACCTTCGAGCCGGTCGACGACGAGGCGTTCCCGGCCGTCGAGCTGGCCCGCGCGGCGGGCTCCGGCGGCGGCTGCCTGCCCGCGATCTACAACGCGGCGAACGAGGAGGCGCTGGCGGCGTTCGTCGAAGGCCGCCTCGGGTTCACCGCGATCGTGCAAACTGTGGGTGACGTGCTCGCCGGCGCCGACCAGTGGCGCAGCGATCCGGCGGGCTTGGACGAGGTCTTCGCAGCCGAGGACTGGGCACGGACTCGGGCTCGCGAGCTCGTCGGGAAGGCGGAGTAGATGCTGGTCGTCGTTGGCATCCTGATCTTCTTCCTCGGGCTGCTGTTCTCCATCGCGTGGCACGAGCTGGGGCACCTGACGGCCGCGAAGCTGTTCGGGATCAAGGTCACCCAGTACATGGTCGGCTTCGGCCGCACCGTCTGGTCCCGCAAGAAGGGCGACACCGAGTACGGCCTGAAGCTCATCCCGTTCGGCGGCTACATCCGGATGATCGGCATGTTCCCGCCCAAGAAGGACGAGAAGTACGGCCGCACCACGTCGTCCGCGCCGTGGCGGGCGATGATCGAGGACGCCCGCCAGATGTCCGCCGAGGAGATCACCCCGGAGGACGCGCACAAGCAGTTCTACCAGCGCAGCCCGTGGAAGCGGGTCGTGGTGATGATGGCCGGGCCGTTCATGAACCTCATCCTGGCGGTCGGCATCTTCACGGCGATCCTGATGGGCCACGGCATCGCGACCCCGACGACCACGGTCGCCGACGTCAGCGCGTGCGTGCTGCCCGCCACCGCGCCGAACACCGAGGTCTGCCCGACCGACGCCCCGCCGTCGCCCGCCGCGGCCGCGGGATTCCGGGCCGGCGACCGGATCCTGGAGTTCAACGGCAAGCCCTACGCCTCGTGGGACGAGCTGCAGCTGGCGATCCGCGCGTCCAGCGGCTCGGTGCCGGTGATCATCGAGCGCGACGGGCAGCGGATCCCGCTGCAGGCCGACCTGATGCAGACCGACCGGCCGAAGCTGAACTCGACCAGCGAGTACGAGAAGGTCGGCTTCCTGGGCCTGACCCCGACATCGGTGCTGGTCAAGCAGGACATCGGCGGCGTGGCGAGCACCATCGGCGGCTTCGTGAGCCTCACCGCGCAGAAGGTCGTCGAGCTGCCGCAGCGGGTGCCCGACCTGGTCGCCGCGATCTTCGGCGGCGAACGGCACCAGGACTCGCCGGTGGGCATCGTCGGCGCGAGCCGGCTCGGCGGCGAGGTGCTGGCCTCGGAGAAGGTCGGCGTCGACGACCGGATCATCATGATGTTCAACCTGCTCGCGGGCGTGAACCTGTCGCTGTTCGTGTTCAACATGCTGCCGATCCTGCCGCT
Organism: Saccharopolyspora sp. NPDC050642; assembly: GCF_040654735.1. Lineage (NCBI taxonomy): Bacteria > Bacillati > Actinomycetota > Actinomycetes > Pseudonocardiales > Pseudonocardiaceae > Saccharopolyspora > Saccharopolyspora sp. NPDC050642. The sequence goes on along the minus strand of NZ_JBFAIN010000016.1, from coordinate 146,741 downwards.
GGACGGCGGTCACGCCGTCGGCGCGATCTGGGAGGGCATCCGCCGCAAGTTCGCCAAGCTGGTGCGCCGGCCCGACCCGGGGCCGTTCGACACGGCGCGGCTGATGCCGCTGGCGTACGCGGTGAGCCTGATCTTCATCGCGTACTCGCTGCTGGTCCTGGTCGCCGACGTGGTGAACCCGGTGAAGCTGTTCTGATCGGTCTTGGCGCACAACCGGCGCTCGGCACGCGTGGCGGGCGCCGGTTCCGCGCGACACCGGCGGCGATTTCACCCGCGTGGCCGAGCGCCTGCGGGGAAGCGGAACCCTCGTCGGCGCGGCCGAACGGGTTTCGGCGCGCGCCGCGTCCGTTACCTGGATCGAGTGGTGACGGACACGCGACGCTCGCTCGAACGAGACATGAACCGGCGCTGATGATCACCGAACGTGACTCGGGTGACCATGACGACGTCCGGCCGGATGAAATGCCGCCGGTATCGTGGAGCGCGGGCGGTGCAAGCCGTCCGAAAACACCAGAAGAGGTGGAGAGGAATCGATGACCGTCGATCTGGGCATGCCCGCGGCCCCGGCTCCGGTGCTCGCGGAACGGCGCAAGACCCGGCAGTTGCAGGTCGGACCGGTCGGAGTGGGCAGTGAATCGCCCATCTCCGTGCAGAGCATGACCACGACCGTCACCGCGGACGTCAACGCCACGCTGCAGCAGATCGCCGAGCTGACCGCCGCGGGCTGCGACATCGTCCGGGTGGCCTGCCCCAGCGCGGACGACGCGGAGGCGCTGCCCGCCATCGCGAAGAAGTCGCAGATCCCGGTCATCGCCGACATCCACTTCCAGCCGAAGTACGTGTTCGCGGCGATCGAGGCCGGTTGCGCCGCGGTGCGCGTCAACCCGGGCAACATCAAGAAGTTCGACGACAAGGTCAAGGAGATCGCGCAGGCCGCCAGGGACCACGGCACGCCGATCCGGATCGGCGTCAACGCCGGTTCGCTGGACCCGCGGCTGATGCAGAAGTACGGCAAGGCGACCCCGGAGGCGCTGGCCGAGTCGGCGCTGTGGGAGGCGGGCCTGTTCGCCGAGCACGACTTCCACGACCTGAAGATCTCGGTGAAGCACAACGACCCGGTCGTGATGGTGCGCGCCTACGAGATCCTCGCCGAGCAGTGCGACTACCCGCTGCACCTCGGCGTCACCGAGGCGGGCCCGGCGTTCCAGGGCACGATCAAGTCCGCGGTCGCCTTCGGCGCGCTGCTGCGGCAGGGCATCGGCGACACCATCCGCGTGTCGCTGTCGGCGCCGCCGGTCGAGGAGATCAAGGTCGGCACCCAGATCCTGCAGTCGCTGAACCTGCGGCCGCGGAAGCTGGAGATCGTGTCGTGCCCGTCGTGCGGCCGGGCGCAGGTCGACGTGTACAAGCTGGCCGAGGAGGTCACAGCCGGGCTCGAGGGCATGGAGGTGCCGCTGCGGGTCGCCGTGATGGGCTGCGTGGTCAACGGGCCGGGCGAGGCCCGGGAGGCCGACCTCGGGGTGGCCTCGGGCAATGGCAAGGGCCAGATCTTCGTCAAGGGCGAGGTGATCAAGACGGTGCCGGAGCACCAGATCGTCGAGACCCTGATCGAGGAGGCCATGCGCATCGCCGAGGACATGGAGCCCGCCGACGACGCGGCCGGGGCGCCGGTCGTCACCGTCAGCTGATCTAGTGCGACCGGCCGTCCCCGGTTCAGGGGGGGCGGCCGGTTTCGCTTTTCCGGACTTCTGCGCGCCGCGTCGGCGGTGAATCCGCCGCGATCCGTCGACCGGGCTACTCCGAATGGGTGAGTGCCGGTTCGGGGCGGTGTGGTGCACACCGGCCGGTGGGGCTCTTCACCCCGGGTTTCTGGCAGTCTTGGCAGGTGCTCAAGCTCGCCGGTGCACGGCTGTTGGAGGAACGCGACGCGGTGCTGGTCCGTTCCGTGCTGGATTCCGCCCCCGTCGCGGCCTGCATGGTGGCCGCGCGCGTCGAGGAGGCAGGCATCCACCCGTTGCGCCTCGGCGGCGAGCTCTGGGGCTACGGCGGCAAGCTCACCGGGATGTGCTTCTCCGGCGCGAACCTGATCCCGCTGCGCGGCGGACCGGCCGCGATGCGCGCCTTCGCCGACCGCGCGCTGCGCCGGCGCCGCGTCTGCTCGTCGCTGGTCGGCCCGGCCGAGCAGGTGCTCGCGCTCTGGAGCGAGGTCGCGGCGCAGTGGGGCCCGGCGCGCGAGGTGCGCGCCGATCAGCCGCTCATGGCGCTGTCCGAGCCGCCCCGGGTGGCCCCGGACCCGCTGGTGCGCCCGGTCCGGCCGGACGAGCTGGACCGCTACCTGCCCGCGGCGATCGCGATGTTCACCGAGGAAGTCGGGGTGGATCCGTCCAGCGACGGCGGCGCGGCGAGCTACCGGGCGCGGGTCGCCGACCTGATCGCCGGTGGCCGGGCGTTCGCCCGCTTCGAGGGCGGCGAAGTGGTGTTCAAGGCCGAGATCGGCGCGCTGTCCCGCACGGTCGGGCAGATCCAGGGCGTCTGGGTGCACCCGGACCGGCGCAGCACCGGGCTGGGCACGGCGGGAACGGCTGCGGTCGCGGACCGGCTGGTGCGCGGCCTGGGCCGCACGGCGAGCCTGTACGTCAACGGCTACAACACCGCGGCCCGGGTGGCGTACCAGAAGGTCGGTTTCCGCCAGGTCGGCTCCTTCGGCACGGTCCTCCTCTGAGTGTCCACTGTGGATGGTTATCGGCGGTTTCAATTGAAACTGCAGACCACCCGCGGGTGCCGAACCCCCGGTTCAACTGAACCCGTGGTCTCCCGTGCGGCGTGCGTTGACCGAACGGGCAACGGGCCGAAAAAGGGGTGTGGACGTTTCGGGGCATTTCGGCATACTCGCGGACATGGTTTCCTCGCGGATCTTGGCCGGCGCGGCGGCACTCCTGCTGCTGCCGCTGGCCGCTTGCAGTACCGGGCCGTCTGAAGAGGACGTCGCCGCCTCCTTCGTGAACGCGGTGGCGGCGGGTGACGCGGTCGGTGCGGCGAACCAGACCGACGCCCCCGACCAGGCCAAGCAGGCGCTCGAAACGGCCCGGCGGAACCTGGCGCCGACGGCCGCGCACGCGACGGTCCGCGAGGTGACCGAGGACGCGCAGGGAACGCCGACGGCCCGGTTCGACATGTCCTGGGACTTCGGCGCGGGCAAGGTCTGGAACTACTCGAACGAGCTCAAGCTCGTCGAGCAGGAGCAGGGCTGGAAGGTCCGCTGGGCGCCCGCGGTGCTCCACCAGCAGCTGGCGGCCGGGCAGACCCTCGCCTACCGAGAGCAGCGCCCGGACCCGGCGCCGGTGCTGGACCGCGACGGCAAGCAGCTCATGGGGCCGGAGCAGCTGGTCACGGTGAGCCTGAGCGCGCAGGAGGCCGGGGACGTGCCCGGCGTCGCGGCCTCGCTGGCGAACGCGCTGAAGACCATCGAACCCGCGATCACCCAGCAGTCCATCCTGGACGGCGTGGCGAAGACGCCGCAGGGTCAGCCCTACGCGGTGGTCACGCTCCGGCAGGGCGACTACGAGCAGGTCAAGTCCCGGATCTACGACCTGCCGGGCGTGCGCTTCCCGGCCCAGACGCGGCTGGTCACCACCGAGCGCGGGTACGGCACGCAGGTGCTCGCGGGCGTGGCGCGCGTCGTCGACCAGCAGGTCCAGGCGAACGCCGGGTGGCGCGTCGTGACGCTCGACGCGGCCGGTCAGGAGGCCGCGGAGCTGCACGGCGTCGCGGAGCGACCGGTCGCGCCGACCAACGTGACCCTCGGCGACCGCGCGCAGCGGGCCGCCGAGCAGGCGGTGGACCCGGTTCCGCAGACCGCGATGCTGGTGGCCATGCAGCCGTCCACCGGCGAAGTGCTCGCCGTGGCGCAGAACGCGCCCGCCGACGCGCAGGGCCCGGTCGCGCTGTCCGGCCAGTACCCGCCGGGTTCGACGTTCAAGACGGTGACCGCGACCGCCGCGCTGGGATCCGGGAAGGCGGGCATCGACACCCCGGTGGAATGCCCGGCGGAGAAGGTGTTCGACGGTCGGCCGCTGCCGAACGACAAGAAGTTCGACCTCGGCGTGGTGCCGCTGCGGACGGCCTTCGCGCACTCCTGCAACACGTCGTTCGCGCAGCTCGCGGTCGACATGCCCGGGGAGGCCCTGACCGACGCCGCGCGCCAGCTCGGCCTCGGCGTGGACTTCGAGATGGCCGGCGCGACCACCATCACCGGCAAGGTGCCGCCGGGCGGCAGCACGGTGCAGCGCGCGGAGAACGGCATCGGGCAGGGCACGGTGCTGTCCAGCCCGTTCGGCATGGCGCTGGTGACCTCGTCGATCGCCGAGGGGCGGATGCCGGTGCCGACGCTGGTCCGGGGCGCGCAGACCAAGGCGGACGCCACCCCGCAGCCGCCCGCGCCGCAGACCCTCGACCAGCTCCGCGCGATGATGCGCGAGGTGGTCACCGCCGGGACGGCGACCGCGCTGAACGGCTCCGGCGACGTCCGGGGCAAGACCGGGACCGCGCAGTTCGGCGACGGCACCCACTCGCACGGCTGGTTCGTCGGCTACCGCGGCGACCTGGCCTTCGCGGTGCTGGTGACGGACGCGGGCTCGTCGGGGCCGGCCGTCGAGGCGGCGAAGCGCTTCCTGGCAGGCACCTGATCGCGTCACGTGATCGGGTGATCACCTAGGGTCAGCGTGGTGCTACGTTGTAGCTCATGGAGCGGATCGGCGTCCGCGAGCTGCGGCAGCACGCCAGTCGATACCTGAAGCGGGTCGCCGCCGGGGAATCGATCCTGGTGACCGATCGGGGTCGCACCGTCGCCGTGCTCAGTCCGCCCACGCGTGACCAGGCCCTGTACGACGAACTCGTCGCCGCCGGGGAGCTCGTGCCCGGCGAAGGCGGTGAGCTCCCCGAACCGTTGCCGGCAGCACCGACCCCGAACGTCTCCGACCGGCTGCTGCGCAGGCGTGAACAGGAGCGGTTTTGATCTACTTCGATTCCTCCGCGCTGATCAAGCTGATCGCCCCCGAGCCGGAGAGCAAGGCGCTGAGCCAGTGGGTCCGCGAGCGCTGGGAGCAGCCCCGCGTCACCAGCGCGTTGTCGAAGGTGGACGTGTTGCGCACGTTCCGCGAGGTCGGTCCGGCCGCCGAGGACCTGGCGTCGATCATCGTGTCCAAGATCGACCAGCTGCCGGTGAAGCAGGACGTGCTGGACGTGGCCACCGAGCTGCGCTGCAACGTCGGCCCGGTGGACGCCATCCACCTGGCCTCCGCCTACAAGATCAAGGACGGCTTGCACGCCTACGTCTCCTACGACCCGGGGCTGCTGGCGGCGGCCGCCGAGGCGGGCCTGACCACGGCCTCCCCGGGCGCGAGCTGACGCCGATCCGCCGCAATTTCCATTGAAATCGAACCTTCGATTTCAATGGAAATTGCGGCCCGACGGCGAGGGGGCCGGGCGTGGAGCGCTCGTGACCGCCACCCGGAGTTCGGGCGGGCATCGCGGTTACAGTGGTGGGCATGCCGGTTCGAGCTCCGTTGAAGCCAGGCGTGCAGACGCCGCGTCGCCCAGTCCCTGCGCACATCGAGCGCCCCGAGTACGTCGACAAGCCGGCTCCCCAGCGCAGCACCGACCCGTACGTGCAGCCGCCCGAGGTCATCGAGGCGATGCGGGTGGCGGGCAAGCTCGCCGCGCAGGCCCTGGTCGAGGCCGGCAAGGCGGTGCAGCCGGGCGCGACCACCGACCAGGTCGACGCGGTGGTGCACGAGTTCTTCTGCGACCACGGCGTCTACCCGTCGACGCTGGGCTACCGGGGCTTCCCGAAGTCCTCCTGCACTTCGCTGAACGAGGTGATCTGCCACGGGATCCCGGACTCGACGGTGATCGAGGACGGCGACATCGTCAACGTCGACGTCACCGGCTTCATCGGCGGCGTCCACGGCGACACCAACGCGACGTTCCTGGCCGGCGAGGTCTCGGAGGAGGTGCGCCTGCTGGTGGAGCGCACCCACGAGGCGCTGATGCGCGGCATCAAGGCGGCCAAGCCGGGGCGGCAGCTCAACGTGATCGGCCGGGTCATCGAGTCCTACGCCAAGCGGTTCGACTACGGCGTGGTCCGCGACTTCACCGGGCACGGCATCGGCCGCGCGTTCCACAGTGGACTGGTGATCCTGCACTACGACGAGCCGTCGGTGCAGACCGTCCTGGAGCCGGGCATGACCTTCACCATCGAGCCGATGATCACCCTCGGCACCCACGAGTACGACATGTGGAGCGATGGCTGGACGGTGACGACGAAGGACAAGAGCTGGACGGCCCAGTTCGAGCACACCATCCTGATCACCGAAGACGGCAACGAAATCCTGACCCTGCCCTGATCTGGGGTTCCAGGCTCGTTCTGCGTAGCGGTGCGGGTGGCGGAACCTCAGAAGCCTTCTCGACTCCGGGATCCCCGACTTGCGTATGACCAATACGCGGCGTCGGGGCTGTCCTCGCGAGAAGGCTTCTGAGAACCCGCGGCGGTGCGGGTTGCGAGGGTGGGCTAAGCGGCTGCGCCGCTTGCGGCGGCTATGGGTCGTGAGATTCGAGCGTCGCGCCGGCGGTTGTGCGTTCGCGGTGCGCACCTTGGGCTGTCCGCATCGGCTTTTGGTTTGGTCTGGGAGTGGCTTGGTCGGCGATTTCGCGCGAAATCGCCAGTTGCCCTGTCTGCGTTAGGTACCAGGCCTCGAAAACCGCTGTGTCCTGGGCGGAGCTTGGGTTTTTCAGTGGGCGGTCGTGAGTGGCTTTGGTTGTCATGGCGCCAAAAGCACTCACGGGACTCGCCTGGGAAGACGTTCGGTCTGCTGGTTTCGCCGGTGTTCGGTGGTGCCTTTGGGTGAGCTCGGGTGATGGGGTAGGAACTTCGTGTGAATGCGGTGCTGATCGCTGGGACCACCTCCGATGCCGGGAAGAGCGTGGTCACCGCCGGGATCTGTCGTTGGCTGGCGCGCGGCGGCGCTCGGGTTGCGCCCTTCAAGGCGCAGAACATGTCCAACAACTCCGTGGTCACGCCCGATGGCGGCGAGATCGGGCGGGCTCAGGCCGTGCAGGCCGCCGCGTGCGGCGTCGAGCCCTCGGTCCGGTTCAACCCCGTGCTGCTCAAGCCCGGCAGCGACCGCAGTTCGCAGGTCGTGGTGCTGGGGCGGGTCGCAGGCGAGGTGACCGCGATGTCCTACCGGGCCCGCAAGGCGGCCCTGCTGGACACCGTCGTGTCCACGCTGGAAGGGCTGCGCGCGGAGTACGACTACGTCGTGTGCGAGGGCGCCGGGTCGCCGGCCGAGATCAACTTGCGGGCCAACGACATCGCCAACATGGGGCTCGCGCAGGCCGCCGGGCTGCCGGTGCTGGTGGTCGGCGACATCGACCGCGGCGGCGTGTTCGCCCAGCTCTTCGGCACCCTCGCGCTGCTGGACGCGGCGGATCAGGCGTTGGTCGCCGGATTCCTGATCAACAAGTTCCGCGGCGACCCGGCGTTGCTGGAACCGGGCCTGGACCAGCTGCGCGCGCTGACCGGTCGCCCGGTGCACGGCGTGCTGCCGTGGGCCGAGGAGCTGTGGCTCGACGCTGAGGACTCACTGTCCTATGTGGCCGATGGGGTGATCGGGCGGCCGGCGCCGCCGAGGGGCGCGCAGTGGTTGCGGGTCGCGGTGCCGAGGCTGCCGCGGATCTCCAACGCCACCGACGTGGAGGCGCTGGCCGCGGAACCCGGCGTCGCGGTCCGGTTCGTCACCGAGCCGTCGCGGCTGGCCGACGCGGACCTTGTCGTGCTGCCCGGCTCGAAGTCGACGGTCGCGGACCTGGACTGGCTGCGGCGCAGCGGCCTGGCCGAGGCGATCCGCGCGCACGCCCGCGCCGGGCTGCCGGTCGCCGGCATCTGCGGCGGTTTCCAGATGCTGACGCGGCGCATCGTCGACGAGGTCGAGTCCGGTAGCGGTGCGGTCGACGGGCTGGGGCTGCTCGACTTGGAGATCGAGTTCGCGCCGCGCAAGACGCTGGCCCGGCCGCGCGGCCAGGCCTTCGGCGAGCCCGTCCAGGGCTACGAGATCCACCACGGCGTCGCGGTTCGTCGCGGCGACCTCGCGCCGCTGGTGAGCTTGCCCGACGGGCGGGTCGAGGGCGGTGTGGCCGAGTCCGTGCTCGGCACCCACTGGCACGGGCTGTTCGAGAACGACGCCTTCCGCCGGGCCTTCCTGCGCTGGGCCGCCCGGCACGCCGGACGGGACGGCTTCGAACCGGCCGATGGCACGGTCTTCGCCGAGGTCCGGGCCGGGCAGCTCGACCTGCTCGGCGACCTGGTGGAGAAGCACCTGGACACCGACGCCCTGCGCCGACTGCTCGACGACGGCGCGCCCGCCGGGCTCCCGGTGGTGCACCACAGTTTCAATTGAAACTGGGTCATCGGTTGTGATCCCGGTAACGTCGTAGCCATGGCCGAGTTTTCCGTTGATGAAGCCCGCGAGCGGCTGGTGGAGCTGCTCGACCGCGCCGAATCGGGGGAGGAGATCGTCATCACCCGGTTCGGTGCGCCGTCGGTGTGGCTGCAGCCCGCGCGCGGCGGATCGACCGGCGGTGGTTTCGCCGCCGGGGTGATCGCGGCGTCGTGGGTGGCCCCGGCCGCCGGTGACGCGTTCGACGTCGGAACCGACTACTGGCCGGACTCCTCTGCCTGACCAGGATCTGAACCCACCTGGCTGAGCAGTTCGTCGAGGAATCCGCCCGCCTCTTCGGCCGCCCGGCGCGGATCGCCGTCGCGCACCGCTTCCAGCAGCTCGGTGTGCGAGACGTGCTGCTCCGGTGGGATCTCGGGGTTGAAGGTGGTCGCCACGCTGGAGGCCACCGTCTCGCGGATCCCGTCGTAGAGCGAGATCAGCACCGGGTTGTGCGAGGCCGCGACCAGCAGCCGGTGGAACTCGGCGTCGGTGACGATGACGTCCGCGCTGTCCAGGCGCTGCACCGCCTCGTTCCGGCTGTCCAGGCAGGCCGTCAGCTCGCGCAGGTCCTCATCGGTGCGCGCCCCGGCGGCGAGCCGGGCGCCCTCCACCTCCAGCGCGCGCCGGACCTCCAGGACCTGGCGCAGCTCCGGGCCGCACAGCTTGCGCACCGCCCCGGAGATCTCGTTGGTGGCGCGCACGAACGTGCCGTCGCCCTGTCGCACTTCCAGCAGCCCGGCGTGCGAGAGCGCGCGCACCGCCTCGCGGACGGTGTTGCGGCCGACGCCGAGGGCGTTCACGAGCTCGGTCTCGGGCGGGATCTTCTCGCCCAGCGGCCATTCCCCGGACGCCACGAGCTCGCGCATCTGGGCGATGACCTGATCGACCAGCCCGGTCCGTTTGGCAGTGACCAAAGGCACTGACAGGTCCTTTCGTCCAAACATCCTACGTTTGACATAATAGGCCGTGATGTCTACGAAGTCACGACCCCAGCATGTCCCCGACCAGGTGGCTGACCAGGATGCCACGCGACTCGCCGCCGGACGCCATCCGGATGGCTTCTCCGCCGAGAACCAGGGCGCCGCGGAGCCGGTCTTCCCGAACCGGCACGTCGCCGTCGCCGGTGGGGGACTGCTGCTCGCCGGCGTGGCGCTCGCGGCGGCGAACATGCGCCCAGCGGTCACGAGCCTGGCGTCGGTGCTCGGTGAGGTCCGCGACTCGCTCGGTGCCTCCACGACCTGGGCGAGCGTGGTGACTTCGGTGCCGACGCTGTGCTTCGGGATCGCCGGCATCGGCGCTCCGCTGCTGGCGAGGCGGATGGGCATCAACAAGGTCATCGGCGCGTCGCTGGCGGTGCTGACGCTCGCGATGCTGCTGCGCGTCGTCGACGGTCCGTGGACGGTGCTGGGCGGGACCGTGCTGGTCTGCGCCGCGATCGCGATGTGCAACGTGCTGATCCCGGTGGTGGTCAAGGAGTCCTTCCCGACCCGCGTCGGGATGGCCACCGCGCTGTACACCACCGCGATGGCGGCGGGCGGCTCGACCGGCTCGGCCCTCACGCCGTACCTGAACTCCACCACCGGCAGCTGGCGCCTGTCGCTGGCGACCTGGGCGGTCGTGGCGCTGGCCGCGTTGTGCGTGTGGGTGCCGGCGACGGCTCGCCGCTCCTCGACGCGGCAGGTGTCGGGCACCGCGTCGACGAGCCCGCGGCGTTCGCTGATGCGCAGCCCGCTGGCGTGGGTGATCACCGTCTACTTCGCCCTGCAGTCGCTGGTCGCCTACGTCGTGATGGGCTGGATGCCCGAGGTGTTCAAGGGCGCCGGGATCGACAGCACGACCGCGGGCATGCTGCTCGGTCTGCTGCTGCTGATCGGCGTGCCGATCAACATGATCCTGCCGCCGCTGGTGACCCGGACCCGCAGCCAGTCCTGGTGGGCCGTCGGGCTCGCGGTGCTGACCCTCACCGGACTGCTCGGGCTGCTGCTGGCGCCGCAGGCGCTGCCGGTGGTGTGGGCGCTCGCGATCGGCATCGGGATGAGCGCGTTCCCGCTGGCGCTGGTGCTGATCTCGCTGCGGACCGCCAACGCCGCGGACACCGGGTCGCTGTCCGCGATGTCGCAGAGCGTCGGCTACCTGATCGCGTCCTTCGGGCCGTTCCTGTTCGGCGTGCTGCACGACGTGACCGGCACCTGGTCGGCGTCGCTGACGGCGATCGTGGTGATCGTCGCGATCCAGGCGGTGTTCGGCGTCATCGCGGGTCGCCCCCGCACCATCTGACACCCCGCGGTTCTGCGAAGGGCGTCTTCGGCCGGTCCGGTCGGAGACGCCCTTCGCATCCGACGGACTGCGCCGATGGTGTGAACGACGCCGAATCGGATTTCCGGACGGGTCGTCCCTGACACCATTGATCGCCGTGGGTGGTGTCGCGAGAACGCGGCGCCCCCGGGAGACCCGGCTCGCTGCCGTTGATCCCCGGCCTTCGGCAACGGGTCGCGCGGCTGGCCGGCACATCGCCCCTCGGCGCGCCGGCCAGCCGCACCCGTTCGGTCAGACGAGGCCGAGGCGGAGCATCGCGTCGGCCACGTTGGTGAAGCCCGCGATGTTCGCGCCCGCGACGTAGTTGCCCGGCATGCCGTACTCCGCCGCCGTGGCGTAGCAGCGGGCGTGCACGTCCTTCATGATCTCTTCGAGGCGCTTCTCGGTGAACTCGAAGCTCCAGCTGTCGCGGGACGCGTTCTGCTGCATCTCCAGCGCCGAGGTGGCCACGCCGCCCGCGTTGGCGGCCTTGCCGGGGCCGAACGCGATGCCGGCTTCCTGGAAGCTGCGCACCGCCTCCGGCGTGGTGGGCATGTTCGCGCCCTCGCCGACCGCGATGCAGCCGTTGGCGATCAGGGTGGCCGCGTCGGCGCCGGTGAGCTCGTTCTGGGTCGCCGACGGCATCGCCACGTCGCACGGCACTTCCCAGACGCTGCGCTGCGCGACGAACTTCGCGCCCGGGCGGCGCTCGGCGTAGGTCGCGATGCGGCCGCGCTCGACCTCCTTGATCTGCTTGATCAGCTCGACGTCGATGCCCTTCTCGTCGACGACGTAGCCGGAGGAGTCCGAGCAGGCCACCACGGTGCCGCCGAGCTGGTAGACCTTCGCCATCGTGTAGATGGCCACGTTGCCCGATCCCGACACCACGACCTGCTTGCCGTCGAACGACTGGCCGCGCGCCGTCAGCATCTCCTGCACGAAGAACGCGCAGCCGTAGCCGGTGGCCTCGGTGCGGACGCGGGCGCCGCCGAAGGACAGGTGCTTGCCGGTCAGCACGCCGGATTCGTAGCGGTTGGTGATCCGCTTGTACTGGCCGAACAGGTAGCCGATCTCGCGGCCGCCGACGCCGATGTCACCGGCCGGCACGTCGGTGTACTCGCCGATGTGCCGGTGCAGCTCGGTCATGAAGCTCTGGCAGAACCGCATGACCTCCCGGTCGGAGCGGCCCTTGGGGTCGAAGTCCGAGCCGCCCTTGCCGCCGCCGATGGGCAGCCCGGTCAGGGCGTTCTTGAAGATCTGCTCGAAGCCGAGGAACTTCACGATGCCCTGGTAGACCGACGGGTGGAAGCGCAGGCCGCCCTTGTACGGGCCGAGCGCGCTGTTGAACTCCACCCGGAAGCCGCGGTTGATCTGCACCTCGCCGCGGTCGTCCTCCCACGGCACGCGGAAGACGATCTGCCGCTCGGGCTCGCAGATCCGCTCGATGATCTTCTGCTCGGCGTACTCGGGGTGCTTGTCGATCACCGGACCGATGCTCTCCAGCACTTCCCGGACTGCCTGGTGGAACTCGTCTTCGCCGCGGTTGCGCTGGACCACGTTCTCGTAGACCGGTTCGAGGCGTTCGTGAAGCACAGGCAAACTCCTTTGTCCGATGACGTTCCGGGCCGCCCGGGCCCGCTCCGCCACGGCGGGAGCGCAACAGCGAGCAGCCCAATCCTCCTAAGGTGACCCGTTAAACTGGAACTGCTCAAGATGACGCCCGACACATCGGGCGCAACCGTCACTTCAGCGGCAGGTTGAGCAGCGCGTTCTCGACGAGCTCCGGCATGCCCGGGTGGATCCAGTACTGGCCGCGGGCCATCGTCCGGGCGTTCAGGCCGAACTGCATCGCCTGGATCAGCGGCTGCAGCAGCGTCGGCGCCTGCGGGCCGATGATGTGGGCGCCGAGCAGCTGTCCGGTGTCCGGATCCGCCAGGAGCTTGGCGAAGCCGGTCTTGTCCTCCATCGCCCAGCCGTAGGCGATGCCCGCGTAGTCCTGGATCGAGGTCACGTAGCTGACGCCGCGCTGCTGCGCCTCCTGCTCGGTGAGGCCGACCGCGGCGATCTGCGGCGCGGAGAACACCGCGTGCGGCACGAACCGGTGGTCGGACTCGATCGGCTCGTCCGGGTGCAGCAGGTTGTGCTGGACGACGCGCATCTCGTGGTTCGCGACGTGCTTGAGCTCGTGTTCCGAGCTGATGTCGCCCATCGCCCACACGCCGTCCACCGAGGTCAGCTGGGTCGCGTCGGCCTTGATCTTGCCGTCGGCGGTGAGTTCGAGACCGCCCGCGGCGGCGTCCAGCAGGTCGGAGTTGGGCACCCGCCCGATCGCGATGAGCAGCGCCTCGGCCTCCACCACCTCGGCGCCCTCCGGGCCCTCCAGGTGCAGCCGGACGAGGTCGCCGTCGCGCTCGACCGAGATCTCCTTGCGGTTCAGCCGCAGGTTCCAGCGCGCGGCCGCGAGCTCGGTGAACCGCTCGGAGATGTCGGTGTCCTCGGCGCGCAGCACCCGGCCGGAGCGGCCGATCATGGTCACGTCGACGCCCAGCGCGCTGAACACGTGCGCGAACTCCGCGCCCACGAAACCGGTGCCCATGATGATCATCCGGGCGGGCAGCTCGTCGAGCCGCATCACCGTGTCGCTGGTGTAGTAGCCGGCCTGGTCCAGGCCGGGGATGTCCGGGATCGCCGGGCGGCCGCCGGAGGCCACCACGAAGCGGTCCGCGGTGATCGTCTCCGGGCCGGTGGGGGTCTCCACGGTCAGCTGCTTGACCCCGGTGAACCGGGCGACGCCCGCGTAGAGGGTGACGTTCGGGCTGCCCTCGGCGCGGTACCGGCGGCCGCCGGTGGAGATCTCGTCGATCCGCCCGAAGATCCGGTCCCGGATGTCGCGCCAGCGCACGTCGCGCAGTTCGAGGTCGACGCCGAGCTTCGCGCCGCCCGCCGGGGCCGCGGCCACGTCGGCGGTGTGCACGAACATCTTCGTCGGGATGCAGCCGACGTTCAGGCAGGTGCCGCCGTAGGCGTCGTTGGGGCCGATGCCCTTCTCGACCACGGCGACGTCCCAGTCGGCGAACCGGTCGTCGAGGATCGAGTTTCCGGAGCCGGAACCGATGATGACTAGATCGAAGTGCCGCACTGGTCCATCCTGCCTCAAGTCGGGCGCGCCAGGTCCGGCGCGCCGTGGCTTCTTCGGGCGTCGATCATCTCCAACCCGGCGACGAGCCCCGTGATTCCGCGATGATCTCGGGTTCTGGTCACACCCCAGGCGTGCGCGGCGCACCACAACACGCCGAGCATGGCACCGGGTTCCCCGAACGTTCCCTCGGTCACGCCCTGCGCCACGGCCAGCCCGCCGATCCCGGCGGCCCACCGCAGCAGCGCCGCGGCCGGCGGTGGGCGGCCGTTGGGCGCCCTGGCACGCAGCATCACCGCGTGCTGGCCGAGCGAGGTGCCGTGCCCGATCAGCATCGTGACCAGCAGCAACGCCGCCGGGGCGAGCCACAGCGCGGCCGCCTCCCACCACCGCGTCGGGGCGGTGCCGGTGAGCCGCAGCGCGATGTCCGCGGCCCGGGCGCAGGCCACGCCGAGCAGCCACAGCACCAGGACGTCGCAGCACATGCCCAGCAGCCGCCGGGCGGCGGTGACCGGGCGCGGCTGCGTCGCCGGGCGTCCGCTGGTGCCGGCCGGCAGCCGCTGTCGCAGCGGCGCGAGCAGGCCGCCCAGCAGCGCGCCCGCGGTGTTCGCGATGACGTCGTCCACGTCGAAAACCCGGTACGGGCAGGGGAAGGCGAACCAGAACCCGGTCAGCTGGGTCAGCTCGATCAGCACCGATGCCGCCGCCCCGGCCAGCACCGCTGCCGACCGGCCGCCCCGCACGAGAGCGCCCAGCGGGACGAAGAGCGCGACGTTGCACGCGAACTGGGCCAGCATCACGGGGCTGGTCAGCCCGGCGAGCGGTCGCCACTGCGGCGCGAAGCAGGCCGCGCCGGACGGGAACGGCAGGAACACGTAGGAGAAGAGCCCGAAGGCGTAGAGCAGGACGGCGAAGCGCTGCAGCGCGATGCCCACGCGCAGCTCGCCGTGCCGCCGGTGCTCACCGGCGACGAACGGCGCGAACAGCAGCGCGGCCACCCCGGTGGCGGCCAGCGCGGCGAACGAACCCGGCAGCACGCTCATCTCGGCCTCCTGACTCCCGGAAAACCTCCCGCAGATAAAGAGGAGCGAGGTGCCGATTCAGATACATCTCGATCGGGCGATCCTGGCACGCGAAAGGGCCGCGCCCCCCCGGGGAGGCGCGGCCCTTTCGCGTACCGGCTCTGCAGCTGTGGAGACGTGGACGGGGCAACTTCGCAACTCGCACCGCCGCCCGCACCGCTACGCAGGGCGAGCACGGTCCATAAAACGTCAGTGCTGGTACGTCGGCGTGAGGACGGCCCGGGCGACGGTGTGGAAGGCCAGGTTGAAGCTGACCACCGCCGGGCTCGCCTTCTCGTCCACGCCGAGCTTCTCGGTGTCGACCGCGTGCACCACGAAGTAGTAGCGGTGCGGGCGGTCGCCGGGCGGCGGGGCGGCGCCGGCGAACGCGTGCTCGCCGAGGTCGTTGGCGACGTGGAAGGCCCCGGCCGGGACGCCGTGGCCGTTGCGGTTGCCCGCGTCGGCGGCCAGCTCGGTCACGTCGGCGGGCACGTCCACCAGGATCCAGTGCCAGAAGCCGCCGGGAATGGGCGCGTCGGGGTCGAAGCAGGTCACCACGAAGCTCTTGGTGGTGTCCGGGAAACCGGTCCAGCGCAGCTGGGGCGAGCGGTTCTCGCCGTCGGCGCCCATGCCGTCGTAGGCGTGGGCCTGCGCCATCGGCCGGCCGTCGGTCACGTCGTCGGAGGTGACGGTGAACGCCGGAACCGCGGGCAGCAGCGAGTACGGGTCCGGATCGATCGGGCGCTCCAAGCTCATTCGAGCATCCTCCCTTTCCTGGGGTGTGCGTGATCACCGGATTCCCAGCCTAGTTGGCCGCCGGTGCCCGAGCCGGAACCAGTGTGTTGCAAGGTGTGCAACGGCGATGTGCATTTCGCAGCATCGAGCGGTTAAGCTGTCCGGCGACGAATGCCGCGGGACCGAGGAGGCGAAGGTGGCGGAGTCCGGCAACGACCCCGAGGTGCTGTGCCTGGGGGAGACGATGTCGCTGGTCGCCCCGGCCGTCCCGGTGTCCCTGGAGCAGGCGCGGACGTTCACGCTCTCGGCCGGCGGCGCCGAGTCCAATGTGGCCATCCACCTGGCGGCGCTGGGCCACCGCGTCGGCTGGGCGAGCCGGGTCGGCGACGATCCCCTCGGCCGCCGGATGCTCGCGGCCATCGCCGCCGCCGGGGTGGACACCGGCCTGGTGGAGGTGCGCCCGGACGCGCCGACCGGCGTCTACTTCAAGGACCCCGGCCCCACCGGCACCAAGGTCTACTACTACCGGGCGGACTCGGCGGCGTCCACAATGGACGAAAACTTCCTGGCCGACGAGCGGCTCGACGCGCCCCGGCTGCTGCACCTCAGCGGCATCACCCCGGCGCTGTCCGACAGCTGCGACCGGCTGGTCCGGCGGCTGCTGACCCGCGAGCGCCGCGCCCGGATCACCTTCGACGTCAACTACCGCCCGGCGCTGTGGCCGGTCGAGCAGGCCGGTCCGCGGCTGCGCGAGCTCGCCCAGCTCGCCGACGTGGTGTTCGTCGGCCTGGACGAGGCGGCCTCCCTCTGGGGTGTGGAAACCGCCGAGGACGTGCGGAAACTCCTGGACGGGCCGGGTGTCGTCGTGGTCAAGGACGGTGCCGACGCCGCCTACGCCCTGAGCACCGAGACGGTGATCGTGCCCGCCCCGACGGTCCAGGTCGTCGAGCCGGTGGGCGCCGGTGACGCGTTCGCCGCCGGATACCTCTCCGGCGTGCTGCGCGGCGAGGACGGCATCCGCTGCCTGCGGCTCGGGCACATCCTGGCCGCGCACAGCCTGCTCAGCACCGAGGACCACATGCCGCTGCCGGATCGCAGGGCGATGGCGGAATGGCTGGGCTGCGACGAGGAGCAGTGGCGCAACCTCAGCTTCGGCGGCGGTGTTGCATCCAAAGAGGGGGAATAGCGTGGGTTTCTTCGACGAGCTCTTCACCGGCCCGGTGATGGCGATCCTGCGCGGGATGGACCCGCAGCGGACCGTCGAGCTGGCCGAACGGGCCTGGGACCTGGGCATCGAGGCGGTCGAGGTGCCGATCGAGACCTCGCGCGCCGAGCCGTCGCTGCGCGCGGCGGTGGAGGCCGGGACGCGGCGAGGCCGCCTGGTGGGGGCCGGGACCGTGGTGAGCACGGAGCAGGCGCACACCGCCAAGGAGCTGGGCGCGGCGTTCACCGTGGCGCCAGGGCTGGACCCCGACGTGGTGCGGCTGAGCGCGGAGCTCGGCGTGCCGCACCTGCCCGGCGTGGCCACGCCCAGCGAGATCCAGCACGCCCACCGGCTCGGGCTGTCGTGGGTCAAGGCCTTCCCGGCGGCCGAGCTGGGCGTCGGGTGGTTCAAGGCGATGCACGGCCCGTTCCCCGGGCTGCGGCTGGTGGCCACCGGCGGGATGAACGCGCGCAACGCGCCGGAATTCCTCTCCGCCGGGGCCACCGTGGTGGCCGTCGGTTCGGCGTTGGAGGATGCCGAGCAGTTGCCAGCGCTGGCGAAGCTGGTCGAGAGCTCGTGAGCGTTGATTCCGGTTCCTACCGAAATCGACGCTCACGAGCTGCCCCGACCCGAGCCGAGATGGAGAAGTCGTGAAGGTCCACATTGGTCCGGTCGCCCCGCCAGAGCTGGCGGCGGCCGTCATCGCGGCAGGCGCCGAGATCGGCCCGGCGGCGGAGGCGTCCGCGCTGGTCTGGTACGGCGGCGGCCCCGAGCGGTTCGCCGAGTTGGACCACCCCGGCCTGGAATGGGTGCAGCTCCCGTCGGCAGGCATCGAGACCTGGGTGACCGCCGGCGTGCTGCGCGACGGGATCACCTTCACCTCCGCGGCGGGTACTTACGCCCAGACCGTCGCCGAGCACACGCTCGGGCTGATGCTGGCCGGGGCGCGGCAGCTGCACGCGGTGGCGCGCGCGGACCGCTGGGCGCGACCGGTCGGCATCCGCAGCCTCACCGGGGCCGCGGTCGGCATCATCGGTGCGGGCGGCATCGGCCGGGCGTTGATGGACCTGCTGCGGCCCTTCGGCGTCCGGGTGCTGGCGGTGAACCGCTCCGGGAAGCCGGTGGACGGGGCCGCCTGGACGTGCTCGGCCGACGACGCGTCCGGGGTGCGGCGGGTGCTGGCCGAGTCGGACTTCGTCGTGGTGGCCGCGCCCGCGACTGCCGAGACGGCGAAGTTGATCGACGCCGACGCGCTGTCCCTGATGAAGTCCGACGCGTGGCTGGTCAACGTCGCGCGCGGATCGCTGGTCGACACCGACGCGCTGGTCGCGGCGCTGGACGCGGAGAGCATCCGCGGCGCGGCGCTGGACGTGACCGACCCGGAACCGCTGCCCGCCGAACATCCGCTGTTCCAGCACCCGCGCGCGATCATCTCGCCGCACTCGGCCAACCCGAAGGCCTTGCTGATCCCGGCCCTGGCGCGGCGGGTGGAGGACAACGTCCGGCGGCGCCTCGCCGGCGAGCCGCTGCTCGGCGTCGTCGACCTCACCGCGGGCTACTGAGCTTCCCGATTTCGCCTGGGACTGGACTTTTCGCTCCGTGACCGCCGGAATTGGCAGCGGGGGCGGGCTTTCCGATTTCGCCTGAAATTGGGAACCCCTTCTCGATCCGACCTGACGTCCGGCGGCGCCGCCACCACGTGATCTCGATCTGGTGGCCACAGTGGACGGTCTGTTCGGCTTGGTCGCGCGTGCGGGCCGATGGCGGGATGATGCTCTTCGTGCGGCTTGTCCGGAATTGTGAAGTGCAGTTGGGAAATCGCGCTTCGCGCAAGCGTGGAACTACTCGCTTCCCGGTACGGTGATCGCTCACGTAACAGATGTCCTTTTTGGACAGTCTAGGTAGACCGTTCGAGTGGTAAATGGGCTGATTTTCCACCCGATCGGATTGCCTTGCTTAACTCAGGTGTATCCAAAAACGGGTTCTGATCCTCTTTCTCATGGACACTCTTGGTCGAGCCGGAGGTGGCAGGTCGAACGACGGCGTGCCGATGGCTCCGGGGGAGGAGGCAACGTGATGGCAGACATCAGGCGCCGGATGTGGTCGGTGGCCGGGCTGCTGGCGGCGGCGACGCTGTCGTCGGGCTTGCTGACGACGGCGGCGAACGCGTCGGACCGCGATGCATCGGCGGCGAAGGTCCCGCCGATCGTGGGCGGCCAGCCCGCCAAGATCGCCGATCACCCGTGGGTGGTGTACCTGACGGACACCCAGGGCAACCAGTTCTGCGGCGGCACGCTCGCCAAGGCCAACAAGGTCGTGACCGCGGCGCACTGCGTCTCCGGTGAGAAACCGGAGACGGTCCAGGTCGTGGCCGGGCGGGAGGACAAGCAGACCAGCGAGGGCAAGGTCGCCAAGGTCACCGGCATCTGGGTGCATCCGAACTTCCAGAACGCCAACAGCGGCGCCGACGTCGCCGTGCTGACCCTGGACCAGGAGCTCCCGCAGCAGCCGCTCGCAGTTGCCGGCAAGGGGGACACCTCGCTCTACGAAGTGGGCAAGACGTCCGCAGTGCTCGGCTGGGGAGCCACCGCCGAAGGCGGCCAGGCGTCGCAGACCCTGCAGAAGGCCGAAGTGCCGCTGGTCAGCGACCAGGAATGCCAGAAGGCGTACCCGCAGTACAAGTCCGACGCGATGGTGTGCGCCGGACTCCCGCAGGGCGGCGTGGACAGCTGCCAGGGCGACTCCGGCGGGCCGCTGGTGGTCGAGAACAAGCTGGTCGGCATCGTGTCCACGGGCAACGGCTGCGCCCGGCCCAACGCCCCGGGCATCTACACCCGCGTGGCGACCTACCACGACGACGTCCAGGCACAACTGGGTTCCTGACCCGAACGGACGCGGCCGGGGCGCAGCTGCAGCGCCCCGGCCGCGTCATGTCGGGCGTCAGGTGGCGGTCAGGCGGAGCCGGGGGCCGAGCTCCCTGGCCAGGCTGGCGGCCAGCGAGCGGAACGTGCGCACGGCCGGGTTGCGGTCGTCCGCGCGGACGGCCAGGACGCTGTGCTCCGGCGGCGCGTCCAGCACCGGCAGGCAGACCGTGCCCGGCCAGGGGTAGTAGCGCTGGAAGGATTCCAGCGCCGATCCGGCGCCGCGCCCGGCCGCCGCCGTGGTCAGGACCTCGTGCGGGGTCACGGCGTGCGAGCTGCTGCGGTGCGGCGACAGGCCGCCGCGCGCCTCGGCGAAGTAGAGGTAGTCGGAGAACTGGCGCGGGGTGTGGTCGGGCAGCGCGATGAACGGCAGGTCGAGCACGTCGGCCAGCCGCACCGACGGCGCGTCGGCCAGCTCCCACGACGCGGGCACGACCACGATCCGCCGCTCGGTGGTCAGCACGTCCACCGCCACCCGCTCGTCGTCCGGCGCGGGCCGCACGAAAGCCACGTCGACCTTGTGCCGCACCAGCGCGGAGACGTGCTCGGTGAAGTCCAGCGCCACGAACTCGACCCGGATTTCCGGGCAGGCGCGGTGGAAGGCCTGCACCACCGCGGGGGTGAGCTCGGCCGAGCCGTTGCTCATCACGCCGATCCGCAGCGTCGACTCGGCGGCCGCCTCGGCCACGTCCGCGACTGCGGCGTCCATCGCCGCCAGCAGCGAGCGCGCGTGCCCGACGAACCGCTCGCCGGCCGGGGTGAGCCGCACCGGGGAGCGGTCGAGCAGCCGCACCCCGAGTTCGCGTTCCAGTTGCTGGACGTGCGCCGTCACGGACGCGGGCGACCGGAACAACCGCATCGCGGCCTTGCCGAAGTGGCCTTCTTCGGCGACCGCCAGGAACGACGCCAATCGCCGCAAATCCATGCCTGCAGCGTACGAAGCGCGGGAAGGGGCGGCATCGGCCAGTTTTGCCTCGGGGCGCGTGCGAAGCGCCGTGCCGAGCCGGCGGTTTCCGGCAAAACGGGCCAAAACGCGGCGGGTTTCCGCAGCGCGGAAGGAATGGCGAGGCGCAGATCACGGCCGCGTTCACGAATCCTGAACGGCCGGTGCGGTCGCACGTTCGACCGGCATAGAACCGATGCCGTGCGGAACAAGTGGTTGCCTGCCGCGTTCCTGCTGACCGCGGCGGGCTGGGGCGCGAATCAGTTCTCCTCGCTGCTCGGCGGCTACCAGTCCGAGTTCGGGTTGTCCGGGCAGGCCGTGACCGGCCTGCTCGTGCTCTACGTGGTCGGGCTGCTCCCCGGGCTCCTGCTGGGCGGCCCGATGGGCGACCGGTACGGCCGGCGACCGGTCGTGTTCGGTGCGATCGCCATCAGCGTGGCCGGGACAGCCGCGTTGATGGCCGGTGCGATCGCCACGCCGTGGCTGGTGGTGGGGCGACTGCTGGCCGGGGTCAGCACGGGCGCGGTCCTGGCCGCGGGCAGCGCCTGGGTCCGGGACCTGTCGCACCCGCCGTTCGGCACCGCGGTCGAGGACGGCGTGGGGGCTCGTCGCGCCGGGGTGGTGCTGTCGCTGGGGTTCAGCGTGAGCGGGCTGGTGTCCGCGCTGATCGCGCAGTGGGGGCCGAACCCGCTGGTCATCGCCTATGTTCCGCACCTGGTGCTGAGCGTCGCGGGCCTGGCGCTGGCGCTGTCGTGCCCGGAGACGCGGCCGCGCGAGGTCCAGTGCAGCTCGCAGGCCAGCGGCATCCGGGACCCGCGGTTCAGGCGGTTGGTGCTGCCGGTCGCGCTCTGGGTGTTCGTCGGGCCGACGGTGGCATTCGGCGTGCTTCCCGCGCAGGTCGCCGCCGAGGTTCGCGGATTCGAGCTGGTCTACGCCGGAGTGGCGGCGCTGCTCGCGCCGGGGTTCGGAGCGGTGGTGCAGCCCCTGGCCCGGCGCGTCGCGCGGCGAGGTGAGCGCGCACCGGCGATCGTCGGGCTGCTCGCGATGACCGCCGGGCTCGCGTTCGCGGCCGTCGCGGCGTGGCTGGTGCGGCCGTGGCTGGGGCTGTTCGCGGATCTCCTGCTGGGCGCCGGCTACGGCTTCTGCGTGACCTTCTGCCTGACCGTGGTCGGCCGCATCGCGCCACCGTCCGCCCTGGCCAGGCTGACCGCGGCCTTCTGGGTGATCGGCTACCTCGGCTTCTGCACGCCTCTCGTGGTCAGCCTGCTGGAACCCTTCGTCGCGGTGCCGGTGGTGTTGGCGGTGCTGGGCGGCCTGGCGCTGGCGACCTGCGTCGTGGTGTCAGCCGGCGACCAGCCCGACCGAGATGGTCAGGAACGCCGCCGCGCTCACCACATCGAGCGACTTCGCGACGCGGGGGTGCTGTAGCCGGGTGGCGATCTTGGCGGCCCCGAGCACGATCGTGAGCTCCCAGATCGCCGCCAGCACCAGGAAGACCACGCCGAGCAGCACCAGCTGCAGCGCTGGTTGCGCGGCGGCACCGACGAACTGCGGCAGGAACGCCAGGCTGAACAGCAGCATCTTCGGGTTGGTGAGGTTGCTGAACAGGCCGCGCAGGTAGGGGTTCGCGGAATCCGCCGGGGCCGTGGTGAGCGTGCCCGCGGCGGATTCCTGCCTGGTCA
Source organism: Saccharopolyspora sp. NPDC050642 (assembly GCF_040654735.1). Taxonomy (NCBI): domain Bacteria; kingdom Bacillati; phylum Actinomycetota; class Actinomycetes; order Pseudonocardiales; family Pseudonocardiaceae; genus Saccharopolyspora; species Saccharopolyspora sp. NPDC050642. The sequence continues at coordinate 124,269 of NZ_JBFAIN010000016.1, read as the reverse complement.
GCCACAGCCCGCGGATGATCGTCGCGGCCAGGTAGACCAGGTAGGCGGCGCCGATCCACTTCAGGACGGAGAGGACCGCCGGATTGCTGGTGATCAGCGCGCCGAGCCCGGAGATCACCACCGCGACCTGGATGATGCTCGCGGTGTGGATGCCGGCGAGCGCGAACAGCCCCGCCCGGCGGCCGGAGTTCAGCGAGGTGCGCAGCAGCAGGAAGACATCCACGCCGGGGGTGAGGATGACGACCATGCTGGCGAGCAGGAATGCGGGCAGCGGGGTCAGGTCCAGGAGCACAGCGTTCCTCCTTCGCGGCGGCATGCGGCAGCAGTGATCACTTGATCGGGCGTAGTTCTGTCACCTGTTCAGGCGCAATTCGCGGGCCCGGCGCTGTGTGCGTTCCGGACCCGTGACGGATCGGGCAGGATGAGTGGCCGCCCGTGGCGGCCTGGTCCATAAAATTTCCCGATGTCATCCATATTAACGAAATATTTTCCTGCTGACGTGTGAGTTGCGCCTCGTGATGTTCCGGTATCGGGGTGACTACGGTGTGCGCTCGGCAAGATCGGCGACAGCTGGAGGCACGACGTGGGGCGTGGCAGTGAGCGCAAGACCGGAGCGGCACGCGGCGGTGGGCTGCTGCGCCTCGTGGTCACCGGCGCGGTGACGGCGCTGGCCGGACTGCACCCGGTCGCGGCGAGCGCCGAAGAACGCCCCGAAGCGCGGGTGCTGGGCGGCGCCGATGTCGCGGCGGACGACGCGCCCTGGGCGGTGGCCCTCACCGACGAGTACGGCCGCCAGTTCTGCGGCGGCACCCTGGTGAGCCCGATCAAGGTGATCACGGCAGCGCACTGCGTGGTCTCGCCGATGACGGGCGCCAAGCGGGTCCCGGAGGACTTGCGGGCGATCGCGGGGCGCACCGACCTGCGCACGGAACACGGCACGGTCGGCGAGGTCGAGAGGATCTGGGTCCACCCCGGCTTCCGGGACTACACCAGCGGCGACGACGTGGCGGTGCTGACGCTGCGGACGCCGATGCCGCAGCGCCCGCTGGAGATGGTGGGCGCGGGCGAAACGGAGCCGTACCGGACGGGCAAGATGGCCCGGGTCTACGGCTGGGGCCGCACCAGCGAGTCGGGGCCGCCGTCGGACACCCTGCGCTCGGTGGAGGTGCCGGTCACCACCGAGGAAGCGTGCCGGAAGACCTACCCGAACTACGACGGCCGGAGCATGTTCTGCGCGGGATTCCCGGAGGGCGGCACGGACGCCTGCGCGGGCGACTCGGGAGGCCCGATCGTGGCGGACAACCGCCTGATCGGCGTGGTCTCCTACGGAACGGGCTGCGGCCGGCCGAACACGCCGGGCGTGTACACGAGGCTGTCGAGCTACAGCGGCGAGCTGTGATCGGGGAAATCTCGGTTGAGCGATCCTGCGGTCTTGCCGCAGGATCCGGGTTGTGAAAGATCAGGAAAACCCGTACCGTGCCGTCCGAGCGCGGTATTCGGAGTCCACCATCACCGTGTACCAGGCCTATTCGCCGGCAATCGCGGAAGCGGCCCTGGCGGCGGGGAAGTTCGTGCCGCCGTTCAAGCGCGAGCGGATGACGTGGATCAAGCCGTCGTTCCTGTGGATGGCATACCGGTGCGGCTGGGCGACCAAGCCGGACCAGGAGCGGGTGCTGGCGGTGGAGATCACCCGGGAAGGCTTCGAGTGGGCGCTGGAACACGCGTGCCTGAGCCACTACGAACCCGACGTCCACGGCAGCCGGGAGGAGTGGGCGGCAGCCAAGCGTGTCAGCCCGGTCCGGGTCCAATGGGACCCGGAACGCGACCTCCACCACCGCCCGCTGAACTACCGGTCGGTCCAAATAGGACTCGGAGGCGTAGCGGTCGACCGCTACGTCGACGACTGGACCGCGTCGATCGAGGACATCACGCCGCTGATGCGGAAGACGGCCGAGCTGGTGGCGGCGGGGAACCTGGAAGCAGCGGGAGCAACGCTTCCTACGGAGAGGTCGTACCCGCTCCCGGAGCACATCGGCCGACCCCTTGGCGCCACCAGCTAGTGCAATGCGGGAGCAAGTCAGCCCCGTCTGTTCTGGCGGTCCCAAGCATTGATGATCTCGGCGACGCGGGAAGCGAGCTGCGGCCATTGCTTCGACACAGCGTCAAGGCGTTCCACCAACTCCTCACGGGTACGGAACAGAAATGCCTCTTTCAGTGCTAGTGCCGCTTCCACGCGTCTGAGGTCCTCGCCAGCGATCCAGCGGCGGCACACCTCGATGAGGTCGCTGCCGTTGTCGTCCGTCATGTAGATCAACTGGTCGAGGACTTCCCCGAGCGCCGACCCTGGAAGTGCGGGATGCAGGCGCTCGATCAGGCCATCCATGATCGCTTCCATCGACATTGCGGGCATGTTCTCGTTAAATCCTCTGGTAGACCCGGGAGATGTGGTTGGTGGTATTGATCGGGTTGCCGTTGCTCAAGGCCTGAGTGCCGAAATTGTGTTGTGGCACCATCGGGCCTTCATACACCAATCTCAGGCCCATCGCCTCTGCCTCGTCAGCCCCGGGAGCTCGCCGGATGAACTGGTTCACCGGGCTGCCTGACACGGTCAGCGTTGCTCCTGGCTGCATGACTCGCGCGGTCTCCGCTGAAACGGGCTGGAATCCGTACGGATTGACGGAGTGGACCTCGCGGAACGTACCGTCCCTGAAGGGGAGATTGTTCGCGTCCCCTACGACGTCAACTCCGTCGCCTGGTTGGTAGTCGAGGTTCGTGGCGTTGTCCATCGGGTTCTGGCCCGAGCCAAGGTTCAAGACGTCGCATCCGGCGAGGCCGAGAGGATCGAAGCGGTTGTGCGGGTTGCTGACGTATGCGTGCGGGTTCGGGCCGCCATCCAAGCCCAGCGGATCGTTACTGCTGTAGCGGCCGGTCGCTGGGTCGTAGTGCCGGAAGTAGTTGTAGTTGAAGCCGGTTTCCGGGTCGTGGTACTGCCCAGGAAAACGCAAGGGGCTGTAGGCGCCGGTCTGGCTCTGGTCGATCGTAATGCCCCACAGCGTGGTCCGGTGGAACCACGCGATCCCGCCCTGATCGTTCACCAGCTCAGCAGGTGCTCCGACCAGATCGGTGACGATCGAGTAGAACTCCTCGTCGATCCACTGCTGAGGAGCGTCCTGCAACTGCGACCGCGTGACTTGGGTGATCGGACGGTAGGTTCCCGGCTCGTATTCCCAGACGGTCGCTCGTCGGTCACCGAGCCCGGCACCGTTCGGACGACCGTCGGTGTGCGCTTGCTCAGCCAGAACAGTGCCGTCCCAGACGAACTCGGTCTGTTCCAGCAGATGAGTACCGTCGGCCGTCAGTCGCTGCTTCGCTATGCGCCGACCCAACGGATCGTATCGATAGCGCCATCGAGAGCCATCCGGTGTGACCACTTCAACGAGGCGGTCTTCCGAATCCCAGCGGTAGTGCCAGACATCTGGCTTCCGGGACAACCGGGTCTGACGTCGCAGTACGAGGCGTCCTTGAGGATCGTGCTCGTAATGCACCTTCCCGGCACGGCGGATGAGGGTGCCGTCGTACTCTCGATCGCCCAGGTCGCCGGAATCCGGCACCACCGATTCCGGCCGTGCCGCACTGGTCAAGTTGCCTGCTGCGTCGTAGGCGTAGCGCTCGGTCCAACCTGGACCATGCACTGCGGTGACACGCCCTGCGCTGTCTAGCTGGAAGTTTCGAGCGCCTGTGAGCCCGTCGTCGATCCCGGAGAGGAATCCGTCCTCTCGATAGGAGTAGGAGCGTTTCTGGATTTGCCGGTTGCCGCCGGTGGTGATCGTCTGGGACAACAGCTTGTCATTGAGATCCCAATCCTGGCTGAGCACTGCTTCGGAACCGAGATTCCGCTGAATTTCGCGACCGGCGTTGTCATACGCGAAGCGCAGCGTGCGGCCAGCCGTGTGCAAGGCAATCGGCCGACCATTCCGGTTGTACTCCCACGTGCTGTCCGCCCCGGAGGGCGTGACCCGTCTGATGCGGCGTCCCAGAGCGTCGTATGCGGACGTGACAGTGCGGCCGTTGACTGTCTCGGCGAGGACCCGGCCGAGAACGTCACGGCGCAGTGTCACGAGGCAGTCGTTGTCCCGCGCCTCGATAAGGTGGCCAACCTCGTCGTAGGTGAACACGGTGTTCGCTGACCGGCTTTGCCGCCGAACAACCCGCCCCAGCGGATCTCGTGTGAAGCGAGTGGCCTCTCCCGCCCCATTCGTCCGCTCGGCCAACTGGCCTGCCGCGTCGTGCCGGTACGTGATGGTCCGGTTGTTGAAGTCGGTTTCGGCAGCGAGGTTCCCGGACGGGTCGTATTCGTAGCTCCATATCTGGCCGAGTTCGTTCGTGACGCTGACCAGCCGCAGTTCGGTATCGTAGCCGAATTCGAGTCGGGTACCGTCTGCGCGGACTTCCGCGCACGGCAGGTCGAAGTGAGTTACCTCGGTGCGGGTGATTCGGCCCAGTTCGTCGATGTGAGTTCGCAGGTTGCCTTCGCCGTCGTACGACCAACGGTCGGTCGCGCCGTTGGGTAGCGTGCGCCACGCCGGTTTACCCTCCACAGTCCAGCCGAAGCGCGTTTCCGCACCATCGGGTTCGGCGATGGAAGTGAGGCGGCCGAATCCGTCGCGCTGGTAACGGGTCGTCGCCCCTTCTGGGGTGATGACCGAGATCGGCAAGCCTGCTTCGTTCGCTTCGATGCGGTGACTGTTGCCGAGGGCGTCCACAACCGAGGTGCGATGACCGCGTTCGTCGTAGGTGAATTCGCTGGTACTACCGAGCGGGTCGATGAGCCTGGTGAGATTCCCCCGCTCGTCGTACTCGCGACGCGAAACGGTGCCATCCGGCGCGATGATGGTGACGGGAAGCCGCATGTCGTTGTACTCGAACCGGGCTTGGCTGCCGTCTGGCCGAGTAACCGTTATCAGGTTTCCGGCTTCGTCGTACTCGTGGCGGACCGTGCGACCCAGCGGATCGGTTCGGGAGAGCAGCCTGTCGTAGGCGTCCCACTCGGACAGCGTTTCTCCGCCGAGCGGGTCGATTTCGCGGACCACCTGGCGCTTTTCGTTCAGGTGGAACGTTGTTGCGTGGCCGAGGGAGTTGGTGAGGCGGGTGATTCCGTCCTCGTACTCGAACGTGCCCGTCAGGAAGCCGCCCGAGCCTTCCGTGCCGATGCAGCGGCCTTGGTGGTCGTAGGTGTAGCGGTACCAGTGGGCGTTTCGGTCCGTCCAGCTGGTTATTCGGCCCGCTTGGTCGTACTCGAACTTCAGCGGTAGGCCCGAGGCGTTGACCACGCCCGTCAGGCGCTGGTCGGTGTACTCGTAGCGCATCAGCAGGAGGTCTTCGCCGTTGTCCGCTTCGCGCAGGTAGAGCGCCGTGATCAGGTCGTTCTCGGATTCGACCCGGATCCGGTAGCCGCCCGTGTGGCGGATCTCCACCGGGGTTCCGCCCGCGTCGTGGTTGAACTCGATCCGGTTGCCGTTGCGGTCGGTGATGCTGGTCAGCGGCAGGACGCGGTTTCCCGGCGCGAAGTGGAAGCGCTTGCCGGACTCGATCTCGGTCAGCGTGTAGCCGTCGTCTTCGTGCCTGGTGAGCGTGTTGCGCGAGCCCTCGAACCGGACTGTCGAACCGGCCGCGGGATTCGGGCCGAACAGCAGTTTTCCGTCTTCGGCGGCGAAGGACACGCCCGAGCTGCCGACCTCGAGGCGCTGGTCCAGGGTGGACGTCCAGGACGGGCCGAAGTGCAGTCCCACCCGGTACGAGGACAGGTGTGTCCGCTTCAGCACCAGCGGGAGAACTGCCGCGATCTCCACATCGGTCTGCGGCAGGATCATCTCTCCGGTGGCGACGTCGATCGGGTCGTTCTCGCACTTCCGGTTGCCTTCGTCCCGGTTCGGCGTCTCGGGATCGTCGGTCTTGTTCTGGAGATTGCCGTCTTCGCTCCTGGACTTCGGGTTGTCCGGCGACGTGCCGTCCAGGTTTGAGGACGTGCTGTCGGGGGAGGTGCTCGACGGGGACGTGTCGGGGGAGTTGGGGGTGGCGTCCGGGGCGTCGGGTTTGGGGCTTGGGGCGTCCACGCCGGACGGTTTCGTGCTGGCCGGGCCGTCGACCTTTCGGAGGCCCTTCAGGGCGTCCTTGATGCCTTCCCAGATCTCGTCGAGCTTCTTCAGCAGTGGCTGCAGCTTGTTCAGGGAGCGGGTCAGCTTGGTGATGACGTCCGAGATCTTGCTGACCCACTTGGCGATCATCCCCGCCGCTTCCGCGACCACCGCCGGGGTGCCGATGCCGAGGGTGCCGCCGATTTCCGCGATCCAGCGCGGGATCCGGGTGATCAGCGCGGCCACGCACTCGGCGACCAGGTCGCGCACCAGCTCGCGGACGATGCCGACCAGCACGCCGACGATCTCGACCACCGTGCTGATCGTGTTCGCCGCGCCGCCCGCCGCCTTGATCTGCTCGGCCTGCTTCGTCGTGGCGTTCTTGTAGGCGTCGGCCGCCTCACCGGTCCAGGTGCCGGTGATGTTGTTGACCTCGTTGGTGAAATCGGCCGCGACCTGCTCCACCGACTTCGCGACGTTGCCCCAGGTCTGCGCGTAGGCGGAGATCTGGTCCGGGTCGCCGGCCAGCCAGTCCAGGGCGTCCGACAGCGGCTTGACGTGCTCCATCAGCCAGGACACCGCGTACGAGACCAGCGTGCCGACCGGGTCCATCACCATCGACAGCGCTTCCAGGCCCGTGCCGGCCGCGCCGAGCGCGATCTCCGACCAGGAACCCGATTCGATGCCGGACTGGAGGTCGCCGACGGACTCGAGGATGCCGATGCCGCTCACCGCGGTGGTGGAGTCCTGCCGCTGCGCGACCAGCGGGTTGTCCGCCATCACACCTCCCAGCCGGAGAAGCTGTCGGCGTTCGCCTGGTCACCGGATTCGTACGTCTGCGCGGTGTCCTTGACGTTGCCGGCCTGATCGCTCATGGACTCCGACGCGGTGGACAGGGCGTCGACCCCCGGCTGCGAGACCGCCTGCACGATCGGCACGAAGAACGAGCAGATCACCCCGTAGGCCTCGGAGCCCATCGTGACCTGGTTCGCCGCGTCCAACGCGGTCTTCAGCTGGTCGGAAAGCGCGTCGAGCTTGCTGGCGTGCGCCCGGAGTTCCTCCGGTGACACGTCGAATGCGTTCGTCATCGTCATCCCCCAGGCGATGGTCAGCGCAGGTAGGAGTCGTCCTCGAAGTCGTCGTCGTCGGGCGGCCGGCGCTCCGCGCCGTGCTCGGCCTCGGGATCGGGGAAGCGCTCGCGGTAGGCCGACACGACCGCGTTGACGGTCTCGGTGTCGTCGCCGACCGTGGCCGACATGACCTCCGCCACCTGGTCCCGGATGCCCGCCTGGGCCTGCCGCATGGTCGTCAGCACCGACTCGGCCAGGCCCGCGCCGGACATCCGGCGCGCGTCGTCGGTGATCTGCAGGTCGGTGACCGCGCCGGCGCTGTCGACCGTCACCCGCACCACCCCGTCGCGGGACTCCGCGGTGGCCTTGACCGCCGTCACCTGCTGCTGCATCTGCTGGTAGCGGTCGGCCTTCGCCTGGATGCCGTCGGCCCAGCGCCGGATCTCCTCCTCGGTTCGCGCGCCGTCGACGCCGAACACCGGTTCGCTCACGAATCCCCCATGGCCGCTCGGCTCCCGATCTCGCGCAGGCTAACCGCGGCCTCGGCGGCGGGTCAGCGCTTCGGCGCGAAACTGGCCCGATCAGAGCAGCGCCCGCCCACCGCCGGCAGGAGTGGCGTTGACTACTCCCGGTGCTGGTGGATGCGGGTTTTGAGACCTCGCTGTGATATCCAGGTAAGGGTGACCCTCCAGCCGCTCGCGACCGCCGTCCACCGCGCCTACACCGCGGATCTGGACGCCGAGGACTTCTACCGGATGCTGCGCCTGCGCGTCGACGTGTTCGTCGTCGAACAGGAATGCCCCTACCCGGAGCTGGACGGTCGCGACCTGGAGGAGACCACCCGCCACTTCTGGATCGACTCCGCCGACGGCTACGTGCTCGGCTACCTGCGGCTGCTGGAAGACCCCGACGGCACCTTCCGCATCGGCCGGGTCTGCACCGCCAAGAGCGCGCGCGGGCTCGGGCTGGGGCGCAAGCTGATGCGCGCCGCGGTCGCCGAGGTGCAGCACACGCCTGCCGTGCTCGCCGCCCAGACCTACTCCAAGGAGTTCTACCGCTCCTTCGGATTCGTCGAGGACGGCGAGGAATACCTCGAGGACGGCATCCCGCACGTCGACATGCGCCGGGAGCCCCGCCGGCGGGCGTGACCGGCGCTACTCGGGACTTGACCTCCGCCATCCGGGCTGCCACGCTCCCGGCGTCCAGATGGAACGTGGAGGAGCGGCAATGGGTGCACGGGACGGCGTGATCGCCGCGATGTGCTGCCCCGCGTCCGTCGCCCTGCCACCCGACCCGGCGCTTCGCGGCCGGGTGAATCGCGCGCACCCCTTCTGCCGGTCCCGCACCGGCCCCGACGCCGCCTGAGCCAGTCCCGGCCCAGCGGCGCTACCAGCGCGCCCATTTCCGCGAGCACGCCATTCCGCTCGCGCATTTCCACCGCACCGGGACGGCCCGATTCTTCGGCGCGATCCCGGCATGCACGTGCGTTCGCGCCGTCTGCTGCGCACATCGCCGTGCATGAGGAGGAAGAACCATGTCAGCACCGCCGCTTCTGGAACGGATCGGCATTCCCCCAACCCTGAAGTGGGGCTTCGTCGGCCTGCTGGTCTTCATGATCGGCGACGGCGTCGAAACCGGGTACCTGTCGGCCTTCCTGGTCGAGCAGCAGGGCTTCAGCGAAGGCCGCGTCGCCCTGATCTTCACCGTCTACGGCATCACCGCCGCGGCCGCCTACTGGTTCTCCGCGGCGCTGTCGGACATCTGGGGCCCGCGCCGGGTCATGTTCCTCGGCGCGGCGATCTGGATCGTGTTCCACGTCCTGTTCGTGGCCGGCGGGATCATGGCGCACAACTACCCGCTGCTGCTGGTCAGCTACGCGATCCGCGGCTTCGGGTACCCGCTGTTCGGCTACGCGTTCCTGGTCTGGATCACCGCCAGCACCCGGACGCAGCGGCTGGGCACCGCGGCCGGCTGGTTCTGGTTCGCCTACAGCGCCGGCTTCGCCGCGCTCGGCCCGCAGCTGGCCAACATCGCGATTCCGCTGATCGGCCAGCTGAACACGCTGTGGCTCGGGCTGGTGGTGATCGTCGCCGGGGCGCTGCTGATGCTGCTGGTGCGCGATCCGAACGGGGACCGGCCGACCTCGGCGGTCGACGAGAAGCCGCTGCGCAGCCTGCTGGCCGGGCTGACGATCCTGTGGGAGCGGCCGCGGATGACCGCGGGCATGTTGGTGCGGATGATCAACAGCATCCCGCAGTACGGATTCATCGTCTTCATGCCGATCTTCTACACGCGCGAGCTCGGCTTCACGCTGTCGCAGTGGCTGACGGTCTCCTCGGTGATGTTCGTCAGCAACATCTTCTTCAACCTGGTCAGCGGAATCCTCGGTGACCGCTTCGGGTTCGCCGTGGTGGTGCGGTGGATGGGCGGGATCGGCTGCGCCGTGACCACGCTGCTGTTCCACTACCTGCCGCTGGCCACGCACAGCTTCTCGATCGCGCTGATCACCTCCGTGCTCTACGGCGCGACGCTGGCCGGGTTCGTGCCGATGTCCGCGCTGATGCCGACCATGGCGCCGGACCGCCGGGGCGCGGCGATGGCGGCGCTGAACCTGGGGGCCGGGCTGGCCACCGCGGTCGGCCCGGCGATCGTCGGGATCGCCCTGCCGCTGTTCGGCGTCGGCGGCGTGATGTGGGTGTTCGCGCTGCTCTACGTGCTCGCCGCGGGGCTGACGCTGGTGCTGAAGGTGCCGAGCCCGGAAGCCGCCCCGGTGCGGGCCTGAAAACGGGCGTTCGCGCGGGCAGGTGGCCGTGAGTGGTTTGTGTCGCAATAGCAGCACAAACCACTCACGGCACCTCGCCCGGCCGTTCGCCCGAGTTGAAAACCCATGCAGGACAACGAGGAGCTACGAATGAACCTGATCGGAATCCACGCGGGCGTCTGGGTCGGCGGCTGGAGCCCCGAGGAGACGCGGCTGGCGCTGAGCAAGGCCAAGGAGACCGGCTACGACCTGATCGAGCTCACCGCGACCGACTTCTCCACCATCGACACCGAGCTGGTGCGCCGGTTGCTCGACGAGCACGGACTGGCGTCCTCGGCGTCGCTCGGGCTGACCTTCGACGCCGACGTCAACAACGACGACCCGGCGGTCGTGCAGCGCGGCCGGGACCGGCTGGGCGGCGCGCTCGAACTGGTGCACAGCATCGGGTCGAAGTACCTGATCGGCGCCCTGTACTCGACGCTCGGCAAGTACCCGGCGGCCGCGACGCCGCAGGCGCGGGCCAACGCCGTCGCCGCCATCCGCGACCTGGCCGCGCAGGCCGCGGAGCTCGGCATCACGCTCGGCCTGGAGATCCTCAACCGCTACGAGACGAACCTGCTCAACACCACCCGGCAGGCCCTGGCGTTCCTGGACGACGTCGGCGCCGACAACGTCACCATCCACCTCGACACGTACCACATGAACATCGAAGAACCCGACTTCGTGCGGCCCGTGCAGGAGGCCGGGGACCGGCTCGGGTACGTGCACATCGGGGAGAGCCACCGCGGCTACCTGGGATCCGGCACGATCGACTTCCCGGCGTTCTTCCGCGCGCTGGTGGACATCGGCTACACCGGGCCGATCACCTTCGAGAGCTTCTCCTCGGCCGTGGTGGACCCCGCGCTGTCGGACACCCTCGCGGTGTGGCGGAACCTGTGGGACGACAACGAGGACCTGGCCCGCCACGCGCACCGCTACATCACCGACGGGCTGCACGCCGCCCGCCGGTGACAGTTGACGGCGATTTCTGCGGTCTGGGTGCGGGCGGGGTGGCGCTTTCGCGCGAGAACGCCACCCCGCGGGCCCCGGCCGCAGTGGTGCTGGTCTCGTCGCCGCCGCGGCCGGTTGGTCCGCCGGGCCGGTTCTGCGACGATGCACCTTGATCCGAATGCAAGGGGTGCGCCAGGAAGCCGGTGGGAATCCGGCACGGTCGGCGCCACTGTGACCGGGGAGCGGCCCTCCCTCGCGAGCCACCGGGGAGACCTGGGAAGGCCGGAGGGGCGCGGTGATCCGGGAGTCAGGACACTGCCGCCCCTTGTTCCCGCCACCGGGGCGTCCGAACCCCGAGGAAGGAACACCGGCATGACCGCTGCCCCGCGCTTCCCCTTCTCCGCCGTCGTCGGCCACGACGACCTCCGGCTGGCGCTGCTGCTCAACGCCGTGCACCCGGCCATCGGCGGCGTGCTCGTCCGAGGGGAGAAGGGCACGGCGAAGTCGACCGTGGTGCGTGCGCTGGCGTCGCTGTTGCCGCCGCTCGACGTGATCACGGGCTGCCGCTTCGGCTGCGCCCCGCAGGCCGCCGACCCGCAGTGCCCGGACGGCCCGCACGGCTCCGAAGCCGCGCAACGACCCGCCCAGCTCGTCGAACTCCCCGTCGGCGCCACCGAAGACCGGTTGATCGGCTCGCTCGACCTGGAACGCGCCCTGACCGAAGGGGTCCGCGCCTTCCAGCCCGGCCTGCTCGCCGCCGCGCACCGGGGCGTGCTCTACGTCGACGAGGTGAACCTGCTGCACGACCACCTCGTGGACCTCCTGCTGGACGCCGCGGCGATGGGCCGCGCGCACGTCGAGCGGGAAGGCGTTTCGGTCTCGCACGCGGCGTCGTTCCTGCTGGTGGGCACCATGAACCCGGAGGAGGGCGAGCTGCGCCCGCAGCTGCTCGACCGGTTCGGCCTCACCGTGCACGTCGCCGCGTCGCGGGACGTGGCGACCCGGACCGAGGTGGTGCGCCGCCGCCTGGCGTTCGAGGCCGACCCGGCCGGGTTCGCCGAGAGGTGGGCCGACGCCGACGCCGAACTGGCCGAGCGGATCGCCGCCGCCCGCTCGCGGGTGGACTCGGTCGCCCTCCCCGACGCCGAGCTCCGCCGGATCTCCGCGCTGTGCGCGTCCTTCGACGTCGACGGCATGCGAGCCGACCTCGTGCTGGCGCGCACCGCCACCGCGCACGCGGCCTGGCGCGGCGCCGAGGCGGTCGCCGAGGAGGACGTCGAGGCGGCGGCCCGGCTCGCGCTGCCGCACCGGCGCCGCCGCGACCCGTTCGACGAGCCCGGCATCGACGAGGACCAGCTCCAACAGGCCCTGTCCGAGGCGGCGGAGCACGCCGACGACGGCGACGACGAACCGCCGGAAGGCCCGGACGGCGGCGGTCAGCCGCCGGAAGGGCCCGAAGGACCCACCGGTCCGGACGGCGGAGCCGACGGCTCGGAGGAGCGCAGCGACGACCGGGCGCCCGCGGAGCGGCCGCCGGCGGCGCCGGCGCCGGCTTTTCAGGCGCGGCTGCTGGAGGTGCCGGGGCTCGGCGACGGCGCGCCGGGGCGGCGGTCGCGGTCCCGGGCGCGGAGCGGCCGGACGACGCGGGCATCCACTGTGGAGGGTCACGGCATCCACCTGGCGGCCACGCTGGCCGCCGCGGCGCCGCACCAGGTCGCGCGCGGGCGCAGCGGCCCCGGGCTGGTGCTGCGCGGCGACGACCTGCGGCGCGCCATCCGGGAGGGGCGCGAGGGGAACCTGGTGCTGTTCGCAGTGGACGCGTCGGGATCGATGGCCGCGCGGGAGCGGATGTCGGCGGTCAGCGGCGCCGTCCTGTCGCTGCTGCGGGACGCCTACCAGCGGCGCGACAAGGTCGGCGTGGTCACCTTCCGCGGCGACTCAGCGGAACTCGCGCTGCCGCCGACGTCCTCTGTGGACATCGCGGCCGCACGGATGCGGCGGCTGCGCACCGGTGGCCGCACGCCGCTGGCCGACGGGCTGCTGCGCGTGCACCGGGTGGTGCAGACCGAGCGGATGCGGGACCCGCAGCGGCGGGCCCTGGTCGTGCTGCTGACCGACGGAAAGGCCACCGTGCCGCTGGATTCCGGGCTCACCGGGCGGATTCGCACACGGCGCGCCGTCGATGACGCGCTGCGCTCGGCGGGCCTGCTCGCCGAGGCGGGCGTCGCGTCCGTCGTGGTGGACTGCGAGAACGGTCCGGTCCGGCTCGGCCTGGCCGGCCGGCTCGGGGCCGCGCTGGGCGGTCCCTGCCTGCGGCTGGAGGAGCTGTCCGCGGACAACGTCGCCGGCGTCGTCCGCGCGGTCCGGGACGAGCGCCCCCGCGCCGCTTGATCTCGTTTTGATTACGAGATCCGACGTTCCGTCTTCTGGCCCACCCGACCGATTGGTACGGTGACGCAGTCCACCTGACCCCCAGGGGTGGACCCGCAAGATGCCCCCGCGCTCCCGGTAACCCCCAGGCCGGTCGAGTGCGGGGGCTCTTTTAATCGCCCCTAACGCCGACCGAGGGCGCGACGACGCGGGTTTGGTAGCGGTGGCGGCAGGCCGCCGCCACGATCAGCAGCGGAACCGCCGTGGCGGCGGCGATCCCGAAGATCAAGCCGTACGAGCCGCGCTCCGCGAAATACCCGGCCGCCGCCGATGCGGCCGCGCTGCCCAGGAACAACGCCGACGCGAACAACGCCACGGCGGTGCCCCTGGCCTCCGGGGCCACCGAGGTCACCCAGGTCTGCAACGACGAGTGCATGAACGACCAACCGCCGCCGAGCAGCAACGCCGTGACCACCACGGTCGCGATGCTCGCGGTGGCCGTCACGACCAGGTAGCCGACGAACATCGACGTGCCGCCGATCGCGATCAGCTGCCAGACCGCCAAGCGCCGCCCCAACACCTTTACCAGCCGGGAGAACACCCACACGCCGACGCCGTAAGCGGCGGTGGCGAGCCCGGCCACCGCGACGTCCACGCCCTCGTGGACCAGCGCCGACGCCAGGAACGTCATGGTGCCCAGCAACACCGCACCCTCGACGAACACCAACCCGAAGACCAGCAGCGCCCAGCGATTCGTCAGCACCGCCATCAGGTGGCTGCGCACGCCCTGGGCCTGAGCGCGCTCCGGCTCCGGCAGCTTGCGGAGCAGGACGACGCACACCGCGGCGCAGACAGCGGGTAGCGCGAAAACCGCGCGCCAGTCCAGAAAACCGGCCAGCAGTCCACCGACTGCGGTCGCCAGCGCCGTGCCCATCGCCGAGGCCGCCATCAGATCCGAAAGCGCGCCCTGCCGGTGTTCCTGCGGCACGGTGTCGCCGACGTAGGTCAGCGACGCGGGGACGACGGCCCCCATGCACGCGCCGGTGACCACGCGCGCCACGACCAGCGCGGTCAGGTTCGGCGCCAGCGCGGAAACCACCCCGCCCGCCGCGGCGGCGAGCATCGTGCCGCGCATGACCGGCAGCCGGCCGAAGCGGTCCGACAGCAAACCCCACAGCGGCTGGGACAGGCCGTAGGCGAGGAAGTAGCCGCTGGCGACGGCGACCGCCGCGGCCAGCGGCTCTTCCATCGCCAGCGCGATCAGCAGCAGCATCGGGGTGACCGCGAAGCGGTCGAAGTTGGAGATCAGCGCGGCGAAGGACAGCACCAGCGGCGGCCTGGTCGGCATCGGGCGGCTCCTCGCTGACTGGGACGACCGTCCATGTTCGTCGCCTGCACCGTTCCAGAACCCCGTGAGCTCGGCCACCATCGAATCGGTGGCGTTAGGCCATTGGGGGCGATCAAGCGGGTGAGGTATTGCGGATTTGTCTCGTACCGGCGTTCGCGCGCGGGGTGCGGTGCTAGGTTCGGGCGCGCTGCGGGGAAAGACGAACCTTCTGGGGAGAAGCGATGACGGGGTCGATTGGATCGGCGGCGGCCGGGCTCGCCGCCACGAACGACGCCATGCAGGGCATCATCAGCGCGGCCAACAGCGGCGGCTTCCAGGTCACGCCGGAGGCAGGCGACGAGCTGATCAGGGTTTTCCAGGCCTTCCAGGACGGCCCGCTGCTGGAGATACAGAGCGATTTGTTCAACATGATGTACCGGACCCCACTGGGCGATAGCCCGGCAGGTCAGGCTATCGCTGATTTCAACGAACAAGTTGTAGCGGGCGGCGACGGTCGTTCCTATCAAGAACTGATCTTGCAGATGAAAGAACGAGTGCCTCAAGTGATCGAAGCGATCAAGAAGGGCATTCAAGCCTACCAGGAAGTCGACGAGGGCAACGCTGGCAACGTTGGCGTGCGGGATTGAGAACGGGGATTGCTCAGGTGCGTAGGTCGTTGACGAAGTCTGTGATCGCCGGAGCGCTCGCGCTGTTGGCGATGGGTGTCGCGGGCTGTGGATCGTCGGGCACTGGCGGAACCGGCGACGGTTCAGGAGAAACCGGCGAGAGCGCATCGCCGACGAGCAATGCGGCAGCAGCCATCGATCCCTGCGAGATGTTGAAGTCGGCCGATACGGCAAAGCTGGGCGTCAAAGGTCCTGGCACGCCCAAGCGCTACGCGGGTGCTCCTGGCTGTGATTTCAAGCTTGCTGTAGGCGGCATTTCCGTGGTGGTGAACAGCGACAAGTCGGTGGACGAACTGAACCTCACCGGTGGCAAGGTCGATGCCGTCTCTGTCGCAGGTGTGGACGGCAAGCGCGTCCGCGAGCTCGTCGGTCCAGGAGACTGCGGGGTGTTCTTCCCCCTATCTCCAAAGGAATCCATTGCGATTAACGCCACCGCGCGTGACACCGAAGCGGCGTGCCAGGCGACGCAGGAGGCTGCGCCGTTGGTGCTTGCGAATCTTCCGAAGAACTGAAGCATTTGCGTAGAACTTAAAAAGGTAAATCAAGGGGGAAGTCATGACGTCGCCACCGGGTGGTGGGTCGGAATACATCGCCGATCACGAGCACTCCGCGTACGAGCAGGGGAAGCAGGAGTACGCGGGCGCGTCCAACGTGCCGATCATCGGCAATGTGCTGACGGACGTGTTGTCGAAGGCCAAGGCCACGGCGGAAGCGTCGAAGTACGGGCAGGAGCAGGCCGAGGCCCTGTCGGTCGACCAGGAGCTTCGCGAGAAGCCCGGTTCGCTGGGGAACACGCACTACCTGTCGTTCGAGCACAAGGAGATGGACCGGTTCGTCCGGGAGAACTTCGACCCCACTGCGGTGCACGACGTCGGCCGCGTCTACCACGGCCACGGGGCGAAGTTCCTGGAGTTCGCCGAGCAGATCCGGCAGGCCGCGACGAAGACGGAGCACACCTGGCAGGGCGAGGCCGGTGACGCCATGCGGAAGCACGTCACGCAGCTGGCCGACCACATGTCGCACTCCGGCAGCGCCGCTCAGCTCACCGCCAACCAGGTCGGCATGCAGGCCGAAGCCGCGGAGCGGGCGCGGAACTCGATGCCCGAGGTCGTCGAGTTCGACATGAAGCAGGAGCTGAAGAACTACTTCTCCGACCCGAACCCGTTCACGGCCCTCAGCCGGGCCAACGACATCGTGGAGAAGCAGGAGAAGAGCCAGGCCGCGCACCAGGAAGCGGCCCAGGTGATGTCGAAGATGGAGACCGACTTCGGGACGGCCGCGGCGCAGACACCGGCGTTCGTGCCGGCCCCGCGCGGGCCCGAGGAACAGCCCGGCACGTCGGAGCCGTCGAAGAACACGATCGGTTCCATCAACCCGTCGAGCACGCCCGCGTCGACCCAGTCGGCCTGGTCCAGCCCGAACACCTCGACGCCGCAGTACAGCCCGCCCAGCTCGCCGAACGTACCGCCGAGCAGCACGAACGCGGTGTGGCAGCAGAACCCGCCGGCCTCGCCGCCGTCGGACACCCGCTGGAATCCGAACACCGGCCAGTGGGAGCGCCAGAACCCCTACAACGGGCGGTGGGCTCCGCTGCCGCCGAACCAGCAGCGCCCCGGCCCCGGCGGGCCCGGTGGCGGACGCCCGGGCGGCGCCGGCGGCATGGGCGGTGGCCGAGGCGGTGGCATGGGCGGTGCCGGCCGGGTCGGCGGTGTCGGTGGCGGCCAGCTCGGTGCTGGTGGTCGTGCCGGTATCGGCGGTCTGGGGGCCGCCGGTGGCGCCGGAGCCGGTGGTGCGGCCGGTGGTCGTGGTGGTGCCGGGATGGCCGGCGGCGGTGCGGCCGGTCGCGGCCAGGGCGGTAAGTCCGAAGAGGACGACGAGCACGAGAGCAAGTACGTGGTCGACACCGATGAGGCCTGGGACGACCTCGGGTTGCCGAAGGTCGCGCCGCCGGTGTTCGGCGAGTAGCCCGCCCGCGTTCGAAGTTTCGCGCGATTCCCCGAGGAGCACCGGCTCCTCGGGGAACCGAGGCGTGCCCAGAAGGGGAAGAGATGATCGAATCGTTCACGCTTTCCGCGGAGGCGGCGGACGTTCTCGGCGAGGATCTGCGGGTCGACCTTCGGCAGTTCCCGTTCGAGATCCCGCACTTCGCCGCCACGCTCGACGAACGCGCCCGGCTCCGCAAGGACGTCTGGGGTGGGCTGGAGCAGCGCCGGCTGGCCGATCGTGGCCGCGCCGAACCGGAGGTGGAGCAGGCGCTGAACCTGCTGCACCGCCCGGAGATCGGCGTGGCGGTCACCTCCTACGACGGCAAGTCGGACGCCGTCTACCGGGCGCGCGTGGCGGTGGCCGGGCGGGCCGGGGTGCTGGCGGTCCAGGAAGAGCAGGGCTTGCGGATCGAGTTCATCGACGTCCGCGGCCTCGCCCGGGTCTGCGTGGGCCTGCTGCCGGAGGTCCCGGCAGGCAAGCTCGACGCGGGGACGATCGCCGCCGGTGGCGAGCCGAAGCCCCGGCCGGTGCGCGAGGCGGAGCCGGATTCGTGGCTGGGTTCGGCGCAGCCGGGCGCGTCCAGGCGCGGCGGCGGGGACCTGCGCAAGGTGGAGAAGATCATGGCCCTGCCGACGCGGCGGGTCGGCTACTTCGTGGTGACCGGCCGGGACGGCGGTGGGCAGCCGGTCCGGCTCCCGGCGATCGGTTGGCGGGACACCGAAGAAGGCCGCTACAGCGTCACGACGCGCCGCAACAACGACGGCGAGCGCTGGAACACCTTCGGCCCGGCGGACAGGCAGCGGCTGGCCCGGTACCTCGACGAGCAGCTCGGGGCCTTCCGGCCCGCCCGCTGAGACCGTTCGGGACGAGTCAGACGGTGCCGGGGCGGCCCGTTAGGGTCGGGGCATGCCTCAGGGACAGCCTTCGACAGTGCCGAACGACGGGTTGACCACTCGCCAGCGCCGCAACAGGCCGCTGCTCGTGGTGCACACCGGCGACATGAAGGGCAAGTCCACCGCTGCCTTCGGGCTCGCCCTGCGCGGCTGGAACCAGGGCTGGTCGATCGGGGTGTTCCAGTTCGTCAAGTCGGCGAAGTGGCGCGTCGGCGAGGAGTCGGCGTTCCGCGCCCTGGGGCGGTTGCACGACGAGACCGGCGAGGGCGGGCCCGTCGAGTGGCACAAGATGGGCGAGGGCTGGTCGTGGGCCCGCAAGAAGGGCAGCGAGGAGGACCACGCGGCGGCGGCGCTGGAGGGCTGGCGGGAGATCGCCCGCCGGATCGGCGAGCAGCGCCACGGGCTCTACGTGCTTGACGAGTTCACCTATCCGCTGCACTGGGGCTGGGTCGACGTCGCCGAGGTCGTCGAGACCCTGCGCGACCGGCCCGGGCACCAGCACGTCGTGATCACCGGCCGCTACGCCCCGCAGGCCCTGATCGACGCCGCCGACCTCGTCATGGAGACCACCAAGATCAAGCACCCGATGGACGACGGCCAGAAGGGCCAGAGGGGCATCGAGTGGTGACCGATTCCTCGCACGCCCGGGTGGTGGTGGCCGCACCGGCGTCCGGGCAGGGGAAGACCACCGTGGTGACCGGGCTGCTCGGCGCGCTGCGGAGGCGCGGGACCGGGGTCGCGCCGTTCAAGGTCGGCCCGGACTACATCGACCCCGGCTACCACCGGCTCGCCGCCGGCCGCCCGGCCCGCAACCTCGATCCCGTGCTGGTCGGCGAGGAGCGGATCGCGCCGCTGTTCCGGCACGGCGCCGTCGGCGCCGAACTGTCCGTCGTGGAAGGCGTGATGGGCCTGTTCGACGGCCGCATCGGGCCGGGCGAGGGGATCGCCGCCGGATCCACGGCGCACGTCGCGCAGCTGCTGGACGCGCCCGTGGTGCTGGTCGTCGACGCGAGGGGCCAGAGCCACAGCCTCGCCGCGCTGCTGCACGGTTTCCGCAGCTACCGCCCGGAGGTCCGGATCGGTGGCGTGATCCTCAACCGGGTCGGCTCGCAGCGGCACGAGCAGGTGCTCCGCGACGCCGCCGACAACGCCGGCCTCCCGGTGCTCGGCGCGATCCCGCGCGCCGATGATCTCGCCGTCCCATCGCGCCACCTCGGCCTCGTCACGGCCGCCGAGCACGGCGGCGAGGCCGTCCGCGCGGTCGAGGCGATGACCGAAGTCGTTGCCCGGTCGGTGGATCTCGACGCGGTGTGCGCGCTCGCGCGCTCGGCTCCCGGATTGCCCGGCGCCGCCTGGAATCCGCGCGACGAGGTGCAGCCGCAGGCCGGGGCCGTGGTCGCGGTGGCCGGCGGGCGGGCGTTCACCTTCGGCTACGCCGAGCACGTCGAGCTGCTCGAAGCCGCCGGGGCCGAGGTCGCGGTCCTCGACCCGCTCCACGACGAGCGGCTGCCGGAACGCACCGCGGGCCTGGTGCTGCCGGGCGGGTTCCCCGAGCAGCACGTCGCCGAACTGTCGGCGAATACCGCGCTGCGCAAGGAAATCACGGCTTTCGCCGCCACGGGAGCGCCGATCCACGCGGAATGCGGCGGGCTGCTGTACCTGGCGGAGGAGTTGGACGGACACCCGCTGTGCGGCGTGCTCGACGCACGAGCGCGGATGTCGCCGCGCCTGACGCTGGGTTACCGCGACGCCGTGGCCGCCGCCGATTCCGTCCTTTTCGACGAAGGCGCCCGGGTGAGCGGCCACGAGTTCCACCGCACCGCCCTGGAGCCCGGCAGCGGCTCGCGGCCTGCGTGGGTGTGGCGTGCGACGGGCGCGCAGCGGGAAGGGTTCGTCGACGGCGGGGTGCACGCTTCGTACTTGCACACCCATCCGGCCGGGCAGCCCGAAGCGGTGCGGCGGTTCGTGGCGCGGTGCGCGCGGTGAGGCTCGTCCGTCCGGCGAGCCGGGGATGCTGACCCCGGCCGCGCTGCGCGAATTCCCCGGAACGGCAACCGTTTTCGGCCCGGGAGTCGTCCTGGTGCAGCGACTGCGTGATCAGGACTGCACCGTGGCCTTCCCCACCCTCGACGATCCCGCCGCGCATCCGGTTTCCAGCCGTCCAGCGGTGGGTGGCACAGGGGCCGGGGGAGCCGGTTCACGCACGGTGATCCAGGCGATGCGGGACGTGACCGCGCTGCGGGTCGCTTTGCGGTCACGCGGTACGGTCGTTGCCTACGAAGGCGGCCGGTGGCTCGGCGAGCCGCGCGCCGCGATCGCCGAACGCGGAGCCCCGGAGCGCTCGGTCCGCGCCGAGCACCTCGGCGCGCCGGGCGCGCGAGTGCTCCCGCCATCCGAAGTGGACGACGCGCCGTACCTGTCCACCGTGGTAGTACTTCCACGCCGAGGCGGAAGAGGAGAACAATGCTGACTGGCCGGATCTCGTTCATCGGTGCCGGGCCCGGCGCGGCCGATCTGATCACGGTCCGCGGCGCCCGGCGGATCGCCGAGGCCGACATCGTGGTGTGGACCGCGAGCCTCGTCGCGCCGGAATGCATCCAGGAGCATGCGCGCAGCGACGCGGAGCTGATCGACTCCTCCCGGCTGACCCACGAGCAGGCGCTGGAGATCTACCGCCGCGCCGAGCGGGACAAGCTCAACGTCGCCCGGGTGCACTCCGGCGACCCGTCGTTGTGGGGCGCGGTCCAGGACCAGCACGACGCGTGCGCGCGGATGAACGTGGAAGTCGAGATCGTGCCGGGCGTTCCGGCGTTCTCCGCCGCAGCGGCCGCGGTCGGGCGGGAGCTCACCGTGCCGGAGGTCGCCCAGTCGCTGGTGCTGACCCGGCTGGAGGGCGGCAAGACGCCGATGCCGGAAGGCGAGAAGGTGCGCGAGTTCGCCAAGCACGGCACCACGATGGCGCTGTTCCTGTCCGCGTCGCGCGCCGCGCAACTCGTCGAGGAACTGCGGGCCGGTGGCTACCCGGAAGACACCCCGGTGCTGGTGGCCTACAAGGTCTCCTGGCCCGACGAGCTGCTGCTGCGCACGAACCTCGCCGACCTGGAGAAGACCGTCAAGCAGCACAAGCTGTGGCGGAACACGCTGTTCATCGTCGGGAAGAGCCTCAACGGCAGCGGAACCCGCTCGCCGTACACCGCGGGGCACTTCCACACCTACCGCCGCGCCGACCCGGTCACGCGCCGGGCGCTGCGGGCGGACCGCCCCACTCCGGTGCGCCGCCGCGCGGAGAACACCGAGCCGCGCGCCGAGGAACCCGGTGAGAACGGCCGGGTGCGCGAGTCCGACGTCGCGTGGTGGGCGGTGCGCAACTGGCAGGAGAGCGCGCGCGGCGCGGCGCGAGTCGCGTCCACCCGCGCGGCCCGGCGGGTCGACGAGGCGCAGTCGCAGCTGTTCGCCGAGGAGCCCGTTGCGGCCGCCGAACGGCCGGTCGATCCGGTGGCGCCGGTTCGCGCGGAAGCGGTTGAGGGCGAACGGCCCGTGGACGTGAGTGAGCAGCCCGTTCGCGCCGAAGCCGCGGAGGCGAAGCCGAAGCGGACATCCGCGGCGCGCACCACGACGACCCGGGCCACCGCGAAGGCCACTCCCGCGAAGCGGGGGGCGAAGGCCGCAGCCGCGAAGCGGACGAAGTCCGCGACCACCGCGACGGCGGCGAAGGCGAAGCCCGCCGCGAAGCGCAAGCCCCCGGCGAAGCCGGATGAGCAGGGCGAATAGCGAGGCGAAGCTGCCGCCCCCGGCGAGGTCGTGAAGGGACCCGCGGGGTCCAAATTGGACATCGGGTCGCCCGGTCGGGGCGAGCAGGCCCCGGCCGCCCACCGGTCATGCGAGATGTGACAGCGGGCGGGCCGTTCTCGGCGTGTGCGGACCGGCTCTGCGCCCCGGTGGCAGCAGTATTGAAGCGGATCAGCCAGTAATGCGGCCGTCGGCCGCGTGTTCGGGTCGCGCGGGCTTCCGGGACGAACACGCGGTGTCGGCCGCCGGAGCGAGGTGGGTGACGTGGCAGTCACGGTGATCGGGGTCGATGGTGGCGACCTGCCGAAGGGCAGCGCCGAGGTGCTGGAGTCGGCGCGGCTCGTGGTGGGCGGCAGACGGCACCTGGAGGCGCATGCGCCGGAACACGCGCGCAAGCTCGAACTCGGGCCGCTGGAACCGGCGCTGAACGCGCTGTCGTCGCTGTCCGGCGACGAGAGCGGCGTGGTGCTGGCCTCGGGCGATCCCGGTTTCTTCGGCGCCGTCCGCGCGCTGCGCGACCGCGGCATCCGGTGCACGGTGCTGCCGTCGGCCTCCAGCGTTCAGCAGCTGATGGCGCGCGTCGGCCGGTCCTGGGATGACGTCGTCGTGGTCAGCGCGCTCGGCAGCGACCTCACCCAGGCGATCAACGTCTGCCGGGCGCGACCGGCCGTGGTGGTGCTGACCGCGCCGAAGGCGGGCCCGGCCCAGATCGGCTCCGGCCTGGCCGGCTGGCGGCGCACCATGATCGTCGCCGAGGACCTCGGCGGACCGAACGAGTCGGTGGTCACCCTCGAACCGGCGGAGGCGGCGAAGCGCAGCTGGCACGAGCCGAACATCGTGCTCTCCCTGGCCGATCTCGACGACGTGCCGCAGCGGGGCTGGATCGCGGGCGGCGAGCCGGTGCCGCCGGCGACTGGTTGGGCGCTGTCCGAGGACGAGTTCTCGCACCGCGACGGCATGATCACCAAGGCCGAGGTGCGGGCCGTGGCGCTGGCGAAGCTCGCGCCGCGGCCGGGCACGCTCGTCTGGGACGTCGGCGCGGGTTCGGGCTCGGTGGCGGTGGAGTGCGCCCGGATGGGCGCGGCGACGATCGCGGTGGAGTCCGACGAGGCGCAGGCGGTGCGGCTGATCACCAACGCCGCGAGCCACGGCGTGGACGTCCGGGTCGAGGAGGGCTCCGCGCCGCAGGTGCTGCGCAACCTGCCGCGGCCGGACGCGATCTTCGTCGGAGGCGGCGGCTCCGAGGTCGTCACGGCGTGCGCGCACGCCGGGGCGTCCCGCGTCGTGGTGGCGCTGTCGGCGCTGGACCGGGTCGGGCCGACCCGCGACGCGTTGCGCGCGGCCGACTACGAGGTCGAGGGCGTGCAGCTGTCGGCGGCCCGGCTGGCGGAACTGCCGGACGGCGCATCCCGCCTGGAGGCGGCCGACCCGGTCGTCCTGATCTCGGGCTACCGGAAACAACGCTGACCACATCCCCTCCCGACGGACCAGGTCCCCGTCGGCCGCAATTTCAATGGAAATTGGACCTTCGATTTCAATGGAAATTGCGGACCATCGGCGTGTCGCGCCACGACACGCCGATGGCTGTGGACAACCTCCGCAAGTTCAATGGAAATCGGAGACGTGATTTCCATTGAACTTGCGGAGGCAGTGGTCCCGTCCGGGCGGGAGGGCGCCATGGGGGTGGCACCATGCTGAGGCGTTCGTGAAAGCAGTCGACCAGGTTGAGGAGTGCCAGTGATCGGTCTGTTCGCGGTGACCGCGGCGGGACGGCGGTCCGCCGCCGAACTGGCCGGGCGGCTGGGGCCGGACGCCGTCGTCGCGGACGGGCCGATCGCGCCCGCCGTGCGCCGCCTGTGGGACCACCTGGACGCGGCGGTGTTCTTCCTGGCCAGCGGCGCGGCGGTGCGGCTGGTCGCGCCGCTGCTGCGGGACAAGCACAGCGATCCCGGGGTGGTCTGCGTCGACGACGACCGCCGCTTCGCCATCGCCCTGACCGGCGGCCACGTCGGGGGCGCGCTCGCCGAGCAGGTCGCCGACGTGCTCGGCTGCACCCCGGTGGTCACCGCCGCCTCCGACAGCACCGGCACCACCCCGCTGGACGAGCTCGTCGACCAGCTCGACGCCACTGTGGACGGTGATCTGGCGGCCTGCGGCGGCGCGATCCTCGACGGCTGGTCGGTCCGCCTGGTCAACCCGCACGGCTTCCCGCTGCCGGCGCTGCCGCCCAACGTTTCCGCCCACCCCGAAGCGCCGCTGTGGACGGTCGTGATCGACGATCGGCGGCCGACGGAGGACGAGGAGCGGACGCTGCGGCTCATCCCGCGCACGCTGGTCGTCGGCGTCGGGGCCGCCCGCGGCGTCTCGCGGACGGCGGTGACCGAGACGATCGCCCGGCTGGACCGCGAGCACGGCCTGGACCCGCGGGCGATCCGCGCGGTCGCCAGCGTCGACCTGAAGGCAGACGAGGACGGCATCCTGGAGGCGGTGCAGGACCTGGGCTTCTGGCACTCCGACGGCGGCGAGGAGCTGTCGCTGCTGACCTACTCGGCGGAGGCGCTGGCAGGCATCGAGGTGCCCAACCCCAGCGAGGTGGCGAGCGCGGCGGCGGGCACGCCCTCCGTCGCCGAGGCATCGGCGCTGCGCGCGGCCGCCGAGCTCGGCGGTGGGGCGCCCGTCGAGCTGGTCGTGCCCAAGATCAAGGGCGACGACGTGACCGCGGCCGCTGCGCGCATCCGGCCCCGCGGCCGGCTGGCGATCATCGGCATCGGCCCGGGCAACCCCGCCCTGCGCACCCCGCGCGCCGACGTCGAGCTGCGCCGCGCCTCCGTGGTCGTCGGCCCGGACGAGCACGTCGACCAGGTCCGGCACCTGCTGCGCCCCGGCACCGAGGTGCGCGCCACCGGCGGCGCCGAGGCGGTCGCGCTGGCTCGGGAGGGGCGCGCGGTGGCGCTGATCGGCGGGTCCGCGATGGCCGGCCCGGCGCTGGCGGAGGCCGGTGCCGACATCGAGTTGGTCGGCGTGCCCGGCGTGACGGCGCCGCTGGCCGCGTCCGCGCTGCTGGGCGGGCCGCTCGGGCACGACCACGCGCTGATCAGCCTGTCCGACGCGCACACGCCGTGGGAGGTCATCGAGCGCCGCGTTCGCGCGGCGGCGGAGGCCGACCTGGTGGTGTGCTTCCACGACCCGCGTTCGGGGGACCGGCGGCTCGGCCGCGCCCTGGAGATCCTGGCGGAGCACCGCCCGGGGGCCACGCCGGTGGGCGCGGTCCGCGGGGCCGGCCGCGCCGGGGAGCGGGTGTGGTGCGCGCCGATCGCCGACTTCGACCCGGCGGAGGCGGATGAGTCCACCACGGTGGTCGTGGGCACCTCGCAGTCCACAGTGGTCGATGGCCGGATGGTGACCCCGCGCGGATCCCAGCCGGTGCCGGCGGACGCCCGCTGACCACCGTCGACCTCGTCCGCTGACGGCGAGTGCCGCAGGGGGCTGCCCGGGATCTGTTGCGAGCGTCGTTCTCGCGCGAAACCGGCGTTCGCCACGCCTGGCGGTGACTGTTTCGCGCGAAACCGGCGTGCCTCACCCGGCGGCCAGGCGGCTTCGCCTCGGCAACGACGCAAGCCCGGCCGCTGGCGAGCATCACCTCATCCAGAACCGCTGCAGCATCCCCGCAACGAGGAGGCGGAGCCGGCGGCCGCTGGTTTTGGTGGGGTGGGCGTGCGAAGCTGGCTGGGATGAGCGGGCACATGTCTCCTGATGAGTTCCGGGAGTTCGGCAGGCAGGTCGTCGACTGGATCGCCGACTACTACTCCGGCGTCGAGCGGCATCCGGTCCGGTCCCAGGTCGGGCCCGGCGAGGTCCGGGCGCAGCTCCCGGCGCACCCGCCCGAGCGGGGCGAACCGTTCGAGCGGGTGCTCAGCGACCTCGACGCCGTGCTGGTGCCGGGCGTCACGCACTGGCAGCACCCGAACTTCTTCGCCTACTTCCCGGCCAACGCCACCGGCCCGTCGATCCTCGGCGACCTGCTCTCCAGCGGGCTGGGCGTGCAGGGCATGGTGTGGGCGACCAGCCCGGCGTGCACCGAGCTGGAGACCGTCGTCGTGGACTGGATGGCGGAGCTGCTGGGCCTGCCCGAGCACTTCCGGACCGACGCCGTCGGCGGCGGGGTGATCCAGGACTCGGCGTCCAGCGCCGCGCTCGTCGCCTGCCTCGCCGCGCTGCAGCGGGTCAGCGACGGGCAGGTGGCGAGCCGGGGCATCACCCGGCGGCACACGCTCTACGTCTCCGCGCACACCCATTCGTCCCTGGAGCGCGCGGCGCGGATGGTGGGCATCGGCGGGGACAACGTCCGGATCGTCGACGTCGACCCGGACACGCTCGGCATGGACCCCGCACACCTCGACGCGCTGATCGCCGAGGACCTCGCCGCCGGCGCGGTGCCCACGCTGGTGTGCGCGACGATCGGCACCACCTCGACGACGGCGATCGACCCGGTCCGCGCGGTCGGCGAGGTGTGCCGGGCACGCGGGATCTGGCTGCACGTGGACGCGGCGTACGCGGGCGTTGCCGCGGTGTGCCCGGAACTGCGCTGGATCAACGACGGCGTCGCCGAATTCGCCGATTCGTACTGCACGAACGCGCACAAGTGGCTGCTGACGAACTTCGACTGCAGCCTGCTGTGGATGGCCGACCGGCGGCCCATGGTCGACGCGCTGTCGATCCTGCCGGAGTACCTGCGCAATCCGGCGACGGCGTCCGGTGAGGTGATCGACTACCGGGACTGGCAGGTGCCGCTGGGCCGCAGGTTCCGGGCGTTGAAGCTGTGGTCGGTGCTGCGCTGGTACGGCGCGGAGGGGCTGCGCGAGCACATCCGCGCCACCGTCGGCCTGGCCCAGGAGTTCGCCGACCGGGTCCGCGACGACCCGCGGTTCGAGCTGCTGGAGCCGCATCCGCTTGGCCTGGTCTGCTTCCGGCCGCTGTTCCCGGAGCTGTCCACCGAGGAC
Organism: Saccharopolyspora sp. NPDC050642; assembly: GCF_040654735.1. NCBI lineage: Bacteria > Bacillati > Actinomycetota > Actinomycetes > Pseudonocardiales > Pseudonocardiaceae > Saccharopolyspora > Saccharopolyspora sp. NPDC050642. The sequence continues at coordinate 97,263 of NZ_JBFAIN010000016.1, read as the reverse complement.
GCCAACGACCGGGTCTACCGGCTGATGGAATCGCTGAACGAGTCCGGCGAGCTGTACCTGACCCACACCAAGGTGGACGGCCGGACGCTGCTGCGGCTCGCGGTCGGCTCGCCGCAGACCGAGCGGCGGCACGTGCTCGCGGCCTGGAAGCGGATCCAGGAGGCGATGGGCTGACCTGCCCGCGAGCAGCGCGTGCCCGATCAACACGAGCACGTGCACCGGAGCCGGCCAGTCGCCGGCCGAGGCGGCTTGGAGGGCGTGGAGCGCGGCGCCCGGCGCGGTGAGGTCGCCGATCGGTTGCAGCGGGCCCGGAATCGCGGCCAGCGGCAGGCCGGGCAGCAGCAAAGCCACAGCGAGTGCCGAACCGGTGCGGCGCGGCAGCGCCGCGGTCAGCAACCCGCAGCTGAGCAGAGCGAGCGCGGTGAGCGCGCATGCGACGAGCACGGCCATGGCTCGCTGTGGCGGCATGATGGCCGTGGCGGCCAGCGACAGCCCGGCGAACGCCACCAGGTGAGCGAGGAACGCGGCAACCGGTTCGGTGCACCGCCGCAGGTTGGCGGCCGCGATCACCAGCGCGACGACGATGGCCGCGGGGAGCCCGATCGCGGGTGCGAGGAGGCAGGAGAGGGCCGAGGCGATCGCCGGCGGTTGGCGGGGCAGCCTCGCCAGCTCCGCGCCGACGCGGTTCCCCAGGTCATCCACAGTGGACGGGTCTTCGCTGATTGCCATGGCCTCGACGCTAGGAACGCCGCGCGCCTGCGGGTATGCGTCCTGCTGCCGTTCGAGGGGGGTTTCCGGCCCGTTCGGGAGTAGAGCTAGCTCCACCTCCACGCGGAAGGCATGGGCAGTGCTTTTCCGCCGGTGCCGGAGAAGATGGACTCATGCGAAATCGGGCACGACAACGTGCGACAACCGCCGGGCGCGGGCTGGTGCTCCTGCTGCTGGCGTTGCCGGGGCCGCTGCTGTTCGTGCTGTACCTGTTCGGTCTGGGTGTGGCGTCCATCGGCCTGCTGTCGCCGGGGGAGTGGCTCATCGGTCGCTGCCGGGCGGCCGCGAACCTCGGCCGTCGGCTGGCGCGGGACTGGGGCGGCGTCGAGGTGCCGGTGCCGTACCGGCCCGCCCCGCCGGAACCGCAGCCGGACGCCGAAGGCTGGTACCGGCACGACAAGGCGCTGTACCGGAAGCCGCGCATCCCGCGCTACCTCGCACGCGTCGTGTGGTTGGGGGAGGACCCGGCGACGAACCGGGACCTGAACTGGATGCTGCTCAACACGGTCGTCGGCGCGGTGCTGGGCCTGCTGGCGGTGCTGGGCGGCCGGACTTTCCTGCGGGCGCACGGGCTCTGGACGCGGATGCTGCTGAGCCCGATTCGGCCGTGCCCTTGGTGGGAACGCATCGGGCACGGGTTGCACGCCCTCTGGCACCTGGCGGTTCTCGGCCTGCTGGCCGCGGTGAACCTGCTGGCGGGCGTGGTCCTGGTCGTCCTCTTCGTCCTCACCCACCTGCTGGGCGCGTTCCTGTGGTGGCCCTGGTGCAACCGGGTCGCCCGGCTGCTCGCGGGCCTGGGTCGCAGCCTCGCCGGGAAGTGGTCCGGGGTCCCGGTGGACGAGGTCTACCTGCCCTTCATCGCACCCGTGCCCACGTCCGACGGGCTCTACCGGGCCGGCCGGATGCTGCGGAAGTCGCCGCGACCCGCGATCAGGCGGGCCCGCTACCGCCAGGCGATGACCGATCCGGCCAGCCCGCGAGACCTGCTGTGGCTGCTCGGCGACGGCCCGGTCACCGCGGCGTTGCTGGCCCCGCTCGCGGCGTTGTGCTGGGTCTTCGGCTGGGGCTTCTGGATCCCGTTCTGGGTCCGGGTCGGCGGGCTGTTCTTCGACGTCGGGCGGCCGTGGGCGGAGTTGCCCGCCCCGGCGAAGTGGCTCGCGGAAACCCCGCTGGCCGGATTCCCGCTCGGGCTGGCCGCCGGGGCGGCGGTCGTGGCGCTGGCACCGCCGCTGGTGCGCCTGCACGGCCGGTGGACCCGCCTGCTGCTGGCGCCGACCGGGAAAACCCTGCTGGCGCAACGGGTTCGGCGGCTCGCCGAGACCCGCGCCGACGCGACCGAAGCCGAGGACACCCAGCTGCGCCGGATCGAGCGGGACCTGCACGACGGCGCCCAGGCCCGGCTGATCGCGTTGGGGCTGAAGCTCGCCGCCGCGGAGCAGCTCCTGGACAGCGACCCGCAGCGGGCCAGGGAGCTGCTGGGCGAGAGCAAGGCCGAGTCCGGCCAGACCCTCTCCGAACTCCGCGCCCTGGTGCGAGGAATCCGCCCGCCGGTGCTCGCCGAGCGCGGCCTCGTCGATGCCGTGCGCGCGCTGGCCCTCGACCTGAGCGTGCGGATCGAGGTGTCGGCGGACCTGTCCGGGCGATGCCCGTCCGCGGTGGAGTCCGCGGCCTACTTCGCGACCCGGGAGCTGGTCACGAACGCGCTCAAGCACGCCGGGGCGGAGGAGATCCGCGTCGAGCTGGGTTACCGGCGGGAGTCGCTGCGGATCGTCGTGACCGACGACGGCTCGGGCGGGGCCGACCCGGACTGCGGCAGCGGGCTGCGGGGAATCCGGCGCAGGCTCGGTACGTTCGACGGAACATTGCACCTCAGCAGCCCGCCCGGCGGTCCGACCCTGGCGACGATGGAGATCCCGTGCGCGTTGTCCTCGCAGAAGACCTCTTCCTCCTCCGAGACGGCCTGACCACCCTGCTCGCCGCGCACGGCTGCGAGATCGTCGCCGCCGTGGAGACCGGTCCCGAGCTGGAGCGGGCGCTGCTGGAGCACCGGCCGGACGTGGCGGTGGTCGACGTGCGGCTGCCGCCCACCCAGACCGACGAGGGGCTGCGGGCCGCGCTGGTCGCCCGGCGCGAGATCCCGGGGTTGCCGGTGCTGGTGCTGTCCCAGCACGTCGAGCAGCTCTACGCCCGCGAACTCCTGGCCGACGGCACCGGCGGGATCGGCTACCTGCTCAAGGACCGGGTGTTCAACGCGGAGCAGTTCATCGACGCGGTGCGCCGGGTCGCCGCCGGCGGCACCGCGATGGACCCGGAGGTGATCTCCGCGCTGGTCGCCCGGCGGACCACCCCGCTGGAGCGGCTGACGGAGCGGGAGCGCGAGGTGCTGTCGCTGATGGCCGAAGGGCGCTCGAACGCGGCGATCGCCGGGCAGCTGTTCATCAGCGAAGGCGCGGTGAGCAAGAACATCGCGAGCATCTTCGGGAAGCTGGGCCTGGAGACGTCGGACGACACCAACCGCAGAGTGCTGGCAGTGCTGGAATACCTCAAGCAGTGAAAACTATTTCCAGGCTCGTTTTGCGTGGCGGTGCAAGTAGCGGAACCTCAGAGATCTTCTCGCTGTGGGATCCCCGACATCATGAATGACCAATTCACCACGTCGGGGCTGTCCTCGCGAGAAGACCTCTGAGAACCCGCGGCGGTGCCGGTTGTGAGGGTGGGCTAAGCGGCTGCGCCGCTTCAAAGCAAATGCCGACTCGAACAACACAGCCTCTATGTCGATCCAGAACTTTCACGCCGCGGCGCGCGCCTCTGCGAGTCCTCGGGGCTTGGGCTCGCGGGCCGGGTCGGGCCTGGTGCCGAGCACGCACGCCACGGCTCCCAGGGCCATTCCCAGCACGGCGGTGAGGGACGGCGTTTCGCCCAGGATCGGCCAGGACAGCAGGGCGGACACGGGCGGGACGATGCAGAACAGGGCGCTCGTCCGGCTCGCGCCGCCGACCGCGATCGCCCGCAGGTAGAACGCGGTTCCGGCCACCGATCCCGCCAGGACCAGCCACAACAGCACCGCGGTCGCCTGCCCCCAGTGCGCGACGTGGCCCTGCTCGAACACCGCGATCACGCCGACCGCCAGCGCCGCCGCGCCCGACTGCACGGCGCCACCGGCCCGGACGTCGACCCCGGCGCAGTACCGCTGCTGGTAGAGCCCGCCCGCGGAGAAACCGAGCAACCCCAGCAGGGTGAGCAGGATTCCCGGGTTCACCGCGCCGTCGGCGAGCACCTGGCCGCCGAGCGTGACGACGACGGCGGCCACGCCGAGGACGAGCCCGACCATGCGGACCCGGCTCAGCCGCTCGCCCAGGAATCCGGCCGCGAGCGCCGCGGTGAGCACCGGGTTCATGGCGAGCACCAGCGCCGTCACCGATGCCGGGACCCCGACGGCCATCCCGCCGTAGCACCCGGCGAACTGCGCCCCGCTGGTGAGGATTCCGGCGACGGCGGTGTGCCCGAACCGCTTGCCGCTGGGCCAGGCCGCGCGGGAGCAGACCGCGATCGCCGCGAACACCGCCGCGGCCAGCGCGAGCCGCACGGAGGTCAGGAGGAACGGGGGAGCGGCGCCGACGCCCAGCTTCCCGGTGGGGAATCCGCTGGCCCAGATGACGACGATCGGCGCCGCCAGCGGCAGCGGGATCGAGCGGGTGCCCTTCATGATCCCAAGCCTCGCCCGCCCGGCCCGGCCGCGTCCAACGACGATAAGTAATCGCGATCGATTTCGATTGCTGATCGGTTAGGGTGGCCGCATGAGTGCAGTGCTGGACATCGTCGCGTTGCGCAGCATGGTCGCGGTCGCCGACTGCGGCGGGTTCCACCGGGCCGCCGCGGCGCTCTGCCTGACCCAGTCCGCGGTCAGCCAGCACCTGCGCAAGCTGGAGCGGGTGCTGGACCGGAAGCTGGTGGTCCGGGAGGGGCGGCAGGCCAAGTTCACCGCTTCCGGAGAGCTCCTGCTGGCGGAGGCGCGGCGCATCCTCGGCGCGCACGACGAGGCGCTGCGCCGGCTCGGCGCGGAGGAACGCCGCACGCTCGTCTTCGGCTCCACCGAGCACGCCGCCGACCGGCTGCTCCCCGAGCTGGCGACCCGGATGCGAGCCGCCTTCCCGGCGTTCGAGGTGCGGTTCCGGCTGGACCGGACGGCGCGGCTCGCGGAAGCGGTGGACCGCGGCAGCATCGACATCGCCCTGCTGATCGACCTGTCGGTCGGCGGGCGGAGCCGGGACGCGGGCCGGCTCCGGATGGACTGGTACGCGGCACCGGACTGGGCGCCGCCGGGCCCCGGCGAGCCGCTGCCGATGGTCGTCTTCGACGAGCCCTGCATCATGCGGCGGCTCGCGGTCGACGCGGTGACCGGGATCGGCCGGCATCCGGACCTGGTGTGCGAGGCCGCCGATCTGGCCGGGGTGCTCGCGGCCGCGCGGTCCGGCCTCGGCGTCACGCTGCTGCCCTCGGCGAAGCCGCGCCTGGAAGGGCTGGTGGTGCGCGACGACCTCCCGCAGCTGGATTCCGCGCCGCTGCGGGTCCGGGCCCGCCCCGGGCTCGACGACGACCTCGCGGATCTCGTCGCGAAGACGGCGCGCGAGGTGGTCGAAGCGCATTCGTGAGACATGCCGGAGGGCGCCCCCGACGGATCGGAGACGCCCCCGGCTGCGCGTCAGGCGGGCAGGTGCACGCGGCGGTGCAGGCGCTCGCCGATGTCGCTGGCCGCGTTGTCCAGCAGCTTGTGCGCCAGTTCGAACAGGGCGCGGGCGATCGCGATCTCGTCGCCGATCTGCGGTACCTCCGGGTCGTCCGGGTGGCGGCGCGCGGTGCCGTGCCCGTGCAGCGCCTGACCGCTGGGGGTGGTGAACCCGACGTCGGCGGTGGTCTTCGCGCCCGCCTCCACGACCTGGAGGTTCAGCGTGATGGTGTGGGTCTCGTTCATGGTCGCCTCCTGTACCCGTCGGCCCGCGTTCCCGCAGGCCCTTGAGGTCGCCGTAGCCCAAGCATGCGCTGGCCGACCGGAGCAGCGGAAGACCGGTGTTCACCCATCCGGGTCGCCCCGGTCGGCCGCGCAGACCGGTACGCGCGACGTACCCAACCGGCCCTCGTCGCCAAACGAGGTGCGGCGCGTCCCGCCGTGATCGACTTCACCCGGGGTTTGACCTCGGGTCGCGGGGCAGGCAAGGATACGGCCGCCGACAGTGCAGGAACCCGGTGCGAATCCGGGACGGTCCCGCCACTGTGACCGGGGAGTGGGCCCCACTCGTTGCCACGGCTGCGTGCAGCTGGAAGGCCGGGGTGCCGCATCGATCCGGGAGTCAGGAGACTGCGCGCCGGCCCCGCGCCGCGCCGCGGCGTGCGGACACCGAGCCCCTCGGGCGGGAAACCCAGGAGGTCGGATATCCCATGTCTCGGGATGCCGAAGAGAGTCGGCCGCAGGCCGGTTGGGGCGCCATCGAGCGCCGGAAAGCAGCGGTCGTGCTGGCCGCCGTCGGAGTGCTCCACCTGGCGGGTTGGGGCGCGTACCTGCTGCAGCAGCAGGATTTCGGCGCCGCGGGAGGGCTGGCCGCCGCGGGCGTGACCGCGTACCTGCTCGGATTGCGCCACGGGTTCGACGCCGACCACGTCGCGGTGATCGACGACGCCACGCGGCTGCTGATGCAGCGCGGCAGGCGACCGGTGTCGACCGGCATGTGGTTCGCCCTCGGGCACGCCAGCGTCGTGCTCTTCCTCGCCGTCGCGGTCGCTTTCATCGCCGGGCCCGCCGCGCAGCAGTGGGCCGAGGAGGCCGGCGTGCGGATCGCCACGGCGGTGGACCTGATCGTGATCGCGGTCCTGACCGCACTGGCCGTGCTCAACGCGCTGGTGCTGCGCGATGCCCTGCGGCTGCTGCGCCGCGCCCGCCGCGGCGCGGTCGACGAGGCCGAGGTCGAGCTGGTGCTCGGGCGGCGCGGCCTGCTCGCCCGGGTGCTGCGGGGGCGGATGCGCAACGTGGCCCGCTCCTGGCACCTGTTCGGCATCGGTCTGCTGTTCGGGCTCGGCATGCAGACCGCCACCGAGATCACCGTGCTCGCCATGGTCTCCCCGACCGAGCACCTGTCAGCGATCGCCGTGCTGAGCCTGCCGCTGCTGTTCGCCGCCGGAATGTGCACAGTGGACAGCGTGGACGGCATGTTGATGTCCCGGGCCTACACGTGGTCGCTGGCGCGGCCGCTGCGGCGGTTGTGGGTGAACGTGACGACCACCGCGCTGACGGTGGTGCTCGCCGCGGTCGTCGCGCTGGTCGTCCTCGCCGGGTTGCTCCAGGAGCTCGGCGCGTCCTTCGCGGAGCCCGTCGCGGCCATCGGCGACCACTTCGAGCTGCTCGGCTATCTGACGCTGGCCGCTTTCATGGCAGTATGGGGCGGCGCCGCGCTCTGGTGGAAAGTCGCCGCCCGCGGCGACGACGCGGAACGCGCGTGACCGGCGTCCACCGGCTGTGCCAGGTGGCGCCCCGCGGTCAGGCCGGTGATCGTGAGCCACGACGAGGTGGCCTACCGCGTGGCTGCGCCCCCGTGCACAAGGCCCCGGCGAGTTCGCCGGGGCGGAGCCGACATGGACTACGGACATGACCAAGCACACTGAACAGCACTACTTCGCCGGGCTCGACCTCGCCGGGAAGCGGGTGGTCGTCGTCGGCGCGGGCACCGTCGCGCAGCGCCGGGTCCCGCGCCTGATCAACTCCGGTGCGCTGGTCGACGTGATCGCGCCGGAGGCGACCCCGGCCGTCGAGGCGATGGCCGAGGCGGGCGACCTGACGTGGCACCGGCGCCCCTACGCCGACGGCGACCTGGAAGGTGCTTGGTACGTCGTGGCGTGCGCGACCGGGGCCGAGGTGAACGCCGCGGTCGCGGCCGAAGCCGAGCAGCGCCGCATCTTCTGCGTCCGCGCCGACGACGCCTCGCAGGGGACCGCCGTCACGCCCGCGGTGGCCCAGCACGGCGGGCTGCTGCTCGGGGTGCTGGCGGGCGGCGACCACCGGCGTTCCGCCGCCGTGCGGGACGGGCTCGTGGAGGCGTTGCGCACCGGTGTTGTCGACGAGCGGTCCGAGCCGCCGGCGCCGGGCGTCGCGCTCGTGGGCGGCGGCCCGGGCGACCCGGACCTGATCACGGTCCGCGGGCGCCAGCTGCTGGGCCGCGCGGACGTGGTGATCACCGACCGCCTGGCGCCGCGCGAGCTGCTCGAAGAGCTCGGCCCGCACGTGGAGGTGGTGGACGCCTCGAAGATCCCCTACGGGCGGGCGGCCAACCAGGACGTCATCAACTCGCTGCTGATCGAGCACGCCAAGGCCGGCAAGTTCGTGGTCCGGCTCAAGGGCGGCGACCCGTACCTGTTCGGGCGCGGGTTCGAGGAGCTGCTGGCGTGCGTCGAGGCCGGGGTCGCGGTGACCGCGGTTCCCGGGATCACCAGCGCTTTCGCGGCTCCCGCCGCGGCCGACGTGCCGGTGACCCACCGCGGCGTCGCGCACGAGGTCGTGGTCGTGTCCGGGCACGTCGGGCCGCACGACGAGCAGTCGTTGGTGGACTGGCCGACGCTGGGCCGGCTGCGCGGCACCCTGGTGCTGATGATGGCGGTCAAGCGGATCCGGGAGTTCGCGGCCGTCCTGATCGAGCACGGCCGCGACCCGAAGTCGCCGGTCGCGGTGGTGCAGGAAGGCACCACGCGCAACCAGCAGACGCTCCGCACCACGCTCGGCGAGGTCGCCGACGCCGTGCGGGACGCGGAGATCAAGCCGCCCGCGGTGATCGTCGTCGGTCCGGTGGCGGACCTCGCTCCGGAGTCGCGCCGGTAGTGCCGGAGCCCCGCAGTTTCAATTGAAACTGCGGATCCGGTTTCAATGGAAATTGCGGGAAGCCGGTTCCGGGCGGGGTCTCGTGGCCCGCCCCGGACCGGTTGTCAGCGCTGGCCGGGCCCGTCCTCCAGATCACCCTCGGTCTGCAGGTAGACGTCCTGCAGCGCCTGCAAGGTGTCCGGGTCCGGCTCCTGCCACATCTGCCGGTTGGCGGCCTCCAGCAGCCGCTCGGTGATGCCGTGCAGCGCCCACGGGTTGGACTCGGTGAGGAACCGCTGGTTCTCCTCGTCCAGCACGTAGGTCTCGGCGAGCTTCTCGTACATCCAGTCGGCCACGACGCCGGTCGTGGCGTCGTAGCCGAACAGGTAGTCCACCGTCGCCGCCAGCTCGAACGCGCCCTTGTAGCCGTGGCGGCGCATCGCCGCCAGCCACCGCGGGTTGACGACGCGGGCCCGGAACACCCGCGACGTCTCCTCGGTCAGGGACCGGGTGCGGATCGAGTCGGGGCGCGTGCTGTCGCCGATGTAGGCCGCCGGGGCCTTGCCGGTGAGCGCGCGGACCGTGGCGATCATGCCGCCGTGGTACTGGAAGTAGTCGTCGGAGTCGGCGATGTCGTGCTCGCGCGTGTCGGTGTTCTTCGCCGCCACGGAGATCCGCTTGTAGGCGCTCTCCATGTCGGCGCGGGCCGGCTCGCCGTCCAGCTCGCGCCCGTAGGCGAAGCCGCCCCACACCGCGTACACCTCGGCCAGGTCGGCGTCGTCGCGCCAGTTCCGGCTGTCGATCAGCGGCAGGATCCCCGCGCCGTACGCGCCCGGCTTGGAGCCGAAGATCCGCATCGTGGCGCGCCGCTCGTCGCCGTGCTCGGCGAGGTCGGCGCGCGCGTGCGCCCGCACGAAGTTCTGCTCGTCCGGCTCGTCGAGGGCGGCGACCAGGCGCACGGCGTCGTCGAGGAGCGCGACCACGTGCGGGAAGGCGTCCCGGAAGAAACCGCTGATGCGGACCGTGACGTCGATGCGGGGGCGGCCCAGCTCGTCGAGCGGGATCACCTCCAGCCCGTTGACCCGGCGCGACGCCTCGTCCCAGGTCGGCCGGACGCCGAGCAGCGCCAGCACCTCCGCGATGTCGTCACCGGACGTGCGCATCGCGCTGGTGCCCCACACCGACAGGCCGACCGAGCGGGGCCAGTCGCCGGTGTCGGCGCGGTAGCGGTCGAGCAGGGATTCCGCGATCGCCCACCCCGTCTCCCAGGCCAGGCGGCTGGGCACGGCCTTGGGGTCGACCGAGTAGAAGTTGCGGCCGGTGGGCAGGACGTTGACCAGCCCGCGCAGCGGCGACCCGCTGGGACCCGCGGGAACGTACCCGCCTTGGAGGGCGTGCAGCGTCGCAGTCATCTCGTCGGTCGTCGCGGCGAGCCGCGGCACCACCTCGGTCGCGGCGAACTCCAGCACCCGCACGACCGCGTCCTCGGCGCTGCCGAGGACCTCCCGGCAGACCTCCGGCGCCGAATCCGGGCTCCAGCCGCGGTCCTCCATCGCCTGGACCAGGGCGTGCGCGCGGGTCTCGACGTCGTCGACCTGCTCCCGGGCGGCGCTGCCGTCCTCGGCGAGCCCGAGCGCTTCCCGCAAGCCGGGCAGCGCGGCGCTCTGCCCGCTCCACATCTGGCGCGCGCGCAGCATCGCGAGCACGAGGTTCACCCGGGCCTCGCCGGCCGGGGCGTCGCCGAGCACGTGCAGGCCGTCGCGGATCTGGGCGTCCTTGACCTCGCAGAGCCAGCCGTCGACGTGCAGCAGCATGTCGTCGAATTCCGCGTCGTGCGGCCGTTCGTCGAGCCCGAGGTCGTGGTCGAGCTTGGCGGCCTGCATCAGCGTCCAGATCTGGCTGCGGATCGCGGGCAGCTTCGCCGGGTCCATCGCGGAGATGTTGGCGTGCTCGTCGAGGAGCTGTTCCAGCCGGGCGATGTCGCCGTAGCTCTCCGCGCGGGCCATCGGCGGCACGAGGTGGTCGACCAGGGTGGCGTGCACCCGGCGCTTGGCCTGGGTGCCTTCGCCGGGGTCGTTGACCAGGAACGGGTAGATCAGCGGGAGGTCGGCGATCGCGGCGTCCGGGGCGCACGAGGCGGACATGCCCGCCGTCTTCCCCGGCAGCCATTCGAGGTTGCCGTGCTTGCCCAGGTGCACCATGGCATGGGCGCCGAACTCGTCGATCAGCCAGCGGTAGGCCGCCAGGTAGTGGTGGCTCGGCGGCAGGTCCGGATCGTGGTAGATCGCGATCGGGTTCTCGCCGAAACCGCGCGGCGGCTGCACCATGAGCACGACGTTGCCCGCGCGGACGGCGGCGAGCACGATCTCGCCCTCCGGGTCCTGGGAGCGGTCGACGAACAGCTCGCCCGGCGGCGGTCCCCAGTGCTGCTCGATCGCGGTGCGCAGGTCCTCGGGCAACGTCGCGAACCAGCTCGCGTACCGGCGCGCGGGGATGCGGACCGGGTTGCCGCTGAGCTGCTCCTCGGACAGCCAGTCGCGGTCCTGGCCACCGGCGGCGATCAGCGCGTGGATCAGCGCATCGCCGTCCTGGTCCGCGACGCCGGGCAGCGCGTCGGGGCCGTCCTCGGGGCCGATGTCGTAGCCCTGCTCGCGCAGCGCCCGCAGCAGGCGGACCGCGCTGACCGGCGTGTCCAGGCCGACGGCGTTGCCGATCCGGGAGTGCTTGGTCGGGTAGGCCGACAGCATCAGCGCCAGCCGCTTGTCCTGCGGCGGGACGTGCCGCAGCGTCGCGTGCCGGACCGCGATGCCGGCGACCCGGGCCGCCCGTTCGCGGTCGGCCACGTAGACCGGCAGCCCCTCGGCGTCGTTCTCCTTGAAGGAGAAGGGCACGGTGATCAGGCGGCCGTCGAACTCGGGCACGGCGACCTGCGTGGCCATGTCCAGCGGCGACAGGCCCTCGTCGTTGTCCTCCCAGGCCTCGCGGGAACTGGTCAGGCACAGCCCCTGCAGGATCGGGATGTCGAGTTCGGCGAGCGCTCCGACGTCCCATGCCTCGTCGTCACCGCCGGCGGAGGCGGTGGCGGGCTTCGTGCCGCCGGCGGCGAGCACGGTGACGACCAGCGCGTCCGCCCGGCCGAGCTGTTCCAGCAGCTGCGGGTCGGGCGCCCGCAGGGAGGCGCAGAACAGCGGCAAGGCCTGGCCACCGGCGTCTTCGATGGCCTCGCACAGCGCGTTCGCGAACGCGGTGTTGCCCGCCATGTGGTGCGCGCGGTAGTAGAGCACGGCGACGGTCGGGCCTTCGGTGCGCCGCGGGGTCCGCTCCAGCACGCCCCAGGTCGGCGTCTCCGCCGGCGGCTCGAAGCCGTGCCCGGTGAGCAGGATCGTGTCGGACAGGAAGCGGTGCAGCTGAGCCAGGTTGTCCGGGCCGCCGTGGGCGAGGTAGCGGTGCGCTTCGGCGCACACCCCGCCCGGCACGGTGGAGCATTCCATCAGTTCCGCGTCCGGGGCCTGTTCGCCGCCGAGCACGATCACCGGGCGCGGGCCCGCGAGCAGCGCGTCCAGGCCCTCTTCCCAGGCCCGGCGGCCGCCGAGCAGCCGCACGACGACGAGGTCGACGTCCTCCAGCAGCGGGGGCAGGTCGTCCACGCCCAGCCGCGCCGGGTTGCCGAGCCGGTACTCGGCGTCGGCGGCCCGCGCGCTGAGCAGATCGGTGTCCGAAGTGGACAGAAGTAGGATCATGCGGATCGCTCCTCGGCGTGGCGACCGGCGTCGCGGGGCCTGGGCGCGCGTGCGCAGCGCATGACGGCACCTCCCTCGGGGTCCTCGCCCCGGTTCGTAGGTCGCGGCGACCGGAGTCTCCTGGCTCCCGGATCAGCGCTCGCTCCGTCTTCCCGTCCAGTTAGGACAGTGACTTCCCTGGAGTCCGCTCCCCGGTGACAGTGGCGGGACCGCGCCGGATTCGCACCGGCTTCCTCCACCGTCGCCGCTGAATGCTGCGACCACTCTTCGCAACGGGACGATCTTACGTCAAGCGGCGCGGGCATGACGCACGTCGCACCGCGCTTGTTTTGCGTCCGCAACTACCTGGGTCCGTAGTATCAGCCGGGTGTTGCACAGAGCCAGACCAGAGCGGGACGCGTGTCCCGGCGCGCTGCGGGTGCACGAGGCAGCCGACGGCGGACTGGCCCGCATCCGCATCCCCGGCGGCGTGCTCACACCGCTCCAGGTCCGGGCGATCGCGGCGGCCGCGGCGCTCGGCGACGGCGGCGCGGAGCTCACCTCGCGGGCGAACGTGCAGGTGCGCGGACTGCCCGCGGGAGCGGAGGAGGAACTCGCCGCCGGACTCCGGACGGCGGGGCTGCTGCCGTCGGCAACGCACGAGCGGGTCCGCAACATCATCGGCTCGCCCTCGGCGAACGGCCGCGAACTGGTCGACGTTCGGGCGGTGGCCCGGGAACTCGACACGGCGCTCTGCGCGACGCCGTCGCTGGCGGACCTGCCAGGACGTTTCCTGTTCGCCGTCGACGACGGCAGCGCGGACGTCATCTCGCTCGGCGCCGATGTCGGCCTGCTCGCGGAGCGCGCCGACGCCCTGGCGCTGGTGCTCGCCGGCGTGGATTCCGGAGTGCGATCGACCCCGGGCCAGGCCGTCGGCGTCGCCATCGCCGCAGCGGAGGCTTTCCTGGCGGAGAAGGCCGCGCAAGGGTGCTCGGCTTGGCGGCTGGCCGAACTCGACGATGGTGCGCGCCGGATCGCCGAACGCCTCGGCACCGTCCCGGCCGGGCCGCTGCCGACGAACCAGCCGGCGACGCATTCGCAGGTCGGCGCGGTGGAACGGTCCGACGGAACGGTCGCGGTGGTGGCGGGAGCACCACTGGGCCGCCTGTCGCGGGACCAGCTGGATATCATCACCGCCGCGTCCGAGGCCGCGGGTGAACTTCGCCTGACGCCGTGGCGGACCGTCGTCCTGCCCGGCTTGCGGCCGGACGAATCCGGTCGGTGGCTCTCGGAACTCGGCGCGCACGGCCTGCTCGTCGATCCGTCCTCGGCCGGTGCCGGGGTGACCGCGTGCGCTGGTCGTCCCGGCTGTGCGAAGGCGCGGGCCGACGTCCGCGAAGACGCCTGGCGCGCACCGGCCGGCGGCGCTCTGCCGGTGCATTGGTCGGGTTGCGAACGACGCTGCGGCCGACCGCAGGGGCGCGTCGTGGAAGTGCTGGCGACCGGTGCCGGCTACGAGGTCGGTCTCGACGGCGAGACGCGGGCATCCGGCGCCGATGTCGACCAGGTATCCGCCGCGCTCGTCGCGGCACGGAGGACAGTGTGAACGAGAACAACGGGGCGACCCGCTACCGCGGGGTGCCCGAATACGTCCGGGAAGGGGCGGAGATCTACCGCCGCTCCTTCGCCACGATCCGAGCGGAAGCCGCCCTGAGCGGCCTGCCGCCGGAGGTGGCCGGGGTAGCGGTGCGGATGATCCACGCCTGCGGCATGGTCGACCTGGTCGACGACCTGGCGTACTCGGCGGACGCGGTGCTCAACGCGCGCGCGGCCCTCCGCGCCGGTGCGCCGGTGCTGTGCGACGCCGCGATGGTCGCCGCCGGCGTGACCCGGCGCCGCCTGCCCGCGGACAACGACGTGATCTGCACGCTGTCCGACGAGCGGGTCCCGGACCTGGCCCGCGAGCTGGGCACGACGCGCAGCGCAGCGGCACTGGAGCTGTGGCGCGACCGGCTGGCGGGATCGGTCGTCGCGATCGGCAACGCCCCGACGGCGCTGTTCCGGCTGCTGGAGATGATCGAGGACGGCGCCCCGAAGCCCGCCGCGGTGCTGGGGCTGCCCGTCGGCTTCATCGGTGCCGCGGAATCGAAGGAGGCGTTGGCGGCGCACCCCGCCGGGCTGGACCACCTGGTGGTGCACGGCCGCCGCGGCGGCAGCGCCATGGCGGTGGCCGCCATCAACGCGATCGCGAGCGAGGAAGAGTGAGCAGCAACGGCAAGGGCACGCTTTTCGGCGTGGGTCTCGGCCCCGGCGACCCCGAGCTGGTGACGGTCAAGGCCGCCCGGCTGATCGAGCGGGCCGAGGTGATCGCGTACCACAGCGCCCGGCACGGCAGGAGCATCGCGAGGTCCGTCGCCGAGCCGTACCTGCGGCCGGGGCAGATCGAGGAGGCCCTCGTCTACCCGGTGACCACCGAGACCACCGACCACCCGGGCGGCTACCAGGGTGCCATCGACGAGTTCTACGCGGACTGCGCGGCCCGGCTCGCGGCGCACCTCGACGCCGGGCGGGACGTCGTCGTGCTCGCCGAGGGCGACCCGCTCTTCTACGGCTCCTACATGCACATGCACAAGCGGCTGGCCGGCCGCTTCCGCGCGGAGGTCGTCCCCGGCATCACCTCGGTCAGCGGCGCGTCGGCGGCGCTCGGGCGCCCGCTGGCCGAACGCGACGAGATCTTCACCGTGCTGCCGGGCACCCTCCCGCCGGACGTCCTCGCCGAACGGCTCGCCACGACCGATGCCGCCGCGGTGCTCAAGCTGGGGCGCACCTTCGAAGGCGTGCGGCAGGCGTTCGAGAAGGCGGGCCGCCTGGACGAGGCATGGTACGCCGAGCGCGCGACCACGGACCGGCAGCGCTTGCAGCCGCTCGCGGACGTCGACCCGGAAACCGTCCCGTATTTCTCGCTGGTGCTGCTGCCCGGACCGGCGAATTCGGACACCGCGCTCCACGCCGCCGCTGCGGCCGCCGACCGCGGCGCGGAGCGGGGCGAGGTCGTGGTGGTCGGGCTCGGTCCCGGCGGCCGCGAGTGGGTGACGCCGGAGGCGCAGGCGGCGCTCGCCGCGGCCGACGACCTGGTCGGTTACGCCCCGTACCTCGCCCGGATCCCGGACAACCCGCGGCAGCGCAAGCACGCGTCCGACAACCGGGTGGAGGCCGAACGCGCGGAGTTCGCGCTGGAGCTGGCCAGGCGCGGGTCGCGGGTCGCGGTGATCTCCTCCGGCGATCCCGGGGTGTTCGCGATGGCCAGCGCGGTGCTGGAGGTCGCGGCGGAGCGATCGGACGTGCCCGTGCGGGTCCTGCCCGGCATGACGGCGGCGCAGGCGGTGGCCAGCCGCGTCGGCGCGCCGCTGGGCCACGACTTCTGCGTGCTGTCGCTCTCCGACCGGCTCAAGCCGTGGGAGGTGATCGTCGAGCGGCTGCGCGCCGCGGCGTCGGCGGACCTGGTCATGGCGATCTACAACCCCGCCTCGCGCAGCCGGACCTGGCAGGTCGCGGCCGCCCGGGACGCGGTCCTGGAGCACCGCTCGCCCGACACGCCGGTGGTCATCGGCCGGGACGTCGGCGGCCCGGCGGAGAGCATCAAGGTGGTGCGCCTGGCCGACCTCGATCCGTCCGATGTGGACATGCGGTGCCTGCTGCTGATCGGCTCGTCGACGACGCGGCTCGTCGGCGGCGCCGACGGGCGCGACGTCGTGTTCACGCCGCGGCGCTACCCGGCGTGATCTCGTTGGCGCAGCGCGGAATCGAGCCAGGCGACGGCGTCCTCGACCGTCTCGGCCGAGGGCGCGGCGGGCTGGGGCGGCCGCTGGACCACCACCACCGGCAGCCCGAGCTCGCGGGCCGCGGTGAGCTTCGCGCTCGTCATCGAACCGCCGCTGTTCTTGGTGACGACGACGTCGATGCGGTGCTCCCGCAGCAGGGCGAGCTCGTCGTCGACCGTGAACGGCCCGCGGGCGAGCAGCACCGTGGTGTGCGGTGGCAGCGGCGGTTCCGGCGGATCGACGGTCCGCACCAGGAACCGCAGGTCGAGCGCGGCGAAGTGTGCGAGGCCCTGCCGGCCGGTGGTGAGGAAGATCCGTTCGCCCAGCCCGGGCAGCAGCTCCGCTGCCGCCGCCAAGGAAGACGCCGCCCGCCAGTCGTCCCCGGGACCCGGTCGCCACGCGGTACGGCGCAGCACCAGGATCGGGCATCCCGCGCGTTCCGCTGCCGCCACGGCGTTCTCGGTGATCGTGCCGGCGAACGGGTGGGTGGCGTCGACGACCGCGTCGACCTGCTCGCGCCGAATCCAGTCGGCCAGCCCGTCGACACCGCCGAAGCCGCCAACGCGCACCTCGCCCAGCGGCAGCTGCGGCTCGCGGACCCGGCCGGCGAGGGAGGACGTGACGCGCAGGTCCGGCCGCTCGGCGAGCCGTTCGGCGAGCTTCCTGGCCTCGCCGGTGCCACCGAGGACGAGCACGCGGGTCATCCGACCCGCCCCGTTGTTGCTGCGCGCATGAGGAGCATTCTCCCGGTATGAGCGGGCGAGGGGAGGGATCGGGCCTCCGGTACGGCTGGACGACGGGGGCCTGCGCCACGGCGTCGACGGCCGCTGCCTACACGGCGCTGCTGACCGGGACGTTCCCAGATCCCGTCGAGGTCGTCCTGCCGAAGGGGCATCGCCCGGCGTTCGCGCTCGCGCGCGAGCGGCTGGGCGACGGCTTCGCGACGGCCGGCGTGATCAAGGACGCCGGCGACGATCCCGACGTCACGCACGGCGCTCTCGTGTCGGTCACGGTCCGCCCCGCGGATCCGGGGCAGGGCGTGGTGTTCCGAGCCGGGGAAGGCGTGGGCACCATCACCAAGCCCGGCCTGCCGCTGCCGGTCGGCGAACCGGCGATCAACCCCGTGCCGCGGCAGCTGATCCGCGACGTCGTCGCGCGCGTCGCCGCGGAGCACGGCGGCAGCGGCGACGTCGTCGTCGAGGTGTCCGTCGACGACGGGGCGGAACTCGCCCGGCACACCTGGAACCCGCGGCTGGGGATCCTGGGCGGACTGTCCATCTTGGGCACCACGGGCGTCGTCGTGCCGTACTCGTGCTCGGCGTGGATCGACAGCATCCGCCGCGGCGTCGACGTCGCCCGGGCGGCCGGGCTCGAACACGTCGCCGGGTGCACGGGGAGCACCTCGGAGAAGGTCGCCGCGGAACTCCACGCGCTGCCCGGCGAGGCGCTGCTCGACATGGGCGACTTCGCCGGCGCGGTGCTGAAGTACCTGCGGCGGCACCCGGTTCCCCGGCTCACGATCGCCGGCGGCATCGGGAAGATCTCCAAGCTCGCCGACGGGCACATGGACCTGCACTCCAAGCGGTCCCAGGTCGATTTCGCCTCGCTCGCCGGGATCGTGCGCGACGCGGGCGGGAGCGGCGAACTGGTCGCCCGGATCAGGGGCGCCAACACCGCGCTCGAAGCGCTGCAGCTCTGCCTCGCCGCGAGCCTCCCGCTCGGCGATCTCATCGCCGAGCGGGCACGGGCGGTGTGCCTCGAAACCCTGCGCGGGGCACCGGTTTCGGTGGACGTCGTCGTCATCGACCGGGCGGGCACCATCGTCGGCCGCACCGAGGCGTAGCGCGCGGGCCGCCGCAATTCGGTGGTGCTCGGGGCGGAAGTCGGGAAGGCTCGCGCGCATGGTTTCGGTATTGCAGAACGTGGCAATCGACTGCGCGGACGCCTACGAGCTCGCCCGGTTCTGGAGCAGCGTGACCGGCCGTCCGCTGCATCCGGAGTGCGAGCCGGGCGACCAGGAGACCGAGGTGATGCTGGCCGAGGGGCCGGTGCTGCACTTCAACCAGGTGCCCGAGCCCAAGGAGATCAAGAACCGGATCCACCTGTGCTTGCGCCCCGAGACCTCGCGCGAGCAGGAGGTGGAACGGCTGCTGGGCCTCGGTGCCACCTTCGTCGCCGATCACCGGAACGCCGACGGCTCGGGCTGGGCGATCCTCGCCGACCCCGAAGGCAACGAATTCTGCGTTCTCCGCAGCGAATCCGAGCGGGCCGCGATGGATTCACGCACCATCCCGACGGGTGACGCATGATGGCTGCGTCCAACCACTCGCCGAGGTCCGCTACGAGGACGGTCGCCTCGCAGCGGACCACGGGTTCGTAGCGCGACGCCCCTCGGCGGCGTGGGTTCGCAGTGCTCGAGCTTCGGCGGACGTCGTCGTCGACCGAGCAGGCGCCATCGTCGGCCACATGACCACCCCCGCCACCACCTGAGAGCTCGTCCGGCGAACGACGTCCCGCAATTTCCATTGAAATCGAAGGTTCGATTTCAATGGAAATTGCGGGACCACCAGGGGCCCTAGCCCTAGTCGCGGCAGCGGGCGGCGGAGTAGAGGTGGCTGTCGGGGAACTCCGACGCGGTCAGCACCTGGCCCACCACGACGACGGCGGTTCGCACGATGCCCGCGGCGCGCACGCGTTCCGCGATGTCGGAAAGCGTTGCGCGCAGGACGATCTCGTCCGCGCGGCTCGCGTTCGCGACCACGGCCACGGGGCAGTCCGCACCGTAGTTGGGCAGCAGCTCCTCGACGAGCTGCTCGATGCGGTTGACCGCGAGGTGCAGCACCATCGTCGCCCGACTCCGGCCGAGCGTGGCGAGGTCCTCGTGCTCGGGCATCGGTGTCGCGCGCGCGGAGGTGCGGGTGAGCACCACGGTCTGCCCGACGCCCGGCACGGTGAACTCCCGCTTCAGCGAGGCCGCCGCGGCCGCGAACGCCGGCACGCCCGGCACCACCTCGTAGGGGATCCCGGCCGCGTCGAGCCGGCGCATCTGCTCGGCGACGGCGCTGAACACCGACGGGTCCCCGGAGTGCAGCCGCGCCACGTCGAGCCCGGCTCCGTGGGCGGCCAGCATCTCGGCGAGGATCTCGTCCAACGTCAGCTTCGCCGTGTCCACCAGCCTGGCGTCGGCCGGGCAGTGCGCCAGCAGCTCCGCCGGGACCAGGCTGCCCGCGTACAGGCACACCGGCGACGAGGCGATCACGTCGCGGCCCCGCACGGTGATCAGGTCTGCGGCGCCCGGCCCGGCACCCACGAAACGCACTGTCATCGCTTGCTCACCGCCCACTGCGTCACCGGCATCGCCGGTCGCCAGCCGGTGTAGCCACCGATCGGCGCCGCGCGCTCCACCGAGATCCGGACCAGCTCACCGCCGTGGCGGCCGTACCAGTCGGTCACCAGCACCTCCAACTCCAACGTGACCGCGTTGACCACCAGCCGACCGCCTCGCCGCAGAGCGGCCCAGCACGCCTCCAGCACGCCCGGTGCGGTGCCACCGCCACCGATGAAGATCGCGTCGGGTTCGTCCAGCCCGTCCAGCGCGCGCGGCGCGGCTCCGGTGACGACCTGGAGGCCGGGGACGCCCAACGCGCTCGCGTTCGTCGCGATGCGCCGTGCCCGGTCCTCGCGGTGCTCGATCGCGATCGCCCGGCAGGTCGGATCGCTGCGCATCCACTCGATCGCGATGCTACCGGCGCCCGCGCCGACGTCCCACAACAACTGCCCGGGCGTCGGGGCCAGCCGCGCCAGCGTGATCGCCCGCACGTCGCGCTTGGTGAGCTGCCCGTCGTGCTCGAAGGCGTCGTCGGGCAGACCTGGCGCGCTGGGCAGGAGCTTCGCACCGGGAGCCGGGCGGCACTCGACCGCGATCACGTTGAGCGGACTCACCGCCGGCCGGTCCCAGTCGTCCGCGGTGGAACTCGTCCGGCCCTCCTGCACGCCGCCGAGGTCGGACAGCACCGTCATGCTGCTCGGCCCGTAACCGCGGGCCCGCAGCAGCGCGGCCACCTCGTCCGGCGTGCCGCCGTCGGAACTGAGGACCAGCAACCGGTTTCCCGGCTGGAGCCGGGGGTGCAGCAGCTCCACCGGCCTGCCGACGAGGCTCACGACGGCCGTTTCCTGCAGCGGCCAGCCCATTCGAGCGCAGGCCAGCGACAGCGATGACGGGTGCGCAACGATCCGCACCCGATCCCGGCCCAGCAGCTTCACCAGGGTCGCGCCGACCCCGTAGAACATCGGGTCACCGCTGGCCAGCACGCAGATCGACCGGTCGGCGTGCTCGGCGAGCAGGCCGGGCAGCGCGGGCAGCATGGGCGTGGGCCAGGTCACCCGCCGTCCGTTCGCTTCGGGCACGAGGTCGAGCTGCCGCGAGCTGCCGAACAGCACGTCCGCGGAATCGACGATCTCCCGGGCGTGCGGCGACAGACCCGCTGCGCCGTCGGCCCCGATGCCCACGACGTGGACGAGCTCCGGCATCTCCTGGTGAACGGTCACCGCACCACCTCACCACGCCGCCGCTAGACCGTGCCGAGGACCTTCGTCACGGAGATCTCGATCACCACGCGGGACGGGTTGGGGCGGGGCTTCTTGTAGCGCTGCTCGTACCGGGCCTCCGCCTCGGCCACGGCGCCGGGATCGTCCCGCACCACGGCGCGACCCTCCAATGTGGACCAACGTCGCCCGTCGACCTGGCAGACCGAGGCGGGCACGCCCGCCGGCCCGGCGGCGAGGATCTGGCGCACCTTGTGCGAGGTGCCCGAGGAGATCACGCGTGCGACCGCCGACTCGACGTCGAGGGTCACACCCACCGGAACGACGTGCGGTGTGCCGTCGCGGCGCACCGTCGTCAGCGTGCACAGGTGTCGCTCCTGCCAGAACTGCAGGAAATCCTCGCCCTTGCCGTCCAGCGGCGACTTCTGGTCCACCGGTTTCCCCTCTTGCTCTCGGTTGGCTCCCCGTGTTCACGAGCGCCCGCAGCCGCGCGTCACCCCCGGCGCGCACCGCCGCGGTCGTTGCGGGTGCCGTGGCCTCGCCGGGCACCGCGCCCGGACGGACCGTGCACGCCGCGGCCGGCGCGATCTCCGTGCGCGCCTTCGGTGCTGCGGCCGCTGTCGCGGCGCCCCTGGCCGTTGCCGTCCGCACGGCGCGGCCTGCGGCTCGCCCTGGGCTCGCCGACCTCGTGCTCGGTGCGTCGCGCGCCTCGCGGCGCTTCGCCCTGCCTCGCACCGCGACTGCGCGGTGCACCGCCCTGCTTCGCGGGCCTGCTGCGCGGCGCTTCGCGCCGCTTCGGGTCGACGATGGCGACGCCGTCGGGTTCACGGGCTCCGGTCAGGCGCGCCAGTTCGGCGTCCTCCGGGCCGACCGTCGTGGTCGTGGCCGTGACCCCGGCCTGGTTCGCCATCGTCCGGAAGGCCTGCTTCTGGTCGTCCGTGACCAGGGTGACGACGGTGCCGGTCGCGCCCGCACGGGCGGTTCGGCCCGCTCGGTGCAGGTAGTCCTTGGGGTCGGCCGGCGGCTCGACGTGCACCACCAGGCTGACGTCGTCCACGTGGATGCCGCGCGCGGCGACGTTCGTCGCCACCAGGGTCTCGGTCTCGCCGGTCTTGAACTCGTCGAGGATCCGGGTGCGCGCGTTCTGGGCCTTGCCGCCGTGCAGCGCCCCGGCCCGGATCCCGACCGCGCGCAGCTTCTTCGCGAGCCGGTCGGCGTGGTGCTTGGTGCGCACGAACATGATCGTGCGGCCCTCGCGGGCCGCGATGCGGGCGAGCACCGCCTGCTTCTCCGCCGCGGACACCAGGAGCTGGTGGTGCTCCATGCTGTCCACGCTCGCCGCCGGGGGCGCCAGCGAGTGCACCACCGGGTCGGTCATGTAGCGCTCGACGAGCTTGTCGACGTCGCCGTCCAGCGTCGCGGAGAACAGCAGGCGCTGGCCGTCGGCCGGGACCAGGTCGAGCAGCTCCCGGACCTGCGGCAGGAAGCCCATGTCCGCCATCTGGTCGGCCTCGTCGAGCGCGGTCCGCTCCACTTCGGACAGCACGCAGGTGCCCTGGCGCACGTGGTCGGCCAGCCGGCCGGGCGTCGCGACCAGCACGTCCACGCCCCGGCGCAGCGTGTCGGCCTGCCGGGTGAAGGAGGTGCCGCCGACGACCTCGCGGACGTAGAGGCCGAGCGCCTTGGCCAGCGGCTTGAGGGCATCTGTGACCTGCGTCGCCAGTTCGCGGGTCGGCACCAGCACCAGCCCGCGCGGGTGCAGCGGGCGGGCGTTGCCCTCCTGCATCGCCAGCAGCGGCAGGCCGAAGGCCAGCGTCTTGCCGGATCCGGTCTGGCCCCGGCCCAGCACGTCCCGTCCGGTCAACGCGTCCGGGATGGTGGCCGCCTGGATCGGGAAGGCCTCGACCATCCCGTTGTCGGCCAGGGCGCGCACCAGCCGCTTCGGCAGCCCGAGCTGGTCGAAGGGCGCCGGGTCGACGGCTGTGACGCCGACCTCGTCGAACAGGCTGCGCTTCGGCGCCGGCTGCTGGGACTGCGGGCGGCGCCGGCGGGGCCGCCGGGACGAGCGCGCGGGTGTGTTGGACGAACTTGATGGCACGAAGAAACTCCCGAGAGGTGGCACGTCACGGGGAGGCTTCGCGGAGACCGCGTGCGATCGCAAGGACGAGCCCGGCGCATTCGCGCCGATAGATGTGGATTCCGAGTCCGTCGACTCGTGGTCGGCCGGTGGGTTTCCCGGCCCGGTTCAGCGCCGAGTCTAGCCGATCACGCGCGGTCGCCGGTGGCTGGCGTGCGTGGTGGCCGGACCCGGCGCTGAGACCGCGGTCACATCACATTTCCCGCTGTGGCAAGGAGAACCGTCAGCGCTTCAGGATCCGCCAGGTGCTCGTCGGCGCCGCGGGCGCGGAACCAGCCGGCGATGTTGTCCGCGTCACGTCGCAAGAATTCGAGCCCCCGCGGATTCGCCGCGAGATCGACCGCCTGCGGCAGGTCGATCAGCATCAGCCTGCCGTCGTGCACGAGCACGTTGTACGCGGACAGGTCGCCGTGGGTGTAACCCTGCTCGGCCAGCACCACGAGCGCGTCGACGAGTTGCAGCCAGAGCTCGTCGAGCTCGTCCGGCGTCGGCCGCAGCGCCGCGAGCCGCGGAGCCGCCGTCCCGTCGGCGGAGCCCAGGAACTCCAGCAGGACCTCGGTGCCGACGCGCTGCACGGGGTAGGGCACCGGCACGCCGGCCAGCCACAGCGACGACAGCACGGCGAACTCCGCCACCGCCCACTGCTGCGCGATCATGCCGCGCCCGAACGAGCTGCGCTGCTGCATCGCCCGCATCTCGCGGGACTTGCGCATCTGCCGGCCTTCGAGATAGCCCGCGTCGCGGTGGAACATCCGGTGGTCCATGTCGCGGTACCGCTTCGCCGCGAGCAGGCAGGACCTCCCACCGGGCAACGACCTGCGCAGCAGGTGCACGTCGGCTTCCTTGCCGGTCTTGAGCACGCCCAGCTCGTGGTCGACCGCCGCCAGCTCGGTCACCAGCCAGGACGGGTGCGGCCCGGGGCCGCGTTCCCCGGTGTCCCAGGTGGACCAGCGGTCGGCGCCGTCGGGCAGCGGTCGTGGTTCTGGCTCGTCGCGCAGCGCGGCGAGCAGGGTGCGTTCCTCCTCGGTGAGTCGGCCGCGCCGCATCGGCTCGTCGTCGAAGCGGCGCTTCTTCGACTGCTTCGGCTTGCGGTTCTTGATCGGCTTCGTGATGCGGATGAAATCCGGGTCGTACTCGTCGTACGCAGACAAGATCTGGTGCTCCTCAAGCGGGACCTCCGCCGGGCACCGGTGTTTCAGCGCACGCGTGGCGGAGAGAGGCGGGTTCGGCGGTAGCTGCGCGGAATACGCACGCGCGCGAAGGTCACAAAGGCCACCATGGCGAACCTCCCTCCAGCTTTCCGAGCCGTGCCAACTGGCAGAAGCCAGTTTGATCGATCGACGGCCGCCGCCGCAACCGAATTTCCGCGCCCGGAAAGTCAGGCCCGGACGACGACGCAGAGCCCGCGCGAGCCCTCGCGTTCCACCTGCAGCCCGGCGTCGTTGGCCACGTCGAGGACGTCCTCGAGCGCACCGGGCTCCTCGGGCGTCCGGGCCAGGGCCCGCGCCAGCTTCCCCTTGTGCGACTTGTTGTGGTGGCTGACGACCTTCCGCTTGCCCGCCGCGTCTTCGGACAGCACGCGAACCGCGACGGCGTTCGGCACCTTGGCCAGCGCCGAGTACGCGCCCGACCGCAGGTCGACCACCAGCGCGTCGGCATCGGCGAGCACCGGCTCCAGCGCCGGGCGCCACACGCTGCGCAACGTCCCGAACCCGGGCAGCGCGCTGCCCCCGGACAGGCGGTAGGCGGGGATCGCGTCGGTGCCCCGGACCAGCCCGAACAGCGCCGAAGCGACGGCCAGCCGGGCATCGGCCCGCGCGCGCTCGGCGGCCGACAGCGACCGGACGTCCAGCGCGTCGTAGAGCACCCCGGTGTAGCGCTCGAGCGCCGGAGCAGTGGGCGAATCCCACAGCTCTGCGTTGCGCTCGACCTCCTCGACCTGGCGCTCCGACAGCCCCAGCGCGGCCAGGCTGGCGGGCACGTCATCGGCCAAAGTGGACAGTGCCTCGATCAGCTTCCGCCGGGTGGGCGTCAACTCCGGATGCGACAGGGCGTCGAGATCCAGCGGCGCCCCGGCGCCGCCAACGGCCTTGGTCTCCGAAGGAGGAAGCAGAACCAACACCCCACCAGGCTAAGCGGTCCAGCCCCAACGACCCGGCACCCCTCGTTCGGTTGGTGGCAGTTTCAATTGAAACTGCCGTTCCTCTGGTGGGTGAGTGCCTCGTGGATCGATGAGACGACGTGGTCGATGGACGTTTGCATGTGCTTGTTCGTTACAACGATGACGATCCAGCCTGATTCGTTGAGGCGCAGTCGGCGGGCCTCGTCCCTGCGGAACTGCTCTGGGTCGGCGTGCCAGTGACCGTCGTATTCGACAGCAACTCGTTCGACGGGGAAGGCCAAGTCGACGCGCGCGATGAACCGGCCCTCGGCGAATACCTCGAGCTGCGGCGTCGGATCCAGGCCGCGCAGGTTGAGCTCGACGCGTAGCACTGATTCGGGGATGGATTCGGCGCGGCCGTCCAAGTAGGGCAGCCGATGCCGGGCAAGCACGACCCCGTTGTCGCGACGCCCGGAAAGGAACTTCGCGATCCCTTCCCGGGTGATCAAGCCCCTGTGCAGCAGCGCATCGCAGTGCGCGATCGACAGCGACATGGAACGGCGCTTCAGGAGGTCGAATGCGGTGCGCTCGATGCCCGCCAACCTGATCCCGTGCCAGACCTCGTGCTCGAAATCGTAGGTTCGCACCGCCGAGCAGCGGAGTCCTTGCCGGCGGTGCATGCCGTACTCGCGGGGCACGATTACATCCACCGGGGTCGAGAAGTCGGCCAAGGCAACCCCGCGAAGGGTTGCCGAGGACAAGCCCGTGAGCATGGCTTTCGCAGGCAGCCGCATCGCCGCTGCCAAGCACTTGAGTTCGTGCGTCAGCGGTGTTCCGCTGGTCG
Source organism: Saccharopolyspora sp. NPDC050642 (assembly GCF_040654735.1). Taxonomy (NCBI): domain Bacteria; kingdom Bacillati; phylum Actinomycetota; class Actinomycetes; order Pseudonocardiales; family Pseudonocardiaceae; genus Saccharopolyspora; species Saccharopolyspora sp. NPDC050642. Next base: position 71,488 of record NZ_JBFAIN010000016.1, on the reverse strand, counting down.
TGTACACACCGTGGAGGACTCGGCAGAAGGCCGAACTGCGCAGGTGAGTATCGGTGAGTCCCGCGGTCAGGGCTTCGGAGCGGAGGAACAGCTTGTGTTCATTGCCTAGCTGGGGAATTTTGGACGTGGTCACGCTCTATAAGAGGAAGATACCCCGTTTCCGGATACACCAGGACCCGAATCTGTGGACAACTTCAGTCGTCTGTGGATAACTGAATCCCAGTTTCAATTGAAACTGCGCGCACCAAGGGCCTGGTTGGAGGTTTCAATTGAAACTGGGGTGACGTCAGGCGGGGGAGAGGGTGCGGTCGGTGGTGGCCGGTAGGGCGGACAGGCCGTGGATGATCGACGTCGGGCGGCGGACCACCGCGCCCGCCCGGCGCAGCCCCGGCAGGCGGGTCGCCAGGCAGCGGAACGCGATCTCCGCCTCCAGCCGGGCCAGCGGCGCGCCCAGGCAGTAGTGGATGCCCGAGGAGAACGCGAGGTGATCACCCCGGTCCGGGCGGGTGATGTCGAACCGGTCCGGGTCGTCGTGCACCGCCGGGTCCCGCCCGGCCGACGCCAGCACCGCCAGCACCGGCGTGTCCGCCCGGAGCCGGCGACCGGCCAGCTCCACCGGCTCGTGCGCGATCCGCATCGTCACCTGAACGGGTGGATCCCAGCGGAGCGTCTCCTCGACCACGGCCGACGCCATGCCGGGATCGGCCCGCAGCAGATCCCACTGCTCCGGGTGCTGCAGCAGCGCGAGGGTGCCGTTGCCGATCAGGTTGACCGTCGTCTCGAAACCGGCGACCAGCAGCAGGTCGCACAGCTGCACCAGCTCGGTGCCGGTCAGCTTGTCCTGGTCGAGGGCCGTGACCAGGTCGCTGACGATGTCCTCGCCGGGCTCCGCGCGGCGCTGCTCGATCAGCCCGGTGAACATCGCGTCGAGCTCGCCGAAGGACTCCCGCATCTGCCGGAGCTGGCGGGCCGACCGGACCCCGTCCAGCGCGCCGGCCAGCACCGTGCCGTGGTGCGCCAGTCGCTGCGCGTCCAGCGGCGGCAGCCCGAGCAGCTCGCAGATCACCCGGATCGGCAGCGGCCCGGCGAAGTCCCGGACCACGTCGAACTCGCGGCGCTCGGCGGCCCGGTCCAGCAGGTCGTGGGCGATCTGCTCGATGCGCTCGCGGTAGGTCTCCAGGCGGCGCGGCCGGAAGGCCGGGGCGGCGAGCTTGCGCAACCGCGAATGATCGGGCGGATCGAGCTCCAGCAGCGAGAGCTGCAGGTCAACGGCGGCGGCCGTCGGATCGCCGTAGGAGCCGTCGCTGGTGCGCACGCCGAACCGCCGGTCCCGCAGCACCTCGTCGCACAGCTGGTGGGTCGTCGCGACCAGCACCCCGAGCTTGCTGCGCACCAGCGGCCCCCGCTCGCGCATCTGCCGGTAGAGCGGGTACGGATCGTCCCGCCACGGGGCGTGCAACAGGCGCGCCATCGGGTCGCCTCGCACGGCGAAGAGCCAGGTCAGCGCCCCCTGCGCGAGCAGGCGCGTGCGGAGGCTCCACTCCGCTAATCGGCCGTCGTCGCTGCGGGCCTGCTGAGCGGACATCGGACCCCCTACGTGAAACGGACACCTCGTTCGAGGTAACCGCACCCGCGGCGGCCCGACAATGGGCCAACCGGATCAGTGTCCGCTGGCCACGCAGAACTCGTTGCCCTCCGGGTCCTGGAGCACGGTCCAAGCCAGGCCGCCGGGCCCCTCGTGCTCGCCGACCTCCGTGGCGCCCAGCTCGACGAGGCGGCGCACCTCGGCCTGCCGGTCGGTGGTGCCCAGGTCCACGTGGACCCGGTTCTTCCCGGCGCGCGGCTCCGCCACCTGCTGCAACCCGAGCGCCACCCCGCCCTCCTGGTTCGCGGCGAGCATCACGAACTCGCCGACGTCGAGGACGACGGACGTGTCCAGGGCCCGCGTCCAGAAGTCGGCCAGCTTCCGGGGCGATGCGCAGTCGATCGTCACCATGCCGATGTTCAGTGCCATGGCGCGGAAGATAGGCGCCGACCCCGACAGCCGCCGGGCGGCGCGGGTAATCCGCTGGTGGTGACCCCGGGGTGGGTCGCTACCCTGCGGTTGACGTATCGGGCCGGACGAGGAGCTAGTAGCCGTGATCACGAGGATGTCGACGTTGTTCCTGCGTACCCTGCGCGAGGATCCGGCCGACGCCGAGGTGCCGAGCCACAAGCTGCTCGTCCGCGCCGGCTACGTCCGCCGGATCGCGCCGGGCATCTACTCGTGGCTGCCGCTGGGCCTGCGGGTGCTGCGCAAGATCGAGGAGGTCGTGCGCGAGGAGATGAACGCGATCGGCGCGCAGGAGATCCACTTCCCCGCGCTGCTGCCGAAGGAGCCCTACGACGCGACCAACCGCTGGACCGAGTACGGCCCGAACCTGTTCCGGCTGAAGGACCGCAAGGGCGGCGACTACCTGCTCGGTCCGACGCACGAGGAGCTGTTCGCGCTCACCGTCAAGGGCGAGTACAGCTCCTACAAGGACTACCCGGTCATGCTGTACCAGATCCAGACGAAGTACCGGGACGAGGAGCGGCCCCGCGCCGGCATCCTGCGCGGCCGCGAGTTCGTCATGAAGGACTCCTACTCCTTCGACCTGGACGACGAGGGCCTGGCGAACTCGTACCAGCTGCACCGCGACGCCTACATCCGGATCTTCGACCGGGTCGGGCTGCGCTACGTGATCGTCGCGGCCACCTCCGGCGCGATGGGCGGTTCGGCGTCCGAGGAGTTCCTGGCCGAGAGCGAGACCGGTGAGGACACCTTCGTCCGCAGCACCGAGTCGGGCTTCGCCGCCAACGTCGAGGCCGTGGTCACCCCCGCGCCGCCCGCCGAACCGATCGAGGGCAAGGCGGCCGCCGAGGTCCACCACACGCCGAACACGCCGACCATCGAGACCCTGGTCGACTACCTCAACGCCAACACCGACCGCAAGTTCACCGCGGCCGACACGCTGAAGAACGTGCTGGTCAAGACCCGGCAGCCGGGCTCGTCGGACTGGGAGCTGCTGGCCGTGGGCGTGCCCGGCGACCGCGAGGTCGACATGAAGCGGCTGGAGGCGTCGCTGGAGCCCGCCGAGGTGGCGCTGCTGGAGGAGGCCGACTTCGCCGCCCACCCGTTCCTGGTCAAGGGCTACATCGGCCCGAAGGCGTTGCAGGACAACGGCGTCCGGTACCTGGTCGACCCGCGCGTGGTGACCGGGACGGCGTGGGTCACCGGCGCCGACAAGACCGACCACCACGTGGTGGACCTGCTGTGCGGCCGGGACTTCACCCCGGACGGCACCATCGAGGCCGCCGAGGTCCGCGAGGGCGACCCGTCGCCGGACGGCCACGGCACCCTGGTCGCCGCGCGCGGCATCGAGATCGGCCACATCTTCCAGCTCGGCCGCAAGTACGCCGACGCGTTCTCGCTGGACGCGCTCGGCCAGGACGGCAAGCCGAAGCGCATCACCATGGGCTCCTACGGCGTCGGGGTGTCGCGGCTGGTGGCCGCGATCGCCGAGCAGAGCCACGACGAGGTCGGCCTGGTGTGGCCGCGCGAGGTGGCGCCCGCCGACGTGCACGTGGTGATCGCGGGCAAGGACGAGAGCATCCGGGAGCGCGGCGAGGCCATCGCGGCCGAGCTCGACGCGGCCGGCGTGCAGGTGATCCTGGACGACCGGACGGTGTCGCCGGGCGTGAAGTTCGCCGACTCCGAGCTGATCGGGGTGCCGACGGTCCTGGTGGTGGGCAAGGGCCTGACCAGGGGCGTCGTCGAGGTCCGCGACCGTCGCTCCGGCGACCGCGCGGAGGTCGAGGCGGACAACGCGGTGCAGCACCTCATCGACGTCGTCCGCGGCTGAGGGACTCGAAGCCGATTAACGGGGCCGTGGGTCCGGGTTTCCCGGGACCCACGGCCCGTTTCTTCGCTGCTCCGGCAGCCGCAGGTCAGGTCAGCGCGGCGAGCACCGCGTCGGTGTCGGCGAGGTTCGGCAGGACCGCGTGGGCGCCCGCGGAGCGGAGGTCGTCCTCGCTGCTGGATCCCGTGGCGACGCCGACCGCGACCGCGCCGAAGCGCAGCGCACCCGCGACGTCGTGCGGCGTGTCGCCGACGACCACCACGGCGTCCGGGGCGATCGGCCCGCCGTGGCGGTCTTCGGCCTTCGCGACGGAGTCCGCGATCAGGTCGTGGCGGTGCACCGAGGCCTCGCCGAAGCCGCCGATCTCGAAGTCGACGTGGTGGTGCAGGCCGAACGATTCGAGCTTGTGGAAGGCGACCTCCGCGAGGTTCCCGGTCACCAGCGTCTGCGTGAACCGCGGCTCGTCGGCCAGCGCCGTCAGCGCCCGGGCCGCACCGGGCAGCGCGCTGCCGCGCTGCGAGAGCTCGTCGCGCGTGTCGGCGACCGCGCTGGTCAGCGCCGCGAACATGGCCGCGATCGTGGGCTCGTCCGGGGTGCTGCCGTGGATCTCCAGCACGTCCGTGGTGATCGCCAGCTCGGTGCGGCCGGCGGTGTCCGGCATGCGCTGCAGAGCCTTCCCGGTCACGTCCGCGAGCGCGCGGCGGTACCAGCGGGAGCCGAAGCCCCGGGCGTCGATCAGGGTCAGGTCGATGTCCCACAGCACGAGTCGCGTCACCGCACCATCCTGCCAGCCGACAGGACGGTGCGGGACGCCCGATTTCCCGGCGGCCGCGGGCTCAGGCGGCCAGCTCGCGGCGGGCGGTCTCGGTGACGATCGACATGCCCAGCACCGTCAGCGCCAGGCAGCAGATCAGCATGATCGCCACCGGCATCGCCGAATGCGTCGCCCGCAGCAGCGCCGCGCCGATCAGCGGTGCGGCGGCGCCAGCGACCACCGTGGCGGCCTGATATCCCAGCGACACCCCGGAATACCGCACCGAGGTGCCGAAGAGTTCGGCGTAGAAGGCGGATTGCGCGCCGGTCAGCATGCCGTGCAGCAGCAGCCCGACCGCGACCGCCAGGAACACCAGCACCGGATCGTGGCTGCCCACCAGCGGGAAGAAGATCACCGTCCACAATGCACAACCGATGGCGGCGGTGATCGCCACCGGGCGGCGGCCGAGCCGGTCGGACAGCGCCCCGCCGGCGAGCATCGACAACGCCTGCACGAGAGAACCGACGGCCACCGCGGTGGTCGTGATCGCGGTGGGAAGCCCGATGTTGCCCGCGTAGACCAGCAGGAAGATGGTGAACACGTAGAACGCGGCGTTCTCGCCCACGCGCGCCGCGAACACCGCGAACACCGCCCGCGGGTACTGGGCCAGCGCTTCGAGCACCGGCGCCCGCTCCTCGCGGCTCTCCTCGGCGACGGCCTGGAACAGCGGCGACTCGGCCACCCGCAGCCGCACCCACAGCCCGATGACGACCAGCACGATCGACGCCAGGAACGGGATCCGCCAGCCCCACGCCGAGTACTGCGCGCCGGTCGTCGCTGCCGCCATCGCGGCCAGGGCGCCCGTGGCGAGCAGGTTGCCCAGCGGCCCGCCGGTCTGCGGCCACGAGGTCCAGAAGCCGCGCCGCTCGCGCGGTCCGTGCTCGGCCACCAGCAGTACCGCGCCGCCGAACTCGCCGCCGAGCGCGAAGCCCTGCACCAGCCGCAGCAGCGTCAGCAGCAGCGGCGCCGCGATCCCGATCTGCTGGTAGCCCGGCAGCACGCCGATCAGCACCGATGCGGAGCCCATCAGGATCAGGCTGATCACCAGCAGCCGCTTGCGGCCGACCCGGTCGCCGAAGTGCCCGAACACCAGGCCGCCCAGCGGCCGGGCGGCGAACCCGACGGCATAGGTGACCAGCGCCAGCAGCACGCCGAGCAGTCCGTCGGAATGCGGGAAGAAGACCGGGCCGAACACGGTGGCCGCGGCCGCCCCGTACAGGAAGAAGTCGTAGAACTCGACGGTGGTCCCGACCACGCCCGCGGACACCACGCGGGCCAGGCGGCGAGTTCCCCCAGCTGTTGTCGTCACGGTCGCAAAGAGTGCTCGCGCGACCACGCCCCGCGCAAGATCCCGGCTCGAAGTTGCCTCGTCCGCAATGCCATTGGAATCGAACCGCCGATTCCATTGAGATTCTTCCAGCCTCGTTCTGGGTGGCGGTGCGGGTAGCGGAACCTCGGACGCTTCCTGGACTGCTCCAATACGCGGCGGAGGGACCGTCCTCACCAAGAAGCGTCTGAGAGCCCGCAGCGGTGCCGGTTGCGGGGTTGGCGGCAGCGTGCGCGGTCACGGCAGATCGGGCGCCGCAGTCACCGCCGCTCCAGGATGAAAAGGCTCAGTGGAATCGCGGCCGGGATCAGCCGGGCAGGAAGCTCAGGCGGACCCGGCGGACCGGATTGTCCACATTGGTGTCCACCAGGCACACCGACTGCCAGGTCCCCAGCGCCATCTCCCCGCCCAGCACCGGGATCGACGCGTACGGCGGGACGAACGCGGGCAGCACGTGGTCCCGGCCGTGGCCCCGCGAGCCGTGGCGGTGCCGCCAGCGGTCGTCGGCGGGCAGCAGGTCCCGAAGCGCGGCGAGCAGGTCGTCGTCGCTGCCCGCGCCGGTCTCGATGATCGCCAGCCCGGCGGTCGCGTGCGGCACCCAGACGTTGAGCAGGCCGTCGCGGGCCCGGGCCGAACGCAGGAACCGCTCGCACTCCGCGCCCAGGTCGTAGACGACTTCCACGGAGCCGGTCCGGACCTCGATTTCCTCGCTGTGCATGGTTCAACCGTAAGCAGCGGTACCGGAACCGGCCCGGCCGGTGCGAGGATGCCGCCATGCGTGAGGCATTCGGTGCGCGGTTCGACGTCCCGGACGGCTATCTCAACACCGCGAGCATCGGCATCCCGACCGCCGACGCGGCCCGCGCGGTCGCGGAGTCGGTGGCGCGCTGGGGGAGCGGCCGCGACCTGCCCGAGGACTTCGAGCCGGCGGTGGCCGACGCGCGGGCGTCGTTCGCGGCGCTGGTCGGCACCACCGCGGAGCGGGTGGCGATCGGGGCCACCGCCTCCCAACTCGTCGGCCTGGTCGCGGCGAGCCTGCCGGCGGGCGCTCGCGTGCTGGTCGCCGAGAACGAGTTCACCAGCGTCGTCTTTCCGTTCGCCGCGCAACCGGACGTGCGGGTCACCGAGGTGCCGTTGGACGAGATCGCGGAGCACGCCGCGGGCCACGACCTGGTGGCGGTCAGCGCGGTGCAGTCCAGCGACGGCCGGATCGTCGACCTCGACGGCCTCCGGCGGAGCGCCGCCGCTGGTTCGACGCGGGTGCTCATCGATGTCACGCAGGCGCTGGGCTGGCTGCCGGTGCGGCTCGACTGGGCCGACTGGGTCGTCGGCGCCGCCTACAAGTGGCTGCTGTCACCGCGCGGCGCCGCCTGGCTGGCGGTGCACCCGGATGCGCCCGAGGTCGTGCCGAACAGCGCGAACTGGTATGCCGGGCAGGACCCGTGGAGCACCACCTACGGCCTGCCGCTGCGGCTGGCCGGCGGCGCCCGCTCGCTCGACCTCTCGCCGACGTGGTTCGCGCAGGTCGGGGCGGCGGTGGCGATGCGCTGGCTGGCCGGGCTCGACATGGCCGCGGTCGCCGCGCACTGCACCGGGCTGGCCGACGAGTTCAGCGCGGCGCTGGGCCTGCCCGCCGCCGGATCCGCGATCGTCTCGGTGCGGGCGCCGGACGCCGTGTCGAAGCTCACGGCGGCCGGGATCACCTGCGCGGCGCGAGCGGGCCGGGCACGCCTGTCATTCCACCTCTACAACACCTCCGCCGATGTCGAGCGCGCGGTGCGTGCGCTGCGATGACCATCCGGGGTGTCCGACTTGTAATCAGCGCCCGCTACGGTTGGTGCTCGTGCCGGACCGACGAGGTGTGCCCGAAGAGATGACGGGAGCACAAGCCAACACGCAGCGCGAAACCACGCCGCTGCGGCGCGACAACTCGCTTATCAGACCGGATCGCGCATCGGTGCCGCCGCCGGACGAGGCCACTCGGCCGGCGTTCGCCCCACCGCCCCGCCGCGACCAGCCGCCGCCGGCGCAGCAGCCGCCGCCGGTGCCGCCGCCGCAGGCGCAGCAGCAACCGACGAGCTGGCAGGCCCCGGTGGCGCAGCCGGAGCCGCAACCGCGTCGCGTCACGCCGACCGGCTGGCTGCTGCGCGGGCTCGGGCTCGTCGCGATCTCCGTGTTGTCCGGGCTGATCTGGCTGATGATCAAGCCGGACACCGATGAAGAGGCCGCGCCGCCGCCTGCGGAGGTGCCGCGCTACGAGTTCGTCCCGATCCACCGCGAGGAAGCGTTCCAGGGCTGCCAGAACGTCTCCACGGCCAAGATCAAGAGCTTCTTCCAGAAGCAGGAGTGCACGCACCTCACGCGGGCGCTCTACAGCACCAAGCTGCCCGACGGCACCCGGGTGCTGACCTCGCTGGTCACGGTCCTGATGCCGGACGCGGCCACCGCGCAGCAGCTCAACGACCTGACCACCAAGGACGGCACGGGCAACATCCGGGACCTGGTCGACGACGGGCGGGACGGCACCAAGGGCATGCCGGCGCTCGACGACGACGCCTACGCCTCGGGCCGCCAGGACCGGCTGGTGGTGATCGGCGACTCGGCCTACTTCGACAAGAACACGCCGCACAAGGACCCGGTGCTGCTCGACGTCACCAAGGAAGCGCTGAAGCTCGGCTGGCCGCAGGAGCAGACCCCGCGCTGACCGCCGGAGTCAGGGCTGACCGGGGAAGGGCTTCGCGGCCGGCTGCGTGCCGACGGTGAGCCGCCACCGGGTGGCCCGGACGGCAGCGGTGGTCAGGCCGTCGAGCGCGATGCCGCGCAGCGCGGCGTCCTCGGTGTTCTCCAGCACCGAACGCCAGCCGGTCTCGCAGTCGTTCTCCGTCTTGACCAGCAGCCCGATCGCGGCTTTCTGGTCGCTCACCGACTCCCCGACGTCGTACGCCGGCTGAGCCGCCGACGGCGTCTGCTGCGCGTCGCGGATCACCCGCTCCGCGGTGTCGCGCAGCCTCCGGTGCTGCTCCATCGCGTCGCCGATCGCGCTGCGCACGCGGGATTCGCTCGCGAACGCGCTCGCCAGCCCGTACACCCACACCGCCGCGTGCTCCGCGCTCAACGCGCTGCGCAGCGCGTTTCCCGCCTCGTCCGAAAGCTCCGTCATCCGAGCACCTCCCGCAGGCTCGCGCAGCTCGCCGCGACCGATCCCAGCAGCCCGGCGCGGTAGGGCTCCACCCCGGGCACCAGCTGGGCCGCCCTGTCCTGCGCGCCGGTCAGCGCATCGCGCAGCGCCTTCGCCGCCGTGCTCGCCGAGGACGGGGCCTGCTGCGGCGCCGGATCGGGCACCGACGGCGGGTCTTCGGGATCGCGCGGATTGACCCGGTCGACCTCGCGCTGCAACGCGGCGGCGTGCTCGGAACGCGCCGAGGCGATCTCGCCGGCGGCGTCGGCCAGGCCCGAATGCGCCTGCGCGATCGCCTTCGCCAGCTGGGCGTCGGACTTCGCCGCGGCCGCCAGCGCCACCAGCGGGTCGGGCTCCTCGGGTGCCGAGCTGCACGCCGCGGTCAGCGCGGCGGCGACCGGAACGGCCGCGAACAACCGCAGCGCGCTCCGCCGCCCCAGCAGCGACCTGGCTCGCGAAGGGGATTCCACGTCGGCCTATCCTGCCAGGCGATCACCCGGGCGGACGCCCGGGCATCGCCCCCGGTGATCGGTACGATCCGCCGATCGTTGGGGTCCCACGCCGCGCTCGGGTGCGGGTGGACGCGATACCCTGGGCGACCGCGGCCGGCACGGACAGCACTGGTCGTGAACGTCCCGCCGGCCGGCCCGGCCGCGAGACCCCGTGCCGCGATGTTTCCAGGTCTGCCCCAGACCCCGATCGGAATTTAGGGAGTGCCAACGTGTCCAGCCCGCCGCGCGGTGCGATCACCGCGCAGCTGGAGCCCGTCGTAGCCGAGGCCGTGGCTAGATCGGGCTTCGACCTCGAGGAGTTCGACGTGCAGCAGGCCGGCCGCCGCCGGCTGATCAAGGTCGTCATCGACTCCGACGACGGCGTCGGGCTCGACGAGATCTCCGACGTCAGCCGCGCGGTGTCGGAGGTGCTGGACGCGCACGAGCACGTCCTGGCCGGCTCCTACACGCTCGAGGTCACCTCGCCGGGCGTGGACCGGCCGCTGACCCGCGCGCGGCACTGGCGTCGCGCCCGCTACCGGCTGGTCAAGATCCGGTTCGCCGACGGCGAGAAGTTGGTGGCGCGGGTCGGGGCGGCCGATGATGAAGGAGTCACGGTGCTGGTCGCCGACGAACTGCGTCGGGTGGCCTACCGTGATGTCGAACGCGCGGTGGTCGAGGTGGAGTTCCAGCAGCCACCGGCGGAGGATTTGGTCAAGCTGGAGCGGGCTGCGAGCGGCGTTTCCCAAGAGGGGGACGACCGGGAAGACACGGAGGAGTCGAGGTGAACGTCGACATCGCGGCGCTGCGGGCGATCGAACGCGACAAGGACATCCCGTTCGAGACGGTCCTGGAAGCGATCGAATCGGCACTGCTCACCGCATACCGCCACACCGAGGGGCACCAGCCGCACGCGCGGGTGGAGGTGGACCGCAAGACCGGTGTCGTGCGGGTCCTCGCGCACACCCTGGCGGCCGACGGCAGCGTGCAGGAGGAATGGGACGACACCCCGGAGGGGTTCGGGCGCATCGCGGCGACGACCGCGCGGCAGGTCATCCTGCAGCGGTTGCGCGACGCCGAGCACGAGCGCACCTTCGGCGAGTTCTCCGCCAAGGAGGGCGAGATCCTCGGCGGTGTCATCCAGCGCGACGCGCGCGCCAACTCGCGCGGCATGGTCATCGTGTCGGTCGGCGACAGCGAGGGCGTGATCCCCGCCGCCGAGCAGGTGCCCAGCGAGAACTACGAGCACGGCACCCGGATCAAGTGCTACGTCGTCGGGGTGTCCCGGAGCGCGCGCGGACCGCAGATCACGCTGTCCCGCACCCACCCGAACCTGGTGCGGCGGCTGTTCGCGCTGGAGGTCCCGGAGATCGCCGACGGCACCGTGGAAATCCCCGCGGTGGCGCGGGAGGCCGGGCACCGCTCCAAGATCGCGGTGCGCTCGACCGTCAGCGGCGTCAACGCCAAGGGCGCCTGCATCGGGCCGATGGGCTCGCGGGTGCGCAACGTGATGAGCGAGCTCGGCGGCGAGAAGATCGACATCATCGACTACTCGGACGACCCGGCGACCTTCGTCGGCAACGCCCTGTCGCCGGCCAAGGTAGTCTCGGTGGAGGTCGTCGACGAACGCACCAAGACCGCGCGGGTGGTCGTGCCGGACTTCCAGCTCTCGCTGGCGATCGGCAAGGAAGGCCAGAACGCCCGGCTCGCGGCTCGGCTCACCGGCTGGCGGATCGACATCCGCAGCGATGCCGACCCGGGTGCGTCGGCCACTCCGGCGGCGCAACCCCCGGCGCAGGCGTCCGGTCTGGACCCCGCGGTGGAGGGACTGCCGACCGTGGGTTCGGCCGAGTAACGTCGTCGGGTTAGAATTAGAGGAGGTTCGACGCGAGGGGAGCGACAATCCGCACACGGGTGTCCGGTGAGCGCGGCGAAAGCCGTGAGCCGGTTCGTACCTGCGTGGGGTGTCGTGCCCGGACGTCATCCTCTGAGCTGCTGCGTGTGGTGGCTGAGGTCGGTCGGGCGGGTCCCGTCGCTGTACCCGATCCACGACGTCGGCAACCGGGCCGGGGCGCTTGGCTGCACCCCGATCCGGCGTGCCTTCGTCTGGCCGAGCGGCGCCGGGCCTTTCCGCGTGCACTCCGTGCGCCGGGAGTCCTGGACACCTCGGCCGTGCAGGCCCACCTGAGTGCCGGGCAACCGCAGCAGGCGGCTCAAGACGTGACCGACGCGGGATCCGTCCCGCGCCAGGCAACTGAAGGAAAGCAGGTCGACCCGTCATGAATCAGCCGTGAAGCTGAAGCCATGAACGCGCATCGGCGATAGGACGAGGTCGAGCGGGACTGCCGCCCGGCCTCACCCAGATGAGGAGAGCAGTGGCAGGCAAGGCCCGCGTACATGAGCTCGCCAAAGAGCTCGGTGTTACCAGCAAGGAAGTTCTGAACAAGCTCGCCGAGCAGGGCGAGTACGTGAAGTCCGCGTCGTCCACCGTGGAAGCCCCGGTGGCCCGCAGGCTTCGCGACGCACTCGCCAAGCCCTCGGCGTCGAGGAAGAGCGACGCCGGCGGAGGCAAGCCCGCTCCGGCAGAGCCCAGGCCGTCCCGCGCCGATGCGGCGGCGCCGAAGCCTGGACCCAAGCCCGGCCCGCGCCCCGAGGCGCCGGTCGGTGAGCGTCCCAAGCCCGGCCCCAAGCCGGGTCCGAAGCCGACCCCCAAGCCCGAGCCGGAGGTCGTCAAGCCGGCCGAGCAGGCACCGGCCGCCAAGGCGGCCGAGTCGCGTCCGGCGCCCGGCCCCAAGCCGGGTCCGAAGCCCAGCCCGAAGCAGGGTGGCGACGGCGACGCCGGCGTGGTTCCGCCGCGCCCGAAGGCGCCCAAGCCGGGCCCGCGGCAGCCGCGCGTCGGCAACAACCCGTTCGGCGTCGGCAGCGGAGCGCCGCAGCAGCGGCCGCCGCGGCCGGGCCCGGGCGGCCGTCAGGGCGGCGGGCAGGGTCCCGGCCGCCAGCACGGCGGTCCCGGTGGCCAGCGGCAGGGCGGCGGTCAGGGTGCCGGCACGGCCCCGGCCGCGGGCAACGCCCCGCGCGGTGAAGGTGGCTCGCGCCCGAACCCGGGCATGATGCCGCCGCGTCCGAACCCCGGCATGATGCCGCCCCGTCCGCCGCGCAGCGGTGGCGGTCCCGGCGGTGGCCGCGGTGGCGGCGGTGGCCGTGGCGGTCCGGGTGGCGGCGGTGGCCGTCCCGGTGGTGGCGGCGGTCGTCCCGGTGGGGGCGGCGGCGGCTTCCGCGGTGGCGGTGGCGGCGGTGCCCCGAGCGGTGCCCCGGCCGGCGGTGGCTTCCGCGGTCGTCCCGGCGGCGGTGGCCGTCCGGGCGGTCCCGGTGGTCGCGGCGGTGCTGCCGGTGCGTTCGGTCGTCCCGGCGGGCCCGCGAAGCGCGGTCGCAAGTCGAAGCGGCAGAAGCGCCAGGAGTACATGGAGAACATGCAGGCGCCGTCGGTCGGCGGCGTCCGCCTCCCGCGCGGCAACGGCGAGACCCTTCGCCTGCGTCGCGGTGCTTCGCTGACCGACTTCGCCGAGAAGATCAACGCCAACCCGGCCTCGCTGGTGCAGGCGATGTTCCACCTCGGTGAGATGGTCACCGCGACCCAGTCCGTCTCCGACGAGGTGCTGGAGCTCCTCGGCCAGGAGATGAACTACAAGGTCGAGATGGTCAGTCCGGAGGACGAGGACCGGGAGCTGCTGCAGTCGTTCGACATCAGCTACGGCGACCCGGGCAGCTCCGAGGACGAGCTGGCGGCGCGGCCGCCGGTGGTGACCGTCATGGGTCACGTCGACCACGGTAAGACGCGACTGCTGGACACCATCCGGAAGACGAACGTGCAGGCCGGCGAGGCCGGTGGCATCACCCAGCACATCGGTGCCTACCAGGTCCTCACCGAGCTGGAAGGCAACGAGCGGCCGATCACGTTCATCGACACCCCGGGTCACGAGGCGTTCACCGCCATGCGTGCTCGTGGTGCCAAGTCGACCGACATCGCAGTGCTGGTGGTGGCCGCCGACGACGGCGTCATGCCGCAGACGGTGGAGGCGATCAACCACGCCCAGGCGGCCGGTGTGCCGATCGTGGTCGCGGTGAACAAGATCGACGTCGAGGGTGCGAACCCGGCGAAGATCCGCCAGCAGCTCACCGAGTACAACCTCGTCGCCGAGGAGTACGGCGGCGACACCATGTTCGTCGACATCTCGGCGAAGCAGGGCACCAACATCGACAACCTGCTCGAGGCGATCCTGCTCACCGCGGACGCGGCGCTGGACCTGCGGGCCAACCCGCACATGCCCGCCCAGGGCGTGGCGATCGAGGCCCACCTGGACCGCGGTCGCGGTCCGGTGGCCACGGTGCTGGTGCAGCGAGGCACGCTGCGGGTCGGTGACTCGGTGGTGGCCGGCGACGCCTACGGTCGCGTCCGCCGGATGATCAACGAGAACGACGAGGACGTCCCCGAGGCGCTGCCGTCGCGGCCGGTGCAGGTCATCGGTTTCACGTCGGTGCCGGGCGCGGGCGACACCTTCCTGGTGGTCGACGAGGACCGGGTCGCCCGGCAGATCGCCGACCGCCGCGGGGCCCGCATCCGCGAGGCGCAGAACGCGGCCAAGCGCAAGCGCGTCAGCCTCGAGGACCTGGACAAGGTGCTCAAGGAGACCAACCAGCTCAACCTGATCATCAAGGGTGACAACTCGGGTACCGTCGAGGCGCTCGAAGAGTCCCTGATGAAGATCGAGGTCGGCGACGAGGTCGAGCTCCGGGTGATCCACCGCGGCGTCGGTGGCATCAACGAGTCGGACATCAACCTCGCCACCGCGGAGAACACCATCGTCCTGGGCTTCAACGTCCGGGCCGAGGGCAAGGCGGCCGAGGTCGCCAACCGCGAGGGCGTGGAGATCCGGTACTACTCGGTGATCTACCGGGCGATCGAGGACATCGAGCAGGCCCTCAAGGGCATGCTCAAGCCCGAGTACGAGGAAGTCGAGCTGGGCCGGGCCGAGATCCGCGAGGTCTTCAAGTCCTCCCGGATCGGCACCATCGCGGGCTGCATGGTCACCGAAGGCATCATCAAGCGCAACGCCAAGGCGCGCCTGCTGCGGGACAACGTGGTCGTCGCCGAGAACCTCAGCATCAACTCGCTGAAGCGGTTCAAGGACGACGCCACCGAGGTCCGCGAGGGCTTCGAGTGCGGTCTGACCCTGGGGTCGTACAACGACATCAAGGTCGGCGACGTCATCGAGCCCTACGAGATGCGCGAGAAGCCGCGCGACTGAGCCGGTGCTGCGCAGGGGGTCGTCACTCGACGGCCCCCTGCGTGCCGGTTCGCCCCCGCGGTGAGGAACACCCATGTACGTCGGTGTACTCGAACTGGACGTCCTCCTCGGCGACGTCCACTCCCTGAAGCAGAAGCGCGCTGTCGTGCGGCCCGTGGTGGCCGAGTTGCGGCGGCGCTTCGAGGTTGCCGTCGCCGAGGCCGGGAACCAGGACTTGCACCGCCGCGCGCTGTTGGGCGTCGCGGCCGTCTCCGGCGACGCCGCGCACGTGCGCGAAGTGCTGGAAGCGTGCGAGCGGCTGGTCGCCGCACGCCCCGAACTGGAACTGCTCTCCGCCCGCCAGCGCATGCTCGGGCCGGAGGACTAGGAGCTCTTCGTGGTCGTTCTGCGCGAGAACCCGCGGCGGCGCGAGTCGAGTCCCACACGCAAGCGGCTAGCGCCGCTTTTCAGACGAACTGAACTTTCCCCGAAGGAGGTGCGCCGTGGCTGATACGGCGCGCGCCCGCAAACTCGCCAAGCGCATCGCCCAGATCGTGGCATCCGGGCTGGAGCACGAGGTGAAGGACCCGCGGCTGGCGATGGTGACGGTCACCGACGCGCGGGTCACCCCCGATCTGCGGGATGCCACTGTCTACTACACCGTGTTCGGCGACGACGCCGACCACGCCTCCACCGCGGCCGCGCTGGCGAGCGCGACCGGGGTGCTGCGGTCCCGGGTCGGGCAGCAGACCGGCGTCCGGTTCACCCCGACGCTGACCTTCGTCGCGGACACCGTGCCGGACAACGCGCGGCGGATGGAGGAACTGCTCGCCAAGGCCAAGGAGGCCGACGAGGAGGTCGCCCGGTTGGCCTCCGGAGCGTCGCCGGCCGGCGACGCCGATCCGTACCGAGCCAGCACCGACGATGACGAGTTCGCCACCGACGGTGCCGACGAGGGGTCGTTTTCCGACGCCGATGTGCGTCGTGGGCCACAGAGTGGTTGAGTCGCAGCTCAGCATCAGGTGCGTTGGACATCGGCGGCCGGAACGGCCACCGATGTCGTGGAGGTGAACCTGTGCGCGGGCAACCCGATAGCGGCCGCACCGGCGGCGGCCAACCGGTCACCGTCGATCCGGTCGAGCAAGCCGTAGCCGAGGCCGCTCGCAAGCTGTCCGAGGCCTCGGACGTGACGTTGTTCGCGCACATCAACCCGGATGCGGACGCGCTCGGCAGCGCGCTGGCGCTGGGCCGGGCGCTGCGGCGGCGTGGCTGTGCGGTCCGGGTGTCCTTCGGGATGCCGGACCTGCCGCCGTTCTCGCTGCGCGATCTGGACGGCGACGACCTGGTGGTGTCGGCGGATGAGGTGCCCGCCGCGCCGCCGGTGCTGGTCGTCTGCGACACCGGGAGCCTGCAGCGGCTCGGCAAGCTCGCCGATCGGGTCGAGGCGACGATCGCCGCCGGCGGCGACGTCATCGTGATCGATCACCACGTGTCGAACACCCGCTACGGCACGCTGCACCTCGTCGACGAGCACGCCGAGGCGACGGTGATGATCGTGCTCCGGCTGCTCGACGAGCTCGGCGCGGAACTCGACCTGCCGACCGCGCGGTGCCTCTACGCGGGCCTGGTCACCGACACCCGGTCGTTCCGGCACGCCAGCGCGTCGACGCACCGCGTGGCGGCGCGGCTGCTGGAGGCCGGGGTCGACCCGGAGGCGACGACGCGGCCACTGCTGGACACGCATCCGTTCGCCTGGATGAACATGCTGTCCGGGGTGCTGGGCGAGGCCCGGCTGGAGCCGACCGCGGCGCAGGGCCTCGGGTTCGTGCACGCGACGGTGCGGCTGGCCCATTCCGACGGGCTGCGCAGCGAGGACGTGGACAGCGTCATCGACGTGGTGCGCACGACGAGCGAGGCCGAGGTCGCCGCGGTGCTCAAGGAGACCGCGCCGGATCACTGGTCGGTGTCGTTGCGCTCGGACAGCCGCATCGATGTCGGCCACGCGGCGGCGGCCTGTGGCGGTGGCGGGCACCGGCTCGCCTCCGGTTTCACGGCGCAGGGCCCGGCGGAGGAGATCATCGCGGCGATGCGCAAGGCCCTCGACGAGGCCCCGCTCCTGGACTGACGCCCGCAGGGGTCCTGCTCCCACCGGGTCCTGCTCCCGTTCGGGTCCCCGCAATTTCCATTGAAATCGAACCTTCGATTTCAATGGAAATTGCGGACCTCCGGTGTGTCGCATCCCGACATGCCGGAGGTTGTGGACAAATTGCCCGACTTCCGTGGGGATTCGAGGTCCAGTTTCAATTGAAACTGCCGGAGAACTCGGGCTCAGGTTCGGCGGCGGGCTCGGAAGGCCGCGACGTGCATGCGGTTCGCGCAGCGGGGGCTGCAGAAGCGCTTGGCCTGGTTCGTCGACGTGTCCAGGAAGTAGGTGTAGCAGCCCTCGGCTCCGCACCGTCCCCAGCGCGTCGTGCCGTGCTGGACCACGCCCTGCGCCAAGCCCCACGCGGCCGCCGCCGCGACTTCGTCGACCGCCGGTGCGTCCGGGCCGGCGACGTGGACGTGCCAGTTCGGGGTGCCGTCGCGGCTGCCGTGCCCGGAAAGCCTGGGCCGGGGCGGGTGCGCCGACAGCAGGGCGTTGATCTCGGCGAGCACCGTCTCGCCGTCGTCGGCCACCATCGCGTCCAGCGCCCGGCGCAGCCCGGCCCCCACCGAGCGCAGGAGCGGCAGGTCGTTCGCGTGGAGCCGGTCGGCCCACCAGGGCTCGTCGTGGAGCGCGGCGCGCACCGCGTCGAGGCTGCTCAGATCGGCGTTGGCGATCCGCAGCGCAACGGCGGCGTAATCAGCGTTGTCCATCTGTGGTCCTTACCAGTACCCTTGGTCGTCAGGGGCGAACCCGCCGATCACAGCTTACAAGGAGACAGGGTGTCGGATCTGGGGGAGCGCGTATCGCCGCGCCGGGTGCTGGCGCTCGCGGTGCCCGCGCTCGGCGTGCTGGCCGCCGAACCGCTGTACGTGCTCGTGGACACGGCCGTCGTCGGTCACCTCGGAGCGGTGCCGCTCGCCGGGCTCGCGCTGGGCGGCACGCTGTTCACCCTGGTGTCGAGCCAGCTGACGTTCCTGAGCTACGGGACCACCGCGCGCACGGCCCGGCTGCACGGCGCCGGTCGCCGCAAGGACGCCGTCGCGGAGGGCGTGCAGGCGACCTGGCTGGGCGTCCTCGTCGGCGTCGTTCTCATGCTGCTCGCGCAGCTGCTGGCCGTCCCGATCGCGGAGCTCATGGCGGGCCCCGGGCCGATCGCCGATGCGGCCGCGACCTGGATGCGCATCGCGCTGTGCGGCGCGCCGATGGTGCTGATCACCATGGCCGGCAACGGCTGGATGCGCGGCGTGCAGGACACCGCGCGGCCGCTTCGGTACGTGCTGGTGGGCAACGGTGTTTCCGCCGTGCTGTGCCCGCTTTTCGTCTACCCCTTCGGCTGGGGTCTGGAGGGTTCGGCGGTCGCGAACCTGATCGGCCAGACGATCGCCGCCGCGCTGTTCGTGCGCGCGCTGTTCGTCGAGCGGGTGCCGCTGAAGCCGGAGCTCGCGAAGATGCGTGCTCAGCTCGGGCTCGGCCGCGACCTGGTGCTGCGGACGCTGGCGTTCCAGGCGTGCTTCCTGTCGGCGACGTCCGTGGCGGCGCGGACCGGCGCGGAAGCCGCGGCGGCGCACCAGGTCGTGTGGCAGCTGTGGGCGTTCCTGGCGCTCGTGCTCGACTCGTTGGCCATCGCGGCGCAGTCGTTGGTCGGCGCGGCGCTCGGGGCCGGTTCCGCGCCGCGCGCCAAGGGAATCGCCCGGCAGGTCACCTGGTACAGCCTGGGGTTCGGCATCGTGCTCGGGTTGGTGTTCGCGGCGCTCGCCGGTCCGCTGCCGACGTTGTTCACCACGGACGGCGCGGTGCTTGAGGCGATCCCGCACGCGTGGTGGTTCTTCGTGCTCATGCAGCCGGTTGCGGGCGTGGTGTTCGCGCTGGACGGGGTGTTCCTCGGCGCCGGTGATGCCGCCTACCTGCGAACCGCGACGTTGCTGAGCGCGGCCATCGGTTACCTGCCGCTGATCTGGTTGTCGCTGGCGTTCGGCTGGGGCCTGGTGGGGATCTGGACCGGGCTGACCCTGTTCATGGTCCTGCGGCTGATCACGCTGCTGCTGAGGGCCCGCTCCGGCCGCTGGGCCGTCGTCGGCGCCACCCGGGCCGAAGCCACCGCGGGGTGATCCCCGCCGCGCGGGTCACTGCCAGAACCAGGACTGCTCCCGGACCTGGCGGTAGGCCTCGCGGCGGCGCTCCGGGTCGAGGCGCTGGATGTAGACCATGCCGTCGAGGTGGTCCGTCTCGTGCTGGAGGCAGCGCGCCATCAGGCCGCTGCCCGACACCGTGACCGGCTCGTTGTCCGCGTCCACGCCGCGCACCACCGCGTGCTGGGCGCGGCGGGTTCCGAACCCGAGCCCGGGCAGCGACAGGCACGCCTCCACGTCGTCCTGCACCTCGTCGGAGAGTTCGACGATCTCCGGGTTGACGACGTACCCGATCTCGCCGTCGACGCGGTAGCTGAACGCCCGCACCCCGACGCCGATCTGCGGCGCGGCGACCCCGGCGTGCCCGGGCGCGTCGACGGTGTCCAGCAGGTCCGCGACGATCGAGCGCAGCCGCTGGTCGAAGACCGTGACCGGCTCGGCCGCCATGCGCAGCACCGGGTCGCCGAAGCGCCGGATCGATCGGAATGCCACCGCTGACCTCCTCGCAGTTCCGCCGCCACCCTAGCGACGCGTGCCGCGCCGGGTCGGGGAAGATGTCTCCTCGTGTCCGAGCACTCCCGCAAAACGCGTCCCACCGTTCCACCCGGCCTGCTGGTGATCGACAAGCCGGCGGGGATGACCTCGCACGACGTCGTGTCGCGGGTCCGCCGCATCATGGGCACCCGCCGCGTCGGGCACGCCGGGACGCTGGACCCGATGGCCACCGGGGTGCTGGTGCTGGGCCTGGAGCGGGCCACCAAGCTGCTCGGCCACCTCGCCCTGGACACCAAGGCGTACCTGGCGACGATCCGGCTGGGCGCGGCCACCACCACCGACGACGCGGAGGGCGACGTGGTGTCCGAAGCGGACGCCTCCGGGGTGGACGAGGAGGCGATCCGGGCCGGCATCGCGGAGCTGACCGGCGACATCCAGCAGGTGCCCAGCGCGGTCAGCGCCGTGAAGATCAACGGCCGCCGCGCCTACGAGATGGTGCGCAACGGCGAGACCGTCGAGCTGGCCGCCCGGCCGGTCACGGTGTCGCGCTTCGACGTGCTGGCGCTGCGCCGCACGGAACGCACGACCGACCTCGACGTGCTCGTCGAATGCTCGTCGGGGACCTACGTGCGCGCGCTGGCGCGCGACCTGGGTGCAGGGCTCGGCGTCGGCGGGCACCTCTCGGAACTGCGCCGTACCCGGGTCGGCCCGTTCGGGCTGGCCACGGCGCGCACCCTGGACGCGCTGGAGGCCGAGCCCGGGCTGTCGATGGGCCTGGACCAGGCGGTCGAGACCGCCTTCCCGCGCCGCAACGTGGACGCCGACACCGCCCGCGCCCTCTCCCACGGCCAGGTCGTGCCCGCGGCCGGCGTCGAGGGGACCTACGGGATGTTCGATCCGGACGACCGGGCGGTGGCCCTGGTCCGCGACCGCGGCCGGACCGCGAAGCCGGTGCTGGTGATCATTCCGGCGAACTGACGCATTCCGGTCGAACCCCCTCCGCTTCGCGGGCGATTCCGGTGACCGGTGTCACATCCCTGGAACCAGGGGAGGAGTCGCTCGTCCCACGGCTAGTCCGATCCAGTGACGACAGACGTGGGGAGCAGCATGCGCAAGCGATTAGTCGGGGCGACCGTCGTGGTGGCGGCGGGGTTGGCGCTGAGCGGCTGTGCGGCAGGCGGCGCACCGCAGCAGACGGTCGGCAGTGGTTCGCAGGCCGAGAGCCGGCCGGTCGAGGCCAGTGCCGGACCTCAGCAGGAGACCACCGAGGCGGCCGGCTCGAACCAGGGCGGGAACGGCACCGGCGACCGGCCGTGCGAGGCCTCCGACCTCGATGCGAAGTTCGTCACCGCCGAGAACTACGACGGGCGCCCCAGCAACGGCCAGTTCAGCGTGACCAAGAACAGCAACGACATGACCCCGTGCGTGCTCGACGGGTACCCGGAGATCAAGGCGATGCGCGGCTCCGAGGGCGGTGCGACCATGCCGGTGGCGATCCGGCAGGTGGCGGCCGACGGCGCGCAGCCGATGCGGCTGGACGGGCACGGCGGTTTCGCCAGCTTCAACATCACCTGGACGACCTCCGGTGACGACGGCGGGTGCGACATGCCGGGGGCGCTCTCGGTGCGGCTGCCGCGCGCCGGTTCCCAGGACATCGAGGTGCCGGTCAACCAGGGCCGCGACAACTCCCTGCGGATCTGCGAGAACGACGAGCTCCAGGTCCAGCCGTTCGGCGACTACACGAACTGAGCCGATCCGCCCGCCCGTGCCGCGCGGACCCGCGGCACGGGCGGTGGCGTTCCGGCCGTCGGGTGGCGGCGCAGTAGGCTTCCTGGTCGTGCAGCGTTGGCGTGGTTTGGAGCAGATTCCCGGTGGCTGGGGCCGGTGCGTGGTCACCATCGGCGTCTTCGACGGGGTGCACAGGGGGCATCAGCAGCTGATCGCGCACGCGGTGCGGCAGGCCCGCCGCCGCGGCGTGCCGTGCGTGCTGATGACCTTCGACCCGCACCCGTCCGAGGTGGTGCGTCCGGGTAGTCACCCGGCGCAGCTGACGACCCTGCGGCGCCGCGCCGAACTGGCCGAGCAGCTCGGGGTCGACGTCTTCTGCGTGCTGCCGTTCACCCGCGAGATCTCCCGCGTGCCCGCCGAGGAGTTCGTGCACGCGATGCTGGTGGAGCGGTTGCACGCGGCGGAGATCGTGGTCGGCGAGAACTTCACCTTCGGCCACAAGGCGGCGGGCAACATCGAACTGCTGGCCAAGCTCGGCGAGCGGTTCGGCTTCGAGGTCGAGTCCGACGCGCTTGTCTCCGGGCCGGTGGAGCGCGCCGACGACGCGGCGGGCCCCTCGGTCACCTTCTCCTCGACCTACATCCGCTCCTGCATCGACGCCGGCGACGTCGTGGCGGCCGCCTCCGCGCTGGGCCGCTTCCACCGGCTGGAAGGCATCGTGGTGCGCGGCGCCGGGCGCGGCGGCAAGGAGCTCGGCTTCCCGACCGCCAACCTGTCCACCCCGCCGCACGCGGCGATCCCCGCCGACGGCGTGTACGCCGCGTGGTTCACGCACCGCCGGCGCGGCTCGATGCAGCCGGGCGAGACGCTGCCCGCGGCGGTGTCGGTGGGCAGCAACCCGACGTTCTCCGGCACCGAGCGCACCGTCGAGGCGTACGTGCTGGACATCGACGCCGACTTCTACGGCGAGCACGTCGACCTGGACTTCGTGCAGCGGCTGCGGTCGATGGAGCGCTACGACACGGTCGAAGCGCTGATCGAGCAGATGCACCAGGACGTCGCCGAAACCCGGCGGATCCTGGCCGTGGGCGGGTGAGGCGGTATGCCGAACCCCCGAACGGGGCAGCCGCGTCCGCCGCGCGGCGCACCGCGGTCGGAACGCTTTTCGGATTCCCGGCCACGCCCGGCCGGTGACCTGGCAGTATTCAGGGCCGGATCAACAGCCGCCCGCGGCCGGGTCGGCGCCGACACGGGGGGAACGAAGGTGGCGGAGAACAGCAACGTCCAGCGGAACCTCGCACTGCAGCGGCAGTGGTACGGAGAGCCGCTGGGGGACCGGGTGCGCCGCCTGGTCGTTGCGTTCCGCATCTCGCAGGCCCAGCTCGCGGAAGTGCTCGGGATCAGCGCTCCGATGCTCAGCCAGGTGATGAGCGGCCGCCGGGCCAAGATCGGCAATCCGTCGGTGCTGGCCAGGCTGGTGATGCTGGAGCGCAAGGTGCTCATCCCCGGTGTCGCCGCGGGTGACGAGGACGCGATCAAGCAGGCGCTGGAGGACGTCCGCCAGTCGCGCCCGTCGGTGGGCCGCGACAACCTGCCGGTCATGGGTTCGGCGAACGGCGAGGAGGCCGCCTGGCCGGTGCTTCGCGAGGTGGCCAAGCCCGGCGAGCTGGCGGCGGCGGCGTCGCTGCTGGAGGGCCGCTACCCAGCGCTGGCGCAGCTGCTCCGCCGCGCCGCCAACGGCGACCCCGACTGAGCTCCCGCGGAGCCGCCGCGCGGGCGTCCGGGGAGTGCGCGGACACTGGGGTATGCGTTTGTTCACCGCGCTGTGGCCGTCGGACGAGGCGGTGCGGCACCTGGCGTCGGCGGTAGACCGGCTCCACCCGGACCGGGTGGCCGAGGCGACCGCGGGCCTGCGCAAGTTCCGCTTCACACCCCCGTCGCGCTGGCACCTGACGCTTCGCTTCCACGGAGACGACGCCGACGAGCAGCGCGTGACCGACCGGCTCGACCAGCGCGTCGCGAAACTGCTGGAGACCGACCCGTCGTCGCCGCGCCTCCGGCTGGCCGGCGCCGGGACGTTCCGCGGCGTGCTGTGGGTCGGCGTCGAGCCGGAAACCGGCTCCGACGACGCCGCGCTGCGCGAGCTGGTTCGCGCGGCCGGTGGCGATCCGCGCGGTCACACCGCGCACCTCACCATCGCCAGGTGGGTCGCCGGGCGCGCCGACCGCGAGCTGCTGCCGGGGCTGTTCGCTGGCTACACCGGCCCTTGGTGGCGGCCGCGCGACCTCGCGGTGGTGTGCAGTGACCTGCGGGAAGGCGTTCGGGAGTACCGGACCGTGCACCGGGTGGCGGTGACGCGCGAGACGCCGGGTTGACCCGATCGCAGCAGGTCTCCCTGTTATCCTGGCATGTGGAGCGGCTGCAGTCCGTGGTGGCCGCGTCCGGTCGACCTGGGGTCGACCCGCCACCCGATCGATCGGTCGGGCGTCGCTGACACGGGACATCGAAGGAGTCAATTCGTGGCGTTGTCCACTGAAGACAAGAAGCAGATCCTGGCCGAGTACGGCCTGAAGGACGGCGACACCGGTTCGCCGGAGGCCCAGGTGGCCCTGCTGACCAAGCGGATCGTCGGGCTGACCGAGCACCTCAAGCAGCACAAGCACGACCACCACTCGCGTCGTGGTCTGCTGCTGATGGTCGGTCGTCGCCGCCGTCTGCTCAACTACCTGACCAAGGTGGACATCGAACGCTACCGTTCGCTGATCCAGCGACTCGGTCTGCGTCGTTGACGAACACCGGGGGGAGCGGCCGATGGGCCGCTCCCCCCGGTGCATGAAGAACGGACGGCGCCCCGCGCGCCGTCGCAACTGAAGAGCGCTCACGGTGGCACGCACCGGACAGGCGTCCGCCGGTCCTCGGTAGTGGCTGCCGGGCAAGTCGTCGCAACAGACGTTCCCGGGGGCTTCGATCGATGGCCGGCCTCGTCGGACCACGATCCGGATGCTCCTGCCGTGGGCCTCGTGAAACCGAGGAGTCAACCTTGACTGAACCCCAGATCGACGAGGGCGTCTACGAGGCCACCGCCGTGCTGGACAACGGCGCGTTCGGGACCCGGACCGTCCGGTTCGAGACGGGCCGGCTGGCCAAGCAGGCCGCCGGCAGCGTCGTCGCCTACCTCGACGACGACACCATGCTGCTGTCCGCCACCACGGCGTCCAAGCAGCCGAAGGAGCACTTCGACTTCTTCCCGCTGACCGTCGACGTCGAAGAGCGGATGTACGCCGCGGGCCGCATCCCCGGCTCGTTCTTCCGCCGCGAGGGTCGCCCGTCCACCGACGCGATCCTCACCTGCCGGCTGATCGACCGGCCGCTGCGCCCGTCCTTCGTGGACGGCCTGCGCAACGAGGTCCAGGTCGTCGTCACCGTGATGAGCCTGGTGCCCGGCGACCTCTACGACGTGCTGGCGATCAACGCCGCGTCGGCCTCCACCCAGCTGTCCGGTCTGCCGTTCTCCGGCCCGATCGGCGGCACCCGAGTGGCTTTGATCGACGGCCAGTGGGTGGCCTTCCCGACCCATGAGCAGCTCGAGCGGGCCGTGTTCGACATGGTCGTCGCGGGTCGCATCGTCGGCGACGACGTGGCGATCATGATGGTCGAGGCCGAGGCCACCGAGAAGACCGTCAACCTGGTCGCCGAGGGTGCGCAGGCGCCGACCGAAGAGGTCGTCGCCGCTGGTCTGGAGGCCGCGAAGCCCTTCATCCGGACCCTGTGCCAGGCGCAGCAGCAGCTCGCGCAGGCCGCCGCCAAGGAGGTCCAGGACTTCCCGGTGTTCCCGGCCTACGCCGAGGACGCCTTCACCGCCGTCGAGCAGGCCGTCTCCGGTGAGCTCGCCGAGGCGCTGAAGATCGGCGGCAAGCAGGAGCGCGAGAGCCGGCTCGACGAGATCAAGGCCGCGGTGCTGGAGAAGGTCGGCACCGGCGAGGGCCAGCAGTTCGAGGGCCGCGAGAAGGAGGTCGGCGCCGCCTTCCGGTCGCTGACCAAGAAGCTGGTGCGCCAGCGGATCATCCGCGACCAGGTCCGCATCGACGGTCGCTCGCTGACCGACATCCGCAGCCTGTCCGCGGAGGTCGGCGTGATCCCGCGGGCCCACGGCTCGGCGCTGTTCGAGCGCGGCGAGACCCAGATCATGGGTGTCTCCACGCTGAACATGCTGCGCCTGGAGCAGACCATCGACTCGTTGTCCCCGGACACGACGAAGCGGTACATGCACCACTACAACTTCCCGCCCTACTCGACCGGTGAGACCGGCCGGGTCGGCAGCCCGAAGCGGCGCGAGATCGGCCACGGTGCGCTGGCCGAGCGCGCGCTGATGCCGGTGCTGCCGACGCGCGAGGAGTTCCCGTACGCGATCCGCCAGGTCTCCGAGGCGCTGGGCTCCAACGGGTCCACCTCGATGGGCTCGGTGTGCGCCTCGACGCTGTCGCTGCTGAACGCGGGTGTGCCGCTGAAGGCGCCGGTGGCCGGCATCGCGATGGGCCTGGTGTCCGACGAGGTCGACGGCCAGACCCACTACGTGGCGCTGACCGACATCCTCGGTGCCGAGGACGCCTTCGGCGACATGGACTTCAAGGTCGCCGGCACGAAGGACTTCGTGACCGCGCTGCAGCTGGACACCAAGCTGGACGGCATCCCGTCCGAGGTGCTGGCCCAGGCGCTCGGCCAGGCCCGCGACGCCCGGTTCACCATCCTCGAGGTGATGGCCGAGGCGATCGGCAAGCCCGACGAGATGAGCCCGCACGCCCCGCGGGTGACCTCCATCAGCATCCCGGTGGACAAGATCGGCGAGGTCATCGGCCCGAAGGGCAAGATGATCAACTCGATCACCGAGGAGACCGGCGCGGAGATCACCATCGAGGACGACGGCACCATCTACGTCGGTGCCGCCGACGGCCCGTCCGCGGAGGCCGCGATCGACAAGATCAACGCCATCGCGAACCCGCAGCTGCCGAAGGTCGGCGAGCGCTTCCTGGGCACCGTGGTCAAGACCGCGGCCTTCGGCGCGTTCGTCTCGCTGCTGCCGGGCAAGGACGGCCTGGTGCACATCTCCAAGCTGGGCAACGGCAAGCGCATCGGCAAGGTCGAGGACGTGGTGAACGTCGGCGACAAGCTGCGCGTGGAGATCGCCGACATCGACAGCCGCGGCAAGATCAGCCTGGTGCTGGTCAACGACGAGGCGGAGAAGGCCGAGGGCGAGGCCAAGCCGGAGGCCGAGACCCCGGCGCAGTGACCGATCGGCGCGCGTGACGCGCTGTCCAACGCGGCCCGTCCCGGAACTCCGGGGCGGGCCGTACGGTTGTGAGTCGTCAACTCACGATGTCGCGACGAGACCTAAAGGGACATGAAGAAGCAGACACGCGCCGGGTACCTGCAGCGTCCCGGGACCACTCGAATCCTCGGCGGCACCGGCGACGCGGCCGTGCGCCGGACGGTTTTGCCGGGCGGCTTGCGGGTGGTCACCGAGCCCGTGCCCGGTGTGCGCTCGGCCTCCGTCGGCATCTGGGTCGCGGTGGGTTCGCGCGACGAGGGCCGCCCGCAGGCCGGTGCCGCGCACTACCTGGAACACCTCCTCTTCAAGGGCACCGCCAAGCGCACGGCGGTGGACATCGCGCAGGAGATCGACGCCGTCGGCGGCGAGCTGAACGCCTTCACGGCCAAGGAGCACACCTGCTACTACGCGCACGTGCTCGACCGCGACCTGCCGCTGGCGATCGACATGCTCTGCGACGTGGTCTTCGACGCGCTGAACGCGAAGTCCGATGTGGATGTCGAGCGCAGCGTGGTCCTGGAGGAGATCGCGATGCGCGACGACGATCCCGAGGACCTGCTGCACGAGCTGTTCACCTCGGCGGTGCTCGGCGACCACCCGCTCGGCCGTTCCGTGCTGGGTACCGAGGACTCCATCACCGAGATGACCCGGGCCCGGGTCAACGGCTTCTACCGGCGCAGCTACGAGATGCCGAAGATGGTCATCGCCGCTGCGGGCAACGTCGACCACGGCCGGGTGCTGCGGCTGCTGCGCAAGGCGCTCGGCGACCGGCTGGACGGCGACGTGCTGCCCGCGCCGCCGCGCACGGGGCGGGCGCGGCTGCCGAAGCAGAAGCCGCTGGCGCTGCACACCGACGACACCGAGCAGGCCCATCTGCTGATGGGCTGCCGCGGCTTCGACCGCTACGACGACCGCCGCTTCGCGCTCGGCGTGCTCAACGCGGCGCTGGGCGGCGGCATGAGCTCGCGGTTGTTCCAGGAAGTGCGGGAGCGGCGGGGCCTGGCCTACTCGGTGTACTCGGCCACCACGGCGTACTCCGACGCCGGGACGTTCTCGGTGTACGCGGGCTGCACCCCGGACCGGCTCGGCGAGGTCGCGACGGTGATCCGCGGCGTGCTCGCCGGCGTCGCGGCCGACGGGCTGACCGCGGACGAGGTGGAGCGCGGGCGCGGGCAGCTGCGCGGCGGCCTGGTGCTCGGCCTCGAGGACAGCGCGTCCCGGATGAGCAGGATCGGCAAGATCGAGCTGAACTACGGCAGGCACTTCACGGTCGAGGAGACCCTGGAGCGCATCGACGCGGTCACCGTCGACGACGTCGCGGAGCTCGCGGCCGAGCTGCTGCGCCGGCCGCTGACCACCGCCGTCGTCGGGCCGTACGACTCGCCGACGGATCTGCCCGACGGGGTGTGATCCCGGACTCGACCGCCCGCAATTTCCATTGAAATCGAACCTCCGATTTCAATGGAAATTGCGGGCCGGGACACCCGCGAGCGGGCGTGGGGTGCCCGTTACCTCGGAGAACGCCGGTGCATAGACTCGCGACAGTGCGGCGTCGAGGTGGAAAGGTAGTCGTCACGTGAACAGCCCGATCAAGGTCGGCGTGCTGGGTGCCCGCGGGCGGATGGGATCCGAGGCGGTTCGCGCCGTCGGCGAGGCCCCCGACACCGAACTGGTCGCCGCGATCAACCGCGAGGACGGCCTCACCGGGTTGCTCGACGGCGGCGCCCAGGTCGCGGTCGACCTCACCCATCCCGACGCGGTGCTCGACAACATCCGGTTCTGCGTCGAGCACGGCATCCACGTGGTGGTCGGCACCAGCGGGCTCGGCACCCCGGAGCTGGACACCGTCCGCTCCTGGCTGGCCGACCGGCCGGAGGTCGGCGTGCTGGTGGCGCCGAACTTCGCGATCGGCGCGGTGCTGTCGATGCGGTTCGCCGAGCTCGCCGCGAAGTTCTTCGAATCCGTGGAGATCGTCGAGCTGCACCACCCCAAGAAGGCCGACGCGCCGTCGGGCACCGCCGCGCGCACCGCGCAGGTGATCGCGCAGGCGCGTGCCGAGGCGGGCCTGGGCGAGGTGCCGGACGCGACGACCAAGGAGCTCGACGGCGCCCGCGGCGCGGACGTCGACGGCGTGCGGGTGCACTCGGTGCGGATGACCGGGCTCGTCGCGCACCAGGAGGTGCTGTTCGGCACCGAGGGCGAGACGCTGACCATCCGGCACGATTCCTACGACCGCCGCTCCTTCATGCCCGGGGTGCTGCTGTCGATCCGCGAGGTCGGGTCCCGGCCGGGCCTGACCGTCGGCCTCGACGCGCTGCTGGGGATCTGAGTGGCCCGCAAGCTGATGACCCCGCGGACGTCCGCGTTCGTGGTGGCGATCGTGCTGCTGGTGTACCTGGTGCTCATGGGTGGCCGCGCAATCACCATGATCACCAGCGGGCAGCCGGTGTTCATCGCCCTCGGGGTGGCGGTCTTCGTGCTGCCGGTGCTCGGCGCGCTGCTGGTCGTCGATCAGCTGCGGTTCGGCGCGAGCACCGAGCGGCTCGCGCAGCGGCTCTACGACGAGGACGCGCTGCCGGACGTCTCGCACCTGCCCCGGCGGCCCTCCGGCCGCGTCGAGCGGGAGGCGGCGGACGCGTACTTCGACGAGAAGCAGGCCGAACTCGAAGCCTCGCCGCAGGATTGGCGGCGCTGGTTCGCGCTGGCGCAGGCATACGACCTGGCCGGCGACCGCAACCGCGGCCGCAAGGCGATGCGCCGCGCGATCGAGCTGGAGCGCGAAGAATCCGCGCGGTGACGCGGTTTTCGCCCGGCGCTACTCGTCCCCGCCGCGGGACCGTCCCGGCGTGATCAGCCCGGTTTCGTAGGCCAGCACCACGAGCTGCGAGCGGTCCCGGGCGTCCAATTTGGACAACAGCCGGCCGACGTGGGTTCGCGCGGTGGCCGGGCTGATGAACAGCCGCTCGGCGATCTCGGCGTTGGAGCACCCGGCGCCGACCTCGGCCAGCACCTGGAGCTCCCGCTCGGTCAGCCCGGCCAGGCGATCGGCGTCGAGCGAGCGGGAGCTCGCCGCCGCGGCCCGCATGACGCGGCGGGTGACCCCGGGCGACAGCAGCGCCTCACCGCCTGCCACCACCCGCACCGCCTCGCGCATCTGCTCCGGCGCGGTGTCCTTCAGCAGGAAGCCCGCCGCCCCGGCGCGAACCGCGTCGAGGATGTTCTCGTCCGTGTCGAACGTGGTGAGCACGACCACCTGGACCTGCCGGAGCGCGGGATCCGCGACGATCCGGCGCGTCGCGGAGAGGCCGTCGCCGCCGGGCATCCGGATGTCCATCAGCACCACGTCGGGCCGCAGCCGCGCGACCTCCGCCACGCCGGCATCGCCGGTGGCCGCATCGCCGACGACGGTGATGTCCGGCGCCCGTTCCAGCAGCGCCCGCAGCCCTTCCCGGATCAGGTGCTGGTCGTCCACCAGCACGACCCTGATCACGGCTGCTCCGCGAGCGGAACGTGCGCCTCGACCACGAAACCTCCATCCGGCCGCGAGCTCACCCGCAGGTCTCCGCCGAGCAGCGCCAGCCGCTCGCGCATCCCGATGATGCCCCAACCGCCCCGTGCCGCGCCGAGGTCGGCGCCGCGACCGTCGTCGCTGATCCGCAAGGCCAGCTCGGCGGTGCGGTAGCCGAGTTCCACGGTGACGCTGCCCGCGCCGGAGTGCCGCAGCACGTTGCTCAACGCTTCCTGAACCACCCGGTAGGCCGTCCCGTCCGCGATCACCGGCAGCCGCCTCGGCTCGCCCTCGGCGCGCACCTGCACGTCGATCCCGGCGGCCCGTACCGGGTGCAGCAGCACATCGAGCTGGTCCAAGCCCTCGATCGCGGTGTCCGGGTCCTCGGGATCGCGCAACGCGCGCACTGTCGTCCGCAGCTCCTGCACCATGTCGCTGCACGCGCCCCGTGCTGCGACCAGTGAACGCTCGGCGGCGTCCGGGTCGTCGCGCAGCGACTCCCGCGCAACATCGGTGTGCAGGGAGATCACCGACGTGGTGTGCGCGAGCAGGTCGTGCAGATCACGCGCGATCCGCAACCGCTCCTGCTCCACGCGGCGGGCAGCCTCCCGCTCCTGCTCCAGCTCCGCTGCTCGCGCCTGCCGCTCCAGCTCGGCACGCCAACCGCGCCGCGATCGGACGCTGTCGCCGAGCGCGATGACAGCCGCCATGAGCCCGGCGGAACTGGTGAACTCGAAGCCGAGCACGAAGGCCGGATCGTCGCCCGTTCGCAGCCGGGCCACCGTGGAGATCAGCAACAGCGCGACCGCGACCCCGCTCGCGATCCGCAGCCTGCCTTGCTCCGCCGCCGAATACAGCGCCGCAGCCACCGGCACGGCCAGCCCGATCGGCGGGTACGAGAGCACGTAGTACGCGAGCAAAGCGACCGTCGTCACCAGCAGCGTCCCGACCGGCCACCGGCGGCGCACCAGCATCAACACGGCGAACAGCGCGCTGAATCCGTACGCGCCGACGCCCGGCGGTTCCGATCCGCCGACGTTCGCGGTGATCGCAGTGCCGACCACCACCAGCACCAGCATCGCCAGGCCGGTGTCGACCGCTAGCTGCCGCCGGCCGCTCGGAGCGTCCACGTCGACGGATCTCCCTTCCACGCGGAACATCAGTGCTTCCGGAAACCGGGCACCGCCTTCGCGATCACCCAGCCGACCATGCCGGTACCAGCGCCGACCAGCACTCCGGTCACGAGACTGCTCAGAAAGGCGAACGCCCGCAACAACAATCCCTCGGCCGCGGGCGCGAGCACCCCGGCGACGTTCCCGCCGAGGCTGGGCGCAGCACCTCCGAATGCTTGCGTCCAGAGCAGCTGGTGCACAACGCCCAGCAGAACGCCGTAGATGACGCCGACGATCAGCAGCGTGCGGAACGCGTTGGGCACCCGAAGCCACAGCACGACCGCCAGCCAGACCGCGATGGGCACGAACACGAGCAATGAATTGACCAGCGGGCTCGCGAGGCGGAGATCGTGGGCGACCACCCGCGGCACGCCCAGCAGCGCCAACCCGAACACCGCCGACAGCGGCATGCCGAGGGATTCCCGCAACCGAGCGAGCATCAGCGCACCTCTTCCCGGTGGTAGCGGAGGAAACCGATGAACGCCGTCGTCGCGGTCACGGCGCTCGCCGCCAGCCGGAACCAGTGCCCGGTCTCGAACTCGACCGCGACCTGCCGCAGGAACTCGGCGGAATGCACGGCGATGCCC
Organism: Saccharopolyspora sp. NPDC050642; assembly: GCF_040654735.1. Lineage (NCBI taxonomy): Bacteria > Bacillati > Actinomycetota > Actinomycetes > Pseudonocardiales > Pseudonocardiaceae > Saccharopolyspora > Saccharopolyspora sp. NPDC050642. Next base: position 39,421 of record NZ_JBFAIN010000016.1, on the reverse strand, counting down.
TCGGTGAACATGATCTCGTTGCGCGGCCAGAAGTAGAGCGCGGAGAACAAGAACTCACCGCCCAGTAGCGTTGCCAGGCTGCCCGCGAGCCACTGGCGCGGCACCGGATGGCGCCACAGCAGGACGAGGCTCGCCGCCGCCGCCAGCACGGTCACGGCCCCCATCGGCGGGAAGAAGTCGGCGGGCCCGGTGATCTGGAAGAACTCCACGGCACCGGCCAGCGACCGCGGCGGGTCGTGGAAGACGTTCGGGTAGATGACGATCGTCTCGACCGCGATCCCCCCGAACGCCACCATCGCTATCCAGACGTAGGCCCCGGCGATGCCGAGGGAAAGAGCGCGCCTGCGCAAAGTTCCTCCTAAGGGCGAAACATGTTGCGCCCGAAGCTATTCGGGCATCGCGTTCACGTCGTCGGCCTGGAAGCTCTCGCGCCGTACGCATCTCGACGTACGCCGTGCCCGGTCCGAAGTGGACCGCCTCTTGGCGCGCCGCGCCGGCGGCGGCATCGCGGGCGATCCTCAGGCACAATGGGTGCAGGCGCGCGGACTGCAGCTTTTCGGGATTTCTGAAAGAAAATGTTTCGCGGTGGCCGCAAGGTAGGGTTACGTTGTTAACTCCTCTACCGCTCTTCGGGTGAACGCGGGCGCGTGCTGCGCTTTTCCGGGTAACGATGTGCGGCGATCTCACCAAGTGGTTGGGCCATTGACAGCGTCCCCGGTAGTCCCGATCATTTCAGCCATGTCTAGGTTCGCCACTCTGGTGGCTCGCCTGCATGTCGATTTGGTGCAGCAGGCCAGCGCGCTCTGTTGCGCCGGATAGGGCTCTCCTTTCGCGGAACCGGGCCTGGCGTGACAACGCAGGTTTCCCCCGGTCCGATGTGTTCCCTTCGGCATCGCCGCTTTCTCCTCTAGCGCGCGTTTTCCGAACGTGCCGCCGGTGGGGTTCCGGCATGCCTTCAGTCGGGTGATTCCACGGATTCTCGGAGCACAAATGAAGATACGTTTTCGCAGATGGCCCACCGGGCTGGCCGCCGTGCTGCTGGCGGTCGGCGCGGTCACGCTACCCGTCCAAGATGCCTACGCAGATGTCGAAGTATCGACGCAATCGGTCAAAGGCGCCGACGGCAAGGACTACACGGTCACCAACCACCTGGTGAAGAGCGCGCTGGAGAAGTCGCAGTCCGACGGCAAGCGCAAGGAATGGCTGCTGGTCTGGGCCGGCGACGAGAACATCGCCGACACGGTGGTCCCGGACGTGCGGAACCTGCCCGGATCGCTGGGCGGCGGCCTCGGCAAGGCCTCGAACGCCCTGCCCGGTCCGGACTTCCTCGCCGTCATCGATGCCACCCCGGGATCGCCCGGATACGGCCAGGTCGTCAACACCATCACCGTCGGACCGCTGGTGGAGAACGAGCCGCACCACATGCAATACGTGTGGCACAAGGGCGACACCATCTACGCGGGCGCGCTCTTCGGCGCCGCCACCTACGCCTTCGACGTGACCACCCTGCCCAACGTGAAGCTGAAGGGCATCAGCCTGCCGACGCAAACGCTCGGCGGCTCCGTGCCCGACGCCTACTGGGTGCTCAAGGACGGCACGGCGTACGCGACCTACATGGGCGGACCGGTCGCGCCCGGCCCCTACCGCTACGACGACGGTTCGGTGCACATCGGCAACGGTTTCGCCGGCAGCCCCGGTGAAGTCGTGCGCTTCGACGAGAACGCCAAGGTGCTCTCGCAGTCCCCGGCGGCCACGCCCGGCGGCGACAACGAGAAGCTGTGCGCCAACCTGCCGAGACTCGGCGAGCCGACCTGCGCCAACCCGCACGGCATCCAGGCCCGCGAGGACCTGAACACGCTGGTGACCGCCGACTACGTCGAGCCGCGCAACATCATCCTGGACCCGGTGAAGGCGCCGTCGCCGTACCTGCGCCGTCCCACCGTGCGCACCTGGGACATCTCCGACCGCAACCACCCCAAGCTGAAGGCGGTGTCCTACCTGCCGGACGGTCCCCGCGCCGATCCGAACGACCCGCTGCACCAGGAAAGCCGCGCGGTGATGGAGACGACCGTCACCAACCTCCCCGGTCACAAGGGCGCCTTCGCCCAGACCATGCAGGGAGGCGCGGTCTTCTACACGCCGGACATCACCGCGGCCGAACCGCACTGGCGGCAGGTCTTCGACGACGGCACGGCCAGCCCCGGCTTCGACGCGGCCAACGACCGCAACGGCGGCAGCTCCAACGGCGGCTGGATCCAGACCAGCCCGGACGACCGGTTCCTGTACCGGGCGATCCAGGGACGCCAGCCCGGCACGTTCGGGGCCGACGACCCGGGCACCACGGGCGGCGTCTACGTGCTGGACATCTCCAAGCTCGTCGGAGCCGGCGACGACTACAAGTGCTCGATCGACACCAAGCAGGAGTCCGAGCACGGCGGTGCCGAGGCCGACTGCCCGACGCTCGCCGGTGCCACCCCGATCAACCCCGGCAAGCCCGGCGCCGGCCCGCACTGGGGCGCGTACGACAACTTCGTGCTCGGCCCGGACGGCTTCTACCGGGAAACCCAGCAGCCGCAACGGCTCGCGGTGTCGAACTACTTCGTGGCCCGATCTGGTCTGGACGGCGACCACAAGGTCAACGTCGTGAGCCTGGGCAACGACGGCTCGGTGTCGGTCGACGACGAGTTCCGCGACGAGGTCACCGGTGAGGTCGGCGTGAACTTCAACCGGCGGTCCTGGCCGCACGGCGAGTTCGGCAACGCCAAACCGCACTCGGAGCTGTTCGTGGTCGCCGACGGCGACGTGAAGTAAACCGCGCACCCGGGTGGAGGAGCCGTTCCCGCACGGAACGGCTCCTCCCCAGGAGGCGATTTCACGCGAAATCGCCATTCCCCACGCGTGGCAGGTGGCGATTTCGCGCGAAATCGCCGGAACCCGAGCGAGAGAACGCGAGTGGCTGATGGAGAACATGCACTCCCACACCGGGGTGTCCAGTGTGGATCTGCTGGCCTTGGTGCTGCGGATTCTCCTGTTGACCAGCACCGCGGTGGTCGCGGGCGTCGGCCTGCTGCGCGCCGTGGTGGCGGTGCCGCCGTGGCTGGCCTGGACGGCCGGCGGCATCGCCGCGCTGGCCAGCGGGTGGTCCGCGGCGGTGCTCGACATCAACATCGGTTTCGCGGTGGCGCACGCGATCCTCGCGCTGGCGGTGCCGCTCGCGTTGCGGTGGCGGGCCGCCGCGACCTACCTCGGGTTCGCGCTGGCGCTGCTGCTGATCGCCGAGGCCGGGCTCGGGCATTCGTCGCTCGCGTTCTTCCTCGACACCGTGTTCGCCGCCGTCGCCGTGGTCTGGTTCGGCTTCGCCGTCGGATCCTGGCGCGACGAGGGCGGGCTGCGGCCCGGCCCGGTGGCCCTGACCGCGGCGTTGGCGCTGGCCGGGGCCGCGCTCGCTCAGTTGCTGCTGTCGGGCCTGCTCGACCGCCGACTGGTGGACAGTGCTTACGGCTTGGCGCTCGTCGGGCTGGTCGTGGCGTCACTGGGAGTTCTGGTGCTGACCGCCGTAGTCCGCGACGTCCGGCGGGTCTACCGGCTGGGCGCGGTGGGCGTGCTGGTCGCGGTCGTCGCGTGGACCGCCCTGCCGGGCATTCCGCAGCCGCACGACCTGGCGGTGCCCGGCATCCCACGGCTTGCGTCGGCCGCCGGGACACCGGTGCTGGTCAGCCCGCACCGGCCGGGGCGAAACCTGGTGCACTTCCCGGCGAGCGCGGGACTGGACGTTGTGGTCGAATCCGGCGACCGGATCTCGCGGGCCGTGCCGAGACCGGGCAGCACGGGGACCTGGGCCGAGGTCGAACTGGCCAGCGGTCGCAGCGATTTCGTGGTGCGTCGCGGGGCGGAGCAGGGCACGGTGGACGTCGACACCGGCGAGCTCCCGGCGTTGCCGGACGCCGTCGCCGCGGACGGGCCCGAATGCGCCAGCGCCGCGCTGGGCGGCATCGCCGCCGGCGCCCCGTCGGTGCTGGACAGCTGCCCGTCAGAAGAGTTGTCCGCAGAGGACGAGGATGCGCTCCGCAAGCAGGTCGGCTACCTCGCCGCAGCCGGGGTTCCGTCGATCGCCGTGATCAGCGACGAATCGCCCCGCTCCCGAGCCGCCGCCGACGTGGTGCTTTCCCAAGCACAGCAACGCGGACTGGTGATCCGGGATGATCCCGGCGGCGCGTTGCTTGTCGTCTCCGGCTGGTCGCGCGCCGCAGAAGCCCTCGAATCCAGCAACAGCGGGCCGGGCTACATCTACGGCGTCCACCTAGCCCCGTGGCTGCTGCACGGGCCGGTCGTGAACGCCGTTGCCGGCTCGTCGATCCCGCTGCGCTTCGACCCCCGCGACGAGCGCTCGCTGACCTACGGCATGACGCTGGCCGGCGTATTCGGCGGCGAGCCCCCGTCGCTCGCCGGATTCCGCCGCTGGCTGGCGGCGCGTCAGGAGAACCTCACCGGCGACGTCGCGATCTACGCCTCCGCCCAGGTGGACGTGATGCGGATGGCCAACCACCCGCACGGTAGTTCCGCCGCGGGCCAATGGATTCCGAAGGGCACCATCGTCGCCATTTCCGGCCCCCTCCCGTCCTGACCCAGAACCAGGAGTGCTCATGTCTGTTGTGGACGTTTCGCGTCCGGTCGTCCCACCTGTGCAGGCGCCACCGGCGCAGCGCGGCGTGGTCGCGATCGGAGTCGCAGTAGCCGTCGTGATCGGCCTCGCCGTCAACAACGCCGCAGGCTGGAAGCTCACGGTGCTCTACGCGATCGGCCTCGCGCTCGGGCTCGTGCTGTTCCATTCCCGCTTCGGCTTCACCTCGGCGTGGCGGCAGCTGGTGACCGTCGGCCAAGGCCGGGCGATCCGGGCGCACATGCTGATGCTGGGCGTGGCGTGCCTGCTGTTCTCCGTGCTGCTGGGCAGCGGCGCGAGCCTATCCGGAACACCGGAGGGCACCGTGGCGCCGGCCGGGCTCGGCGTGGTGTTGGGCGCGTTCCTGTTCGGAGTGGGCATGCAGGTCGGCGGCTCGTGCGCCTCCGGGACGCTGTTCGCCGTCGGCAGCGGGCAGACCGCGATCCTGTTCACCCTCGGCGGCTTCATCGCCGGCTCGGTCGCCAGCGCCTTCGCCGCCGACTGGTTCAAACTGCTGCAGAACACCGGACCCAGCGTTTCGCTCGCCGACACGCCACTGGGGTACGCCGGAGCACTGGTCATCTCGCTGCTGGTCATCGGTGCCATCGCCGGCGCATCGGTGCTGATCGAACGCCGCCGGACACCGCCGCCGATCGAACAGCCGCCGACCGAACGCGGCGTGTTGCGGGCGCTGCGCGGCTCCTGGCCGTTGTGGGTCGGGGCGCTGCTGCTAGCCGGGCTGAACGCGCTGACGCTGTTCGTGTCCGGGCACGCCTGGGGAATCACCTCGGCGTTCGGCTTGTGGGGCGCCAAGATCCTCGGCTGGGTCGGCATCGACATCTCGGGCACGCCGTTCTGGAGCGTGCCCGAGAACGCCGCGAAGCTCTCGGCTTCCGTGCTCACCGACCGGATTTCGGTGATGGACTTCGGAATCATGATCGGCGCGCTCATCGCCGCCGCCCTCGCCGGCGTCTTCACCCTGCACCGCAGGATTCCGTGGAAGCTGGCGGTCGGCGCCGTGCTCGGCGGCGTGGTCATGGGAATCGGCGCCCGGCTCGCCGGTGGCTGCAACATCGGCGCCTACTTCTCGGGCGTGGCCTCGTTCAGCCTGCATGGCTGGTTGTGGGGCGCCATGGCCCTCATCGGCACCTTCGCGGGCGTCGCGCTGCGCCCGCTGTTCGGGCTCACCAACCCCAAGCCGTCCGACTCCGTCTGCTGATCTGCCGCGCGGAAACCGCGTGGAACACCGAGAAATGGAGGAACCATGGCCACATCCATCCGCAGGTTCGCCGCGGCGACCGCGACCGCGCTGGCCGCCTGCCTGCTGACCGGCGGCGTCGCCACGGCCGAGCCGATCTGGGTGCTGCCCGGCGTCGACCTGGGCGCGGTGCTCGGCCCCACAGTCCAGTTGCCCACCCAGCTGCTGCAGCCCGTCTTCGACGTGCTCGGCGGCTGAGGAACGACCCGAAGACGGATTGAGGAGGAAGAACATGAAGCGGACCGCAGGACGTGCCGTTGCCGCCTCGTTGCTCGCCGGAGTCGCCTTGCTCGGCGCCGGCCCGGTGGCACTCGCCGAGGCGCCGCAGGGGGACGGTGTGGCAGTCGTCGACGAACCCGACACCGGCGACCTGAACAACAAGTGGACCTTCGCACCGTTGGGTGTGCCGGTCTTCGGTCTGATCGACTCGGTCAGCGGCGTCCCCAAGCGCCTCGGCCTGATCTGAGCCGTCACGCTCGGGATGCCATCGCCGGTCACGGGGCCGTGAGTCCTTCGGGTCGCAGCAGCGGCCCAACGGACTTACGGCCCTGCGCCTGCAGGTCAGGAGCCTTCTCGTCGGGAGCGCGGCCTTCCGGTCACAGCCAGCCGACGACCACACCCGGCGCGATCGCCAGCGCACCGAAGCGGATGAAGCGCCCGATGAAACCCGTGACCAGGAACGTGGTCAGCGGCACCTTCGCCCAGCCCGCGATCACCGCGATCGCGGCGAACGGCGGCAGGCTCGCGGCCGCGCTGATCAGCAGCACCGCGCCGGTCCACACCGGCCGACGACGGCAGTTCGTCCGGAACTTCTCCATCCACTCGCGCCAGCGGCTGTCCTTCCGCTCCCGCTCGGTCTTGCGCCGGAACATCCGGGGCAGCCGGATCGAGCCGCGCGCCGCGTAGTAGTGCAGCAGCTTTCCGCCGATCTGACCGGCGGCGATGACCAGCGCCAGCAGCCACCACGGGATCTCCGGGCTCTTGAGCACCAGCCCGATCGCGAACAGCTCGACGCTGATCAACGGGAGCAGCGCGGAGGCTACCGACACCCCGAAGGCGGTGGACAGCAAACCGATCACGGTCAGCACGATCGCTCCCAGCGAGCTCGGACCCCAGCAGGCGATGTGGCCGGCAACTCCGCGCGCGCCCGAGCGGGCACGGCACCGGTGTTCACCGTTCTTCGAACTGCAATTCCATCGGACCCGACAACCGCAATTCCCGCAGCGGACGGCCGCCGGCGTCCAACGTGCGTACCGTACCGTCCGGAGCCCAGCCCGCACTGCCGAAGAAGGCCATCGACGCCGTGTTCGCCTCGGGCACCCACGTGATGCCGCGCGTGGCCCCGCCCGCGGCGAGTCGCTCCACCATCGCGCCGAGCAGCCGCCTGCCGTGGCCGCGCCGTCCCCAGCGCGGCTCCACCAGCAGCGTGCTGACCAGCGCGACCGTGGCCGCATCCGCCGGCAGGGTGCCGTTGGCCGCCGCCACCTCCGCCTCCGGGGCCGGGCCTGCCGCGCAGAACCCCACGATCCACGGGCCTTCCGTCGCGACCAGCACCGCGGCCGGACCGTCGGTCAGGGCGTGCCGCCACTCCTGCTCGGTCGCCGCGCTGTCCAACTCGTCCAGCACCGCCGCGGGCAGCAGCTCGGTGAAGGCGGTGCGCCACGTCGTCAGCTGGATGCGAGCGATCTCCGCGGCATCGGACGGCACAGCTTCCCGCACATCGGCATCAGCCATGGCGACAACCTAACGTGCCCGAACGGTTACCGAACCGGCCGCCCTGCAACCGGTACCGGGACTTCCGGTTCCGGGTGAATCGGCCCGGGGGCGCGGCAGAACGGGCCGCTGGTGATCGGGTTGTCGGGGGTTGCTGGCACGATCTGGCGGGTGCAGACCATGAGCCGCGACACCGCACGCCGACTCGCTTTGGCCGCCCAGGGATTCGCCGACCCGCCGCCGCGCGGCGAGGTGACGCGCCGACACCTGCAGCGTGCCCTGGCCCGCACCAAGCTCCTGCAGCTCGACTCGGTCAACGTGGCCGTCCGGGCCCACTACATGCCGCTGTTCAGCCGGCTCGGCGGCTACGCGGCCGAGCTACTCGATACGGCGGCCTGGACGCACCGGTCGCGGCAACCACGCCTGCTCGTCGAGTACTGGGCGCACGAAGCGTCGCTGATCCCGATCGAGGACTGGCCGCTGCTGCGGTGGCGGATGCGGGAGTACGGCGGGGCTTGGCGACGGCGCAGCCGCGAGCTGCTGGAACGCTCGCCCCAGCTGATCGACGACGTGCTGACCGCGGTGAAGGAACTCGGGCCGATCGGCGCGGGTGGCCTGGAACGCGAGCTCGGCGGCGGCGAACGCCAGGGGAGGGGGCCCTGGTGGAACCGCACCGACACGAAACGGGCCTGCGAACTGCTGTTCGCGATGGGCGAGCTGACCACCGGCACCCGACGCGGCTTCGAGCGGCTCTACGACCTTCCCGAACGCGTGCTGCCAGCGGATGTCCTCGCGCACGAACCGGAGGACGACGAGGCGATTCGCGCGCTGGTGGAGCGGTCCGCGCACGCGCTCGGCGTTGCCACCGAACCGGATCTGCGGGACTACTACCGGCTTTCGCCCGCGCAGTCCCAGCAGGCCGTGGCCGAGCTGGTGGAGGACGGTGTGCTGGAACCGGTCGCGGTGCAGGGCTGGCGGCAGCCCGCGTACCGCTACACCGCGGCCCGCATCCCCAGGAAGGTCACCGGCCGTGCGCTGCTCTGCCCGTTCGACCCGCTGATCTGGGAACGTTCCCGCGCCGAACGGCTTTTCGAGTTCCGCTACCGCATCGAGATCTACGTGCCCGAGCCCAAGCGGCAGTTCGGCTACTACGTTTTCCCCTTCCTCCTCAACGGTGAGCTGGTGGCCCGCGTCGACCTGAAGGCCGACCGCGCCGCCGGCGTGCTGCGGGTACCGGGCGCGTTCCTCGAAGCCGGCCACGATTCGGGCGAGGTCGTGCCGGAGCTGTCCGCCGCGTTGCGCGACATGGCGTCCTGGCTCGGTCTCGATGACGTCGTGGTCGGCGCCAGGGGAGACCTGGCCAAGCCGCTCCGCGCTGCCGGCCGCTGATCGCGGAAGCCCGCCGAGAGCGGTGACCGTGCGGGCGGCGCGCGTTCAGCTCGCGCAGGTGCCGTCCGCGCGGTCGTGTTCTTCTTGCGCCGCCATGACTTCGTCGCCGTGGCGGAATCCCCATTCGCCGAGCATCCCGATCGGGCCCAGCAGGCTCTCGCCCAGCTCGGTCAGCCGGTACTCGACGCGGGGCGGAGCCTCCCGGTAGGTGCACCGGTCGATCAGGCCGTTGTACTGGAGCCGGCGCAGCGTCTCGGAAAGCACCTTGGTGCGGATGCCACCGATCTGCCGCCGCAGGTCGATCGGACGCAACGGCCCCTTGCGGAGCGCCCAGACGACCACCGGATTCCACGTGTTAGACAGCAGGTCGAACGCCAACCGTGCCCGGCAGTCGGCGAGGAACTCGCTGTTCGCGGGCAACGCCTCGGACATCTCGGTCATGGGACTCTCCTCACCTGCCTGGAACCCCATCCTGCCCGGCCGTGGGACACCGATTGGTAGCCATCGGGCCGCTTAGCGTCGGACCGGCATCCCACCGGAGAACTCGAACGAAAGAGAGAAGAGACCTGTGCGAATCGGGATTCTGGGCGCCGGGAACATGGCCGACGCACTCGGTACACAGTGGACGCGAGCCGGTCACCACGTGATAGTGAGTGGTCGCGACCCGGCCAAGGCAAGCGCACTCGCGGAGCGGCTCGGGCCGTCGGCGCGGAGCGGAACCTTCGCGGAAGCCACCGAGTTCGGCGATGTCGTCCTCGTCGCCGTGCCGCACTCGGCGGTCGCCGACGTGCTCACCGCCGCCGGAGCCGAGGTCGGCACCTTGCAGGGCAAGGTGTTGATCGACTGCACGAACGCCGTTATCCCCGATCGCTTCACCCTCGACCTCCCCACCGGAACCTCGATGGCCGAACGGATCGCCGGCCAGGCGGTCGGGGCGCACGTCGTCAAGGCCTTCAACACCTGCCACGAATCCGTCTGGCGTTCGACCCCACCGGTTTTCGACGGCCGACCGCTGGTCGTTCCGCTGTGCGGGGACGACGACGAGGCGATCGCCACCGTTCGGTCGCTGGTGACCGACATCGGCTGCGTACCGGCCGACGGAGGCCCGCTGGAACGAGCGTCGCTGCTGGAAGCCACCACCGCTTTCATGATCGGCCTGTGGTTCCGCGGCATCGATGCACAGGCCATGTTGCCTCCGCAGAAGTACGGCACCGGCGGCTGACCACCCGCGGCGACGAGCCCGGCCGCGTCGATGGATCGGTCGTCGTGCGGCCGATCCATCGACGCCGTTCGGCGCTCGTACCAGGCCTTCCACGTTTCACGTGGCTGTCGTCAACATGGCATCACCCGTTCCTGTGCGGCCGAAGATCTGCAGCTTCGGTTCCTTCTCGGGCGGTACTTCGGAGACCACCAGGTCGCTGCTCGCCGTGCCGGTGGACGAGGTGAGGTCCACCTCCGCGGAGGTTCCGCGATGGACGGACACCTGCAACTCGCCGGAGCCGGTGATCAGCTCGACCTGCCCGGCGGTCGCGTCCGCGACCGTCAGGTCGCCGCTGCCGGAACGCACCAGCACGTCACCGGACACGGTGCCGAGCCACACGTTCCCACTGCCGGTGGCCACCGACGACGCCGTCTCGATCACGGCGATCTCGACGTCGCCGCTCCCGCTGCGCGCATGCACGCCGCCGGCCATCGTGCCCAGCCGGAGCTGGCCGGAACCGGACCGGATCGTGGCCCGATCCGACGCCCGCTCGATCGACACCGTGCCGGAACCGGCCTGAACGTTGATCCGCCCGGCCGTGCCGGTCACGCTGATCTCGCCGGAGCTGGAGTGCACCCCGACCTCCGAGTCCAGCGGGGCGCGAACCTTGACCGCCAGCGGGACGTTGCGCAGCGGGGCGTTGGCCGGGGTCCGGACGGCGAGCCGGTTGCCGGTGAGGTCGATCCGCGTCCGCCGCACGGCCTCGGAGATCGGCTCCTGCGCCCCGCGCCCGCGGTCGGCCTCGCCACCGGTGCGGATGCCGGCCTCGCTGAACTGCTCGGTGACCCAGCTCAGCAGCCCGGTCAGGCCGCCGCGCCAGTCCGGTCCGCTGGCGGCTGCATCGTGCCGGACCTCGACGTGGGTCGTCGCGGTTTCGGCCAACTCGATCACGACCGGCCCCAGGCTGTTGCCGATGTCGATGCGAATCGGCCCGGCGGTGTCGAAGTCCTGGCTGCGCACCAGTTCGGCCAACCGCTCCTCGGCGCTCGACCGCTCCTCCGCGTCCGGCCGGTCGGCGGGCTCGGCCGGGCCGCCGCCCGTGGTCTCGTCGTTCGTCATCGCGATCCCCTCCTCTCAGCCTTCGACCCAGCCGCGCACCCGCGAGCCGGGCTCGCCGCGCCACCGCCCGCGCGGGCCGCCGCCGGGCGGTCCCCATGGTCGGCCGCGACCGTGCCGCGGGTGGTCCCACGGGCCGCGCGGCCGCCCGGTGTGCAGCGCACCCTGAACCGCCTGCGCGACCCAGGTGTTCAACGACACGCCCTGGCTCGACGCGGCCTGTTCGGCCTGCGACTTGATCTCCTCCATCAGGCGGAGCGTGATGCGGCTGATGTCACCGCTGTCGCCGCTCGGCGGTGGTGGCGGCGGCTCGGCCTCGTCCTCCACCGTGGGTGGTGCGGTGTCGCCGCTGACCACCACTCGGACGTCGCGGCCGTCGAGGCGGATGTCGACGACCTGGCCGTCCAGCAGGGTCGTCACCTCCGCTGCCAGGTCGGACAGTGCGTTCATGATCGCCAGCCGTGCGGCCGGCTCGATCGCGCCGGACAGCACCGCCGCGGTCTGCCGGGTCTGGTCGTCCCCGGCGGAGGCGGCGGAGCTCAGGTCCTCGCGAAGCTGCTCGATGTAAGGGCTCAGATCCATGACACCACTATGACTTCATCTATGGCGTCATGCAATGACCTGATGGTGTCATCTGGCGTCATGGGATCTTGTCGGGACCGCCGGTTACGCTCGATGCACACATGGGGAGTCGCAAACGGCAGTCGTCGACCGCCGTCCAGAGCAGGAAAGGGGCCCGCCCGTCGTGACCGAGATCGTGCGGCCGAAAGTGCAGCTGATCGGCAAGACCGAGTTCTTCCCGCCGGAGGACGTGCCCTGGTCGACCGACGCCGACGGCGGGCAGGCGCTCGCGGAGTTCGCCGGTCGCGCGTGCTACCAGTCGTGGCGCAAGCCGAACCCGGCCACCGCCACCAACGCTGGCTACCTGAAGCACATCCTCGAGGTCGGCCACCTGTCCGTGCTGGAGCACGGCTCCGTGTCCTTCTACCTGTCGGGGATGTCGCGCTCGCTGACCCACGAGCTGATCCGGCACCGGCACTTCTCCTACTCGCAGCTGTCGCAGCGGTACGTGCCGGAGCGCGACGCCGCGATGGTCGAGCCCGACGTCATCGCCGGTGACCCGGAGCTGCACGAGAAGTTCGTGCAGGCCACCGAGGCGAGCGTCGCCGCGTACACCGAGCTGCTCGCCGCGCTCGAGGAGAAGTTCGCCGACGAGCCGAAGGCGACGCTGCGCCGCAAGCAGGCCCGGCAGGCGGCCCGCGCGGTGCTGCCCAACGCGACCGAGACGCGGATCGTGGTGACCGGCAACTACCGGGCGTGGCGGCACTTCGTGGCGATGCGCGCCTCCGAGCAGGCCGACGTCGAGATCCGGGCCCTCGCCATCGAGTGCCTGCGGCAGCTGCAGAAGGCCGTGCCGAACGTGTTCAGCGACTTCGAGATCACCACGCTGAAGGACGGCACCGAGATCGCGTCCAGCCCGTTCGTCACCGAGGGCTGAACCGGGTTCGCCAGGTTTTCGCGAATCGGACGGCCGGCTCCCGCCTGGGGCGCCGGCCGTCCGCGCATCCCGGGCAGCCGGCAGCGGTCCCGCCCCAGCAGGGAACCGATCGGTCCGCCGCACAGTCAAAGGACCTATCCGGCTCATCTGATTGGATGAACGGCGAGGCGGGAACGTTTGCGCTGCGTGGTCGCGCGCGAGGACTTCGGTGGAGGACGGCGCAGTGGTTGAGCAGATCGGGCCAGGGCAGCAGGCCCGGGTGATCGGCGGTCGGTACCAGGTCGTCCAGGAGCTCGGACGCGGCGGCATGGGGATCGTCTGGCGTGCCTGGGACCAGGTCATCGGCCGCGAGGTCGCGATCAAGGAACTGCACCTGCCCGACGGCGTGCCCCCGGCCGAGCGGCAGGTCTTCGAGGAGCGGGTGCTCCGCGAGGCGCGCACCGCGGGACGGCTGAACGACCCGGCGGTGGTCACGGTGCACGACGTGCTGGCCGAGTCCGGCGTCACGTACATCGTGATGGAGCTGGTGCAGGCGGTCACCCTCAGCGACTACGTCGCGCAGTGGGGTCCGCTGCGGCCAGAGCAGGCCGTGGACCTGACCCGCCAGGTGCTTTCCGCGCTGGAGACCGCGCACGCGGCCGGGATCGTGCACCGCGACGTGAAGCCGAGCAACATCATGGTCGCTGACGGCCGGGTCAAGCTGGCCGACTTCGGGATCGCCCAGACCCTGGACGACCCGCGGCTGACCAGCAGCGGCGCGATCGTCGGCTCGCCGTCGTTCATGGCGCCGGAGCGGATCAAGGGCGCGGACGCCTCGCCGGCAAGCGACCTGTGGTCGCTGGGCGCGACGCTGTTCTTCGCGGTCGAGGGCTGGATTCCGTTCGAGCGGCAGACGACGGCCGCCACGCTGCACGCGGTGCTCAACGATCCGCCCCGCCTGTCCGGCCCGCACGGCATGATCGGCTCGGTGATCACCGGGCTGCTGATCGCCGATCCGCGGGCGCGGTTCACCGGCCCGCAGATCCGGGCGCTGCTGGACAGCGCTCCCGCCAACGGCGGCAACCCGGACCAGACCCTGTCGGTCGGCAGCCCCACCCGGGTCGCCCCGGGGGCGCCGAAGCCGAAGCGTTCCAAGGGCCCGTGGCTGATCGCTGCGGCCGTCGCCGTCGTCGTGCTGTTCGTCGCCGGGCTCCTGGTCGGGCGGTTCGCGCTGGTCGGCGGAGGTGCACCGGCCGCGATGGATTCGACCCTGGTGTTCGGCGAGGGCGGCGACGTCGCCGGTTTCGACCCCGACGCCAAGGACTGCGGCACCGGGAAGATCACCGCGGGCAAGCCCATCAACAACACGACGTCCTGCTCCGACCCGCACGACTTCGAGTTCTACGCGTCGGGCTCCGCGTTCAGCTCCAGCGGCTACGACACGGCCTACCCCGGCAAGGACGTGCTGGTCGCATACGGCGAGGGCTACTGCTCGATGTACTTCGCCTCGGACAAGGTCGTCGCGCCGGGCAAGCAGACCACGTTGCGCTACGTCACTCTCGTCCCCTCGGAACAGGACTGGAACGCACACCGCCAGTCCGAAGGCGACCGGAAGACCGGCTCGCAGAGCATCTACTGCGCCCTCTACAGCGCGTCCGGCGACAAGCTGCAGACTTCCGCGACGAAGTGATCTCCTGCGCCACCCCGAGCATCGGCGGTGGCTAGAGTGGGCGCATGGGTGTGGCCAGCGATGAGCGCCAGCAGTTGTGCGACCTGTTCGAGCGGCTCGGCCCGGATGCGCCGACGCTGTGCGCCGGGTGGAGTACCAAGGACCTCGCGGTGCACCTCGTGGTGCGCGAACGGCGGCCGGACGCGGTGGCGGGCAAGTTCGTGAAGGCGCTCGTCGATCGCAGCGAGCGCATCCAGAACGAGCTGCGCGCGCTGTCCTGGCCGGAGTTGATCGACCAGATCCGGCAGGGGCCGCCGAAGTGGAACCCGCTCGGCTTCTCCGGCGTGGACGAGGCGGTCAACGCCGCCGAGTTCTACGTGCACCACGAGGACGTCCGGCGGGCTCAGCCGGATTGGCAGCCGCGTCCGTCCGACCCGGAGCGCGAGGAAGCGCTGTGGAAGTCGCTGACCCGGGTCGCGAAGATGTTCTACGGGCGCAGCCCGGTGGGCGTGGTGCTGCGGCGCCCGGACGGCACCGAGATCGCGGCCAAGCGCGGCCCGCGCACGGTGCGCTTCGTCGGCGAGCCCAGCGAGCTGATCCTGCACGCCTTCAGCCGTCGTGCAGCGAAGGTCACGTCCGAGGGCAACGAGGCCGATGTGCTCGCGGTCGAGGACCTGCGCCGGTCTTTTTGACGCGAGGGGCGGAAACTCGCTCGCGCGGCGGCGGCCGGACCGGAAGAAACACGGCGTTCCCGGGCCTGCGGACGCCGGGTTTCCCGAATGTGCGCTGAGGCTGATCCGGCCGCTCTGAACAGGGAACTCACCAGGTAGCGTCAGGGCCATGACCGTCTGCCCCACTGCCAGTCCGGGCCGCCCGTTCGGCCGCGTCCTGACCGCCATGGTCACGCCGTTCGACGAAGACGGAAAGCTCGACCTGAAGCTGGCGCAGGAGCTCGCCACGTATCTGGTCGACAGCGTCGGCAACGACGGCTTGGTCGTCAACGGCACCACCGGCGAGAGCCCCACGACCAGCGACCACGAGAAGCAGCAGTTGCTGCGCGCCGTGGTCGAGGCGGTGGGCGACCGTGCGGCCGTGGTGGCCGGCGTCGGCACCAACAACACCGAGCACTCGGTCGAGCTCGCGCGCGCCGCTGAGCACGCCGGTGCGCACGGCCTGCTGGTCGTGACGCCGTACTACTCGCGCCCGCCGCAGGAAGGGCTGTTCCAGCACTTCTGGACGGTCGCCGACGCCACCGAGCTGCCGGTGATGCTCTACGACATCCCGCCGCGCTCCATCGTGCCGATCCAGGTCGACACGTTGAAGCGGCTGGCGGAGCACCCGCGGATCCAGGCGGTCAAGGACTCCAAGCACGACCTGCTGGCCGGCAGCGAGGTGCTGGCCAGCACCGACCTCGCCTACTACTCGGGCGAGGACCCGCTGAACCTGCCCTGGCTGTCGGTCGGCGCGGTCGGCTTCGTCAGCGTGATCGGCCACGTGGTGGGGGACCGGCTGCGCAAGATGCTGGACGCCTACGAGGCGGGTGACGTCGTCGGCGCCCGGGAGGTCCACAATGGACTTCTGCCGGTGTACCGGTCGATGAACTTCGTCGGCGGGGTGATCTTCTCGAAGACGGCGCTCCGGTTGTGCGGCTACGAGACCGGGCAGCCGCGGCTGCCGCTGCCCGCGGCGACCGAGGAGCAGGTGCGGTTGATCACCAGCGACCTGTGGGATGCTGGCCTGGTACTGGTCAATCCGGACGCCGCACAGAGGTGAACCAGCGTTGAGCGCAAAGGCGACAGCCACCGAGTACCACCCGGTGACGCCGACATCGTCGGCCCCACCACCCCCGTTGGCCGACGGTGGGCTGCGCGTCGTAGCGCTCGGCGGCATCGGCGAGGTCGGCCGGAACATGACCGTGTTCGAGCACGCGGGCCGGCTGCTGATCGTCGACTGCGGTGTCCTGTTCCCCGAGGACGACGCGCCGGGCGTGGACCTGATCCTGCCGGACTTCGCCGCGATCGAGAACCGGCTGGACGACATCGACGCGCTGGTGCTCACGCACGGGCACGAGGACCACATCGGGGCGGTGCCGTTCCTGCTGCGGCTGCGGCCGGACCTGCCGGTGGTGGGGTCGAAGTTCACCCTCGCCCTGCTGGCGGCCAAGTGCCGCGAGCACCGGCTCGACCCGGTGCTGGTGGAGGTGGCCGAGGGGCAGCGCAGCAAGCACGGCGCCTTCGAGCTCGAGTTCTTCGCGGTCAACCACTCGATCCCGGACGCGCTGGCGGTCGCCATCCGGACCCCGGCCGGGGTCGTGCTGCACACCGGTGACATCAAGCTCGACCAGCTGCCGCTGGACAACCGGCTGACCGACCTCGCCGGCTTCTCCCGGCTCGGCGACGAGGGCGTGGACCTGTTCCTGGTGGACTCCACTAACGCCGAGGTGCCGGGGTTCGTCACGCCCGAACGCGAGATCGGGCCGGTGCTGGACCGGGTGATCGGCAAGGCGACCCAGCGCGTGATCGTGGCGTGCTTCGCCAGCCACGTGCACCGCGTGCAGCAGGTGCTGGACGTGGCCGAGACGCACGGCCGCAAGGTGTGCTTCGTCGGCCGTTCGATGGTGCGCAACATGGGCATCGCGAACGATCTGGGCATGCTGCGCGTGCCGGATGGCCTGCTGGTCGACCTCGACGAGGCGCTGGCGATGCCCGAGCACATGGTGGCGTTCGTCTCGACCGGGTCGCAGGGCGAGCCGCTTTCGGCGCTGTCCCGGATGGCGCGCGGTGAGCACAAGCAGATCCACATCCGCGCCGGCGACACCGTGGTGCTGGCGTCCTCGCTGATCCCCGGCAACGAGACCGCGGTGTTCAGCGTGGTCAACGGCCTGGTCCGGCTCGGCGCCGACGTGGTGCACCAGGGCCACGCGAAGGTGCACGTGTCGGGGCACGCCTCGGCGGGCGAGCTGCTGTACCTCTACAACGCGGTGCGGCCGAGCAACGTGATGCCGGTGCACGGCGAGTGGCGGCACCTGCGGGCGAACGCCGAACTGGCGCGGCTGACCGGGGTTCCGGCGGATCGCGTGGTGATCGCCGAGGACGGCGTCGTGGTCGACCTGGTGGACGGCATCGCCGCGATCGCCGGCCGGGTCGAGGTGGGGCACGTCTACGTCGACGGCCTGTCCGTCGGTGACGTGGGCGAGTCCACGCTCTCCGACCGGCTGGTGCTGGGCGAGGGCGGGTTCATCGCGATCACGGTCGCTGTGGAGGCGTCGACCGGCCGGGCGGTGTCGTCCCCGACGATCTCCGGTCGCGGCTTCTCCGACGATCCGAAGGCGCTGGACGACGTGGTGCCGCTGGTCGAGATGGAGCTGGCCCGCACCGAGGCGGAGGGCATCGCCGACACCCACCGGATCGCCCAGGCGGTGCGCCGGGTGGTCGGGCGGTGGGTGGCCGAGACCTACCGCCGGCGGCCGATGATCGTGCCGAACGTGCTCCCTGTCGGATCCTGAACCGATCACCTGGTCGAGTGACTCATTAGTCCGTTTTGCCGACTATTGTTGATCGCTGTCGGTGTCCGGGATCTCCAGTGGGTGATCTGCGGAACCCGTTGGGAGCGCACGGCGGGCCTGCCTGGAGATCCACTGCGAGGGTGGGTCTCGCCGGTTCGGGGCGCATTCGGACTCCTGGACCGGAGGAATCACCAACGGGAGATTGGGGTCTGAAGTGCGTACTTCCGCTCGACTCTTCGGCGCTGCCACTGCCGCGGCCGCAATGCTGGCGATCGGTTCCCCCGCGTTCGCCGACAGCTACGGCAACGACGGGATCAACGTCCTGAACGACAACAACGTCAGCGTGCTGCCGATCCAGGCGTGCGGCAACAACGTCGGCGTCCTCGCCATCGTGGCGCCGATCGCGTCCCCGCAGATCAACAACTGCGTCAACGCGCCGATCTTGGACCACTGACGCACGACCTCGTCACCTAGGACAAAGTGCCGGCCTCCCGCGCGGAGGCCGGCACTTCGCTTGTTCCCGGGCGCCGACGACGAAGGGCCGGTCTCCGTGTGGAGCCCGGCCCTTCAGCGGGTTATCAATGCCAGTTCGCTTGCAGGGCTTCTTGCAGGACCGCGGGTTGTTGTGGGCGGATCTTCAGCGCGCCCACGCCCTCCGGGGTCGGTTGCGGAAGCGGCTCGCACGTGGTGTCCGGACCGTCACCTGGCTTGCGGGCCGGCAGCTTGCCGGTGGCCAGGTAGTCGGCGATCTGGTCGTCCAGGCAGGCGTTTCCGCCGAGCGAGCCCGAGTGCGTGGTGCCGCCGGGAAGGCTGATCAGGCTGGCGTTCGGAAAGCGCTTGCGGGCTTCCAGCGCGCCGGGGAACGGGGTCGCGGCGTCCAGTTCCTCGCTGATCAGCAGCGCGTCGGTAACCTTGCTGCCGTCGACCTCGACCGGCTTGCCCGGCTTCGCCGGCCACGAGCGGCACGGCGCGTTGTACCAGGCGTTGGCCCACGTCTCGAAGGGCGCCTTCGCGTACACCTCCCAGTTGTCCTTGCTCCACTGCTGCCAACTCCGCGGCCACTTCACGTCGGTGCACTGCACCGCCAGGTAGACCGCGAAGCCGTTGTCGTCGCCGGGCGGGTTGGCGCCGTCGTAGACCTTCTTCAGCGACTCCCAGTCGCCGTTGTGCACCCAGCCCGAGAACGCCTTGGCGCGGCGGTCCCAGGTCGCCTGCGAGTAGCCCGCGTTCAGGAACAGGTCGGTCCACTCGTCGGAGCCGATCACGTCGCCGGCCGGCTGCTGGTCGAGCTTGGCGAGCTGCTCGTAGTAGAGCTTCTCCACGTCGGCGCCGGTGGTGCCCAGGTGGTAGGTGGCGTCGTTCTTCGCGATCCAGTCGAAGAAGATCTTGATGTTGCGGTCGAAGGCCACGTCCTGGTTCAGGTTCGCGTCGTACCAGACGTCGTCGACGTTCACGACGCCGTCCATCACGACCCGGCGCATCCGCTCGGGGTGCAGGGTGCCGTAGACCTGGCCGAGGTACGTGCCGTACGAGAAGCCGTAGTAGTTGATCTGCTCGACGCCCAGCGCCTTCCGGATGCTGTCCATGTCCTCGACGACATCCGTGGTCTTGATGTGCTCGATCAGCTTGCCGTTGTTCCCGCACGCCCGCGCGTAGCCCTCGGACCGGTCGAGCCAGGTCTTCTCCAGCTCCGGGGCGGTCGGCACGTAGTGCGGGCGGTTGTAGGAGAAGTAGTTCGGGTCGCAGGAGAGCGCAGGCCGGCTGGAGCCCACCCCGCGCGGGTCGAACCCGATCCAGTCGTAGGCGGCGCCGGCGCCCTTCGGCACGTACGCGCCGAGCATCGACAGGGTCAGCCCGGATCCGCCCGGTCCGCCCGGGTTGACCAGCATGACGCCCTGGTACTGGTCGTCGGGCACGGTGTGCTTGATCCGCGAGACCGCGAGCGAGACCTGCTCGCCCGCCGGATCGGCGTAGTCCATCGGGACGGTGACCATCCCGCACTCCGCCCCGGCCTTCTGCAGGTTCGCGTCCTCGCACTGGCCCCATTCGACCGGTGCGGGCTGGAAGACCGGTCCGGGCGCGGCCGTTGCCGAGCCGATGGCAGGCGACAAACCGACCAGCAGACCGGCTGCCATGGCAGCGGTGACGACTTTTCTCATGTTTGCCCCGTCTGTCCAATTTGGTGCGCCCGAATGGCGACCAGTGTGGACAGTTAACGGGATCAGCCCCGGTGGGGCCGCGACATTGGCGAGAAATGCTCTACCGGAACCCCTTCGGCTTACCGGACGGGCTCACGAGCGCCAGGGGCTGGGTTTGTCGGTGGCCGGGCGCGTCGGGTCGAAGTGGTGGGGCGCTCCGAGTTCTCCCTCGCGCAGCGGCACCATGCCGGTTGCGATGGCCCGCATGATGCGGTCGCGGGCCCTGGTCGCGTCGCCGACCCGGTCCGCGGACAGGTCGCTGAGGTCCACCGGCGCTCCGAAGTGGACCTTCAGCTTCGGCCGGCGGCGGACGGCTCGCAGCCACGACGCGAACAGGATCCAGAGGTCGCCGGTCTTCTCGACGCGGACCATGCCGTAGCACATCGCCTCGTGGGCGCCCCACTGGCTGACCGGCACCACCGCGGCGCCGGAGGCCAGCGCCATCCGGGCCACGCCCGTCTTCCCGCGCTCCGGCCACATGTCCGGTTCGAGGGTGATGCGACCCTCCGGGTACATCAGCACCGGGTGGTGATCGCTGGTCAGCGCCGTGATGACCCGGCCCAGCGCCTCGCCCGCGGTGCTCTTGCCGCGATCGGCGCGGACGTGCCGGCAGGTGCGGAGCACCGTGCCCAGCACCGGCGTGTCGAAGAGCCCGCCGGTGGCGAGGAAGCGCGGCGCGAGGCGGCGGGTGCGGCAGGCCGCGATCAGCACCAGCGCGTCGAGGTTGCCGATGTGGTTGGCGGCCAGCAGCAGCGGCTTGCCGCGCACCGAATCCGGCACGTCGCCGGTGACCTCCAGGCGCCCGGTCAGCCCGATGATCGCGCGGTCGACCCGCATCAGCGCGCGCCACAGCAGCGGCGCGTCGCGGAACAGCTTCTCGCGGTCGGTTCGGCGTGTCGGCTCGTTCGGACTGGAAGGTAGGGCGACCATGATGGTCGAGGATCTCACGCGCGCTGCGCCGGTTGGAGCGGATTGCCCGAAAAACGGCCGACCTGCGATCTCCCGTGGCTGGTGTGACGCGCGAGGCGGGTGGAGATACCGTGTGGGGCATGGCGAGCCGGACATCGAACGGGGGACGGGGCTCGTCGCGTGGCAAAAGCGCGACCAAGAGTAACGGCTCCGCTGCCAGGAGTGGCGGATCGGGCAGGTCGGGCACCACGCGGAAGAGCACCGGGAGCGCCAAGCCCCGCCCCGGATCGACGCACGCACCCCGCAGACCAGCACCGAAGCGATCCGCCAGGACGAGTTCCAAGGGCGGCGGGAGCATCGCGCGCGGCGTCGGGAGTGTGGTCCGGGCGGTGGGCAAGACCAAGGAACTCGACCCCGCGCACCGGCGCGACGGGCTGGCGCTGATCTTCCTCGCGACCGCGGTGATCGCCGCCGCCGGCGTCTGGTGGCAGGCCGGCGGCCCGGTCGGGCACTGGTTCGACTGGGCGCTGCGCTCGGTCATCGGCGTGGCGGCCGTGGTGCTGCCGATCGTGCTGCTGATCACCGCCGTGCTGCTGATGCGCACCGAGACCAGCGCCGAGGCGCGGCCCCGCGTGGTGATCGGGTCGATGCTGCTGATCTTCACCACGCTCGGCGTCCTGCACATCGTGTCCGGCGCCCCGCTCGACCCCGAGAACTGGGCGAACGCCGGCGGAGCCCTGGGCTTCGTCGCCGGCGGCCCGCTCGCGCACGGGCTCACCGGCTGGGTCGCGGCGCCGGTGCTGGTGCTGATCGGCCTGTTCGGACTGCTCGTGCTCACCGGCACGCCGGTGCGCGAGGTGGCGGCCCGGTTGCGCGGTCTCGGGCAGGAGGCCGAGGAGGCCCGCCCGGCGGCTGCCGCCACCAAGGAGCTGGAGGCCGATCCGGCTTCGGTCAAGCTGCGCAGGCCGTCCCGCCGTCGCCAGGCGGCGATGTCCGAAGAGGACCGGCAGCTGTCGCTGGAGGACGTGCCCGAAGAGCAGGCCAAGCCCGCCAAGGCGAAGGCCGCCGCGGTGCCCGCCAAGCCGGTCGCCGAAGCCGCCGAGGAGAAGCCGAAGAAGAGCAGCAAGCCGCAGATCAGCCGCAGCGTCGAAGGCGATTACCAGTTGCCGCCGCTGGACGTGCTCACCGACGGCGACCCGCCGAAGAGCCGCAGCCGCGCCAACGACGCCATGATCGAGGCGATCACCGCGGTGCTGGAGCAGTTCAACATCGACGCCCAGGTCACCGGCTTCACCCGGGGGCCGACCGTGACCCGCTACGAGGTCGAGCTCGGCCCCGGCGTGAAGGTCGAGAAGATCACCGCGCTGACCAAGAACATCGCCTACGCCGCCGCGACCGACAACGTCCGGCTGCTGGCGCCGATCCCGGGCAAGTCCGCGGTGGGCATCGAGGTGCCCAACAGCGACCGGGAGATGGTGCGGCTGGGCGACGTCCTGCGCTCCGCCGAGGCGGGCAAGGACAGCCACCCGCTGGTGATGGGGCTGGGCAAGGACATCGAAGGCCACATGGTCACCGCGAACCTGGCGAAGATGCCGCACCTGCTGGTGGCCGGCTCGACCGGGTCCGGTAAGTCCAGCTTCGTCAACTCGATGCTGGTGTCGCTGCTCGCGCGGGCCACCCCGCAGGAGGTCAGGATGATCCTGATCGACCCGAAGATGGTGGAGCTGACGCCGTACGAGGGCATCCCGCACCTGATCGCGCCCATCATCACCCAGCCGAAGAAGGCCGCCGCCGCGCTGGCCTGGCTGGTGGAGGAGATGGAGCAGCGCTACCAGGACATGCAGGCCAACCGGGTGCGCCACATCGACGACTTCAACCGGAAGGTCTCCTCGGGCGAGATCACCGCGCCCCTGGGCAGCGAGCGCGAGTACCGGCCGTACCCGTACATCCTGGCCATCGTCGACGAGCTCGCCGACCTGATGATGACCGCGCCGCGCGACGTCGAGGACGCCATCGTGCGGATCACCCAGAAGGCGAGGGCCGCCGGCATCCACCTGGTGCTGGCGACCCAGCGCCCGTCGGTGGACGTGGTGACGGGCCTGATCAAGACGAACGTGCCGTCGCGGTTGGCGTTCGCGACGTCGTCGCTGACCGACTCGCGGGTCATCCTGGACCAGCCGGGTGCCGAGAAGCTGATCGGCATGGGCGATGCGCTGTACCTGCCGATGGGGGCGTCCCGGCCGGTCCGGGTGCAGGGCTCGTTCGTCGGTGACGACGAGATCCACCGCATCGTCTCGTACACCAAGGACCAGGCCGAACCGGAGTACACCGACGGCGTCACGGCGGCCAAGGCGGGCGAGAAGAAGGAAGTCGACTCCGACATCGGCGACGACCTCGACGTCCTGCTGCAGGCCACCGAGCTGGTGGTGACCAGCCAGTTCGGCTCCACCTCGATGTTGCAGCGCAAGCTGCGGGTCGGGTTCGCCAAGGCCGGCCGGCTGATGGACCTGCTGGAGTCGCGCGGCGTCGTCGGTCCGTCGGAGGGCTCGAAGGCGCGCGAGGTGCTGGTCAAGCCGGACGAGCTGGAGAACACGCTGTTCTCGATCCGCGGCGGGCCGCCACCGGATGCCGAGTGATTCCGGCGTCCCCGCATCTCCTGGATGCGGGGACGTTGCCGTTTTCCGCGTTTTAAACGGCATTTTCTCGGCCGGTTCTGCCGGGTTCGCACTGCTCCGTTTGCGCTTCTCAGATTGCGCTGAACGGAATTGTTCGAAGGGTTGATCTCCCGGTTCCGTGCGATAGTGTCCCGCCCGCTGACGGTTTATCCGCCGCGATTTCGAAGGGCTCTCGCATGGTCGTCCGGAAAGTCCGCGCCTGGTTATCGGTGCTGTTCGCCGCGTTGCTGCTGGTGGTGGGATTTCAGCAGATCGCTTCTGGTGTCCCGGCCGGAGGGCAGGATGTAGCGCCGTCCGATGTGGACAAGGGTGAGCTGTTGCGCACCGGTGGCAGCAGCTATCCGCGAATGGTGCGGTTGCAGCACTCCGGCCTGGCCGACGGGCGCGTGCTGGCCAGCATGACGACCTATGTGGACCGCGCCGGTTTCGCGGTCATCTACGAAAGCCGTGACGACGGCGAGACGTTCCGGCAGATCGGCGAGATCCGCGACCCGGAGGGCGCGGACGCGAAGGGCATGTGCTGCTCGACGCTGTACGAGTTGCCGCGACAGGTGGGCGACATGCCGGCCGGAACCCTGCTGTGGGCGGGCACCGCCGGCGTCGGCGCGGACCCGGAGGAGCGGCAGAGCAGCATCCGGGTGTGGCGCAGCGACGACCACGGGCGCACCTGGAGCTTCCTGTCGACCATCGTGCAGGCGCCGGTCGGGCCGGGCGTGTGGGAGCCCGAGTTCACGGTGTCCGCGCAGGGCGATCTGGTCGCGTTCTATTCCGACGACGGCGATCCGAAGCACGACCAGAAGATGGTCCAGGTGCGTTCCGCGGACGGTCGCAATTGGACCGATTCGCGGGAAACGCTGAAGAACGACAAGTTCACGGTGCGTCCCGGGATGTCCGGGATCCGGCAGCTGCCGGACGGCACCTACGTGATGGTCTACGAGGTCTGCAACTACGATCCGGTGCACATCTGCACGGTGTGGATGCGGACCTCGGCCGACGGCTGGGATTTCGGCGACCCGTACGACCTGGGCACGGAGATCGTGTCGGAAACCGGCGGGCAGCCGCTGGGCACGCCGACGATCGCGTGGGCGCCGGGGCCGGGCCCGAACGGCCGGCTGCTGCTGGCGTACCAGATGCTCGGCGGCGACAACGGCGGTTGGGCGCCGGGCAACGGGCGCACGCTGATGGTCAACGACAACCCGTCCGACCTGGCACGGGGCTGGCGGGAGATCCCGTCCCCGGTGCAGCTCAGCTACAACAAGGGCAGCGTCTGCCGCAACTTCAGCCCGACCGTGTTGCCGACGTCGGACGGGAAGTCGGTCATCCACATCACGACGGACTTCGAGAAGTACATCGGGGGGCCGTGCGAGGCGTTCCACGCGACGGGCCCGATCGATGCGACGGCCGGAACGGCGAGCAGCCACGAGGCGAAGCCGATGGACCCGCGCCCCGGCCGCTGACGGTCCGCAATTTCAATGGAAATCAGAGGTCCGATTTCCATTGAAATTGCGGGAGTTGTCCACAGCCGTCGGCGTGTCGTGGTCCGACACGCTGACGGTCCGCAATTTCCATTGAAATCGAAGGTTCGATTTCAATGGAAATTGCGGAGGATCAGCCGTGGCGGAGGGTGGCGTGGGTGGTGTTGAGGTCGTCGATCGCGTGGACGCCCAGCAGTTGGAGGGTCCGGACGATCTCGGCGCGGAGGATGTCCACCGTCTTCTGGACGCCGCGTTCGCCGCCCGCCATCAGGCCGTACAGGTAGGCCCGGCCGATCAGGCACGAGTCCGCTCCGAGCGCGATCGCCGCGACGATGTCGGCTCCGCTGACGATGCCGGTGTCCAGCAGGATCTCGGCCCGGCCGCCGATGGCCTCGCGGACCGACGGCAGCAGTTCCAGCATCGTCGGGGCCCGGTCGAGCTGCCGCCCGCCGTGGTTGGACAGCACCACCGCGTCCGCGCCCCGCTCGACCACGCGCCGGGCGTCGTCGGCGTTCTGGATGCCCTTGACGATCAGCGGCCCCTGCCACAGCTCCCGCAGCCACTCCAGGTCGGCGAGGTTCAGCGACGGGTCGAACATCGAGTTGATCAGTTCCTGCACGGTGCCGGACCAGTGCTTGAAGGAGGCGAACGACAGCGGCTCGGTGGTGAGCAGATTGAACCACCACGCCGGGTGCATCGCGCCGTCGGCGATGGTCTTGAGCGTCAGCTCCGGCGGGATCGTCAGCCCGTTGTGGGCGTCGCGCAGGCGCGCGCCGCCGACCGGCGTGTCGACGGTGAGCATCAGCGCCTCGTAGCCGGCGTCCTGGGCGCGCTGCACCAGCTCGCGGCTGGCCTCGCGGTCGCGCCAGAGGTAGAGCTGGAACCACTTGCGGGAGTTCGGCGCCGCTGCGGCCACGTCCTCGATCGAGGTGGTGCCCATTGTGGACAGCGCGTAGGGGACGCCCGCGCGGGCCGCGACGCGGGCCACCGCGGGCTCGCCCTCGTGGTTCATCATGCGCGTGAAACCGGTGGGGGCGAAGGAGAACGGCAGCTCGGAGCGGCTGCCGAGGATCGTCCTGCTGGTGTCCACCTTGGACACGTCCTGCAGCACGGAGGGGCGGAACTCGACGTTGCGGAAGGCCTGCCGGGCGCGGCGCAGGCTGATCTCGGCCTCGGCGGCGCCGTCGGTGTAGTCGAACACGGCGCGGGGCGTCCGGCGGCGGGCGATGGCCCGCAGGTCGGCGATCGAGTGGGCGGCCGATAGGCGCCGCTCGGTCGTGTTCAGCTGCGGGGGCTTGACCCGCAGCAGCGGACGCAGTTCGGACCAGCGCGGAAGTTGCCGCTTGACCATTCGTGTTCCCTTCTCGCCGTGCGCCGGGGCGCGAAGGGCACATTACCTTTTCGTGGCGGCGGAAAAACCCGGCGAAGACGGGGGAGGGCGCGTCCCGCTTGGACGCGCCCTCCGCCGATCGCGCTCGGTGCTCAGCCGTTCGCGCCGAGCCGCACGACCTCGCCCGTGGCGTTGACCGCGTGGTACTCCAGCAGCGACCCGGTGCCGGAGAGCACCGGCTTGACCTGCGCCAGTTCGACGGCCTCGGCGGTCGAACCGCTCGTCCCGCCGAACTCGCGCACCGCGTAGTAGTAGATGTTCGCGGTGCCCTTGCAGACCACGTCGCTGCCGCAGACCGAGTACATGTCGGCCTTGAAGTTGTCGTCGACCTTCTTGCGGTCGTCCTCGCCGAACCGGTCCTGCCGCTTGTAGTTGCGGTAGCCGAAGTCGTGCCGCTCGCAGCTGGTGCGGAACTTGTAGCCCAGCGGCTTGTCCGGCGACATCGAACAGCCGTCGGAGGACCAGTCGAGCTGATCCGCGTGGGGCTGCTCGGCGCGGGTTTCGGTGAACGCGTCGAGGGAGAACTCGTACAGGTACTCGTCGGTCACCGCCCGCAGCTGGGTCTGGCTGAGGTCGGCGTGCGCGGTGCCGGCGGTGAGCAACAGCGCGCCGGTTGCCGCGGCGCAGGTGAAGAAGCCACGGCGAGCAGGGGAACGTTCCACGGCTGGTCTCCTCGGAGCCGAACGGATCACTCCCCGTGTTATAGCTGTTGCAGGTGGTGTTCGCGGGACGTTAGGGCATCCGGCACGAGAACGATGACCCCGAATTCGACCGGTCGGGCGCTATCGGTCGAGTTCCAGGAGCATCCGGGTGTTACCGAGCGTGTTCGGTTTGATGTTGGCGAGGTCGAGGAACTCCGCCACGCCCGCGTCGACGGAGCGGCGCATCTCCTCGTAGACGTCGGGGCTGACCGGGGCGCCGTCGATGGTGCGGAAGCCGTGGCGGCCGAAGAACTCGGTCTCGAAGGTCAGCACGAACACCCGGGACAGGCCCAGCTCGCGGGCGAGGTCGACGAGCTGGTGCACGAGGCGGTGGCCGATGCCGTGGCCCTTCGCCGCCGGATCCACCGCGACGGTGCGGATCTCGGCGAGGTCTTCCCAGAGCACGTGCAGCGCGCCGCAGCCGACGACGCGGCCGGCGCCGTCCGGCTCGGCGCGCTCGGCGACCCAGAACTCCTGGATGTCCTCGTAGAGGGTGACGAGTTCTTTGGCCAGCAGCACTTCGCCCGCGTAGGCGTCGACCAGGGACTTGATCGTCCGCACGTCGGCGATGCGAGCCCGTCGAATTGTTATCGCCGACGACGCATAGTCATTCATGCGAGCATCGTAGCGCCGCGATCCTGGCGTGGCATGCGCATTCTCCGCGCGTCACGAGCCCAGTCGCAGCAGCATGCGCGTGTTGCCGAGGGTGTTCGGCTTCACGTGCGCGAGGTCCAGGAACTGCGCCACGCCTTCGTCCGGCGAGCGGCGGATCTCGTCGTAGACGTCCGGCGGGACCGGGGTGTCGGCGATCGGCAGGAAGCCGTGGCGGCCGAAGAACTCGGTCTCGAAGGTCAGCACGAAGATCCGGGACAGGCCCAGCTCGCCGGCGGCGGTGACCAGGCTGGCGACGAGCGCGTGGCCGATGCCGCGGCCCTTGGCCATCGGATCGACGGCGACGGTGCGGATCTCGGCGAGGTCTTCCCAGAGCACGTGCAGTGCGCCGCAGCCGACGATCTGGTCTGCCTGTTCGGCGACCCAGAACTCCTGGATGTCCTCGTAGAGCGTGACGAGTTCCTTGCCCAGCACCACTTTCCCCGCGTAGTGGTCGATCAACGCCTTGATCGCGCGGGCGTCGCGGACTCGGGCCGGGCGCACCTCGGCGAGAGCTGTCATGTTAGGCAAGCCTAACCAACTGCGGGTTCGAGTGGTCGGATGGCGGCCGTAATCTTGACCACGGCCGGGGTTTTCGCCCGACGGGCTCGTGCGCAGGGGGCGGCGGCCGGGACGTTACGCTCCTCGCATGTCAACCGAGCAAAATCACCGCCGAGTCGCCATGGTCACGCTCGGTTGCGCCCGCAACGAGGTCGATTCCGAAGAACTCGCCGGCAACCTGCACGGTCGCGGCTGGGAACTCGTCGACGCCGACGACGCCGACGTCGTGGTGGTCAACACCTGCGGCTTCGTCGAATCGGCGAAGAAGGACTCCGTCGACACGCTGCTCGCCGCCGCCGACACCGGCGCGAAGGTCGTCGCCGTCGGCTGCATGGCCGAGCGCTACGGCGCCGAGCTCGCCGAGCACATGCCCGAGGCCGACGCGGTGCTCGGCTTCGACCACTACGCAGAGCTCGCCGACCGGCTCGACGACGTCGTCGCAGGACAGGCCATCCAGTCGCACCAGCCGCGGGACCGGCGCAAGATGCTGCCGATCACCCCGGTCGCCCGGCCCGCCGCGGCCGCCGAGGTCTCGGTGCCCGGCCACGGCTGGGTCCCGGCCACCCGCGCGGTGGCGCGCCGCCGGCTCGACGACTCGCCGGTCGCCGCGTTGAAGCTGGCCTCCGGCTGCGACCGGCGCTGCTCGTTCTGCGCCATCCCGTCCTTCCGCGGTTCCTTCCTGTCCCGGCCGCCGGAGGAGATCCTGGGCGAGGCCGCCTGGCTGGCCGAGCACGGCGCGAAGGAACTGTTCCTGGTCAGCGAGAACTCCACCTCCTACGGCAAGGACATGGCCGACGCGCGGGCGCTGGAAGTGCTGCTTCCGAAGCTCGCCGCCGTCGACGGCGTCGACCGGGTGCGGGTGTCCTACCTGCAGCCCGCCGAGACCCGTCCCGGCCTGGTGCGCGCCATCGCCACCACGCCCGGTGTCGCGCCGTACTTCGACCTGTCGTTCCAGCACTCCAGCGAGTCGGTGCTGCGCCGGATGCGCCGGTTCGGCTCCACCGAGTCGTTCCTGGCGCTCATCGAGCAGATCCGCGAGCTCGCCCCGGAGGCGGGCATCCGCAGCAACGTCATCGTCGGCTTCCCCGGCGAGACCGAGGACGACTTCGCCGAGCTGCAGGACTTCCTCACCCGGGCGCGGCTGGACGCCATCGGCGTGTTCGGCTACTCCGACGAGGACGGCACCGAGGCCGCCGGCTTCGACGGCAAGATCGACCCGGACGTCGTCGACGAGCGCGTCGAGAAGCTCTCCGACCTCGTCGACGAGCTGATCGCGCAGCGCGCCGAAGACCGCATCGGCACGGAGGTGCGGGTCCTCGTCGAGCGCGTCAGCGACGAGGAGTGCGCCGGTCGCGCCGAGCACCAGGGACCGGAGGTGGACGGGGAATGCCTCGTCACCGATCCTGGAGAGGTCAACGTGGGCGATGTGCTGCTCTGCCGGGTGGTGGACAGCGAAGGCGTGGACCTCGTGGTGCGCCCGATCGACAGCACGCCCGCGCA
This sequence comes from Saccharopolyspora sp. NPDC050642, assembly GCF_040654735.1. Classification (NCBI taxonomy): domain Bacteria; kingdom Bacillati; phylum Actinomycetota; class Actinomycetes; order Pseudonocardiales; family Pseudonocardiaceae; genus Saccharopolyspora; species Saccharopolyspora sp. NPDC050642. Next base: position 9,373 of record NZ_JBFAIN010000016.1, on the reverse strand, counting down.
GAACAGGCCCGGGGAGCAGCCATGACGGCCGATGGCGCGACGTCCGACTCCGCAGCGGCGAACCCGACCGGGGCGCGGTCCGAACCCGTGCCGCTGGTCAACATCGCCAACATCCTGACCGTTTCCCGGCTCGCGCTGGTGCCGGTCTTCCTCGTCGCGCTGTTCTGGGAGGACGGGCACGACACGCTGTGGCGGTGGATCGCCACGGCGGTGTTCGCGATCGCCTCCATCACCGACCGCATCGACGGTGACCTGGCCCGCAAGCGCGGCCTGGTCACCGACTTCGGCAAGGTCGCCGACCCCATCGCGGACAAGGCTCTGACCGGCGCCGCGCTGGTCGGGCTGAGCCTCCTCGGCGACCTCGGCTGGTGGGTCACCTGGGTGATCATCGGCCGTGAGGTCGCCGTCACGCTGCTGCGGTTCTGGGTGATCCGGCACGGCGTCATCGCGGCCAGCCGCGGCGGCAAGGTCAAGACGCTGCTGCAGGCCCTCGCCATCGGCTTCTACCTGCTGCCGCTCGGCGCCTGGGCCGACGTGCCGCGCTGGATCGTGATGGGCGCGGCGCTGGTCGCCACGGTCGTGACCGGGCTTGACTACGTCGTGCGCGCGGTGCGGCTGCGCGCCGCCGGCCGGGCCAAGGTCGGCGCGTGATCGTCGATCAGATCGGGTTGTCGTTATCGCAGGTCGCGGCCTTGCTCGAGGCATTGCGGCGGCGCGGCGAGACGGTCGCGACCGCGGAATCGTTGACGGCCGGCCTGGTGTCCGCCGTGCTGACCGAGGTGCCCGGGGCCAGTGACGTGGTCCGCGGCGGGCTGATCGTCTACGCGACCGATCTGAAGGCGGAGCTGGCCGGGGTCGATCGCGATCTGCTCGCGGCGCACGGCGCGGTGCACCCGCGGGTCGCGGAGATGCTGGCGGACGGAGCCCGGCGGCGCTGCGGCGCGGACTGGGGCATCGGGCTGACCGGCGTGGCCGGGCCCGACCCGCAGGACGGGGTGGCGCCGGGCACTGTGCACCTCGGGTTCGCCGGGCCGGACGGCGCGACGGTGCGGTCGGTGCGCCTCGACGGCGACCGGCACGCCGTGCGGGCTGCGGCCGTTCGGGTGGCGCTGGAACACTTCGCGGGTCTGCTGCGTTGATTCAACGGGGCGCTGTGCGCTGGCAGAAGGCCGCGCCCGGGAACGGTCACCGTGCGTTCGCCCTCGGCGGACTTGTGGACGATCGTTCTCGTTCGGGCCCTCGGATGAGTAACGTAGGTGGCGTTCACGCGTGGTGCACGCGGTAGGCGACGAAGGAAGGGAGGCGCGCGATGACCGTATTGTTGCGGGAGGCGGTCGGTGAACGACTGCGCCGCGCCCGGACCGCACAGTCTCGGACCTTGCGGGACGTTTCGCGCGCTGCCCGGGTGAGCCTCGGATATCTCTCCGAGGTGGAACGGGGCCGCAAGGAGGCGTCCAGCGAACTGCTCGCCTCGATCTGCGACGCCCTGGACCTGCCGCTGCCGGAACTCCTGGTCACCGTGGCCGGCGACCTCGACGAGACGCTGGTGGTGCCGTCGGTCGTCGAGCAGGCCACGTCGGCGGAGATCGACGGCGGCCGCCTGGTGCCCAGCCTGATCGGCACCGAGCTCTCCGACGCCGAACTGGCCAAGCAGCAGCTGACCGGCGCCGAAGTCAGCGCGGAAGCGGAACCGCGCGCCTGCGCGGACCGGCTCCAGCCGATGCTCAGCCAGCGGATCAGCGCGCCGGTGCGCAAGCCCGGCGGCGTCGTGGTAGCGGCATAGGAGCAAGACCGACCTCGTGAGTGCCGGAGCGGGTATATGCCCGTTTCGGCACTCACGACCGTTTTCGGGGCCCGGTGGCCGGGTGGTGGCGGCTTTCTGGTTCGATCTTGGGTCGTAGCTCCGGGTAAATCCCGGAGAACTACCGTGTTTGGTGGAAGCCGACACGACTACCTGACACGATGGAACCAGCGGGCACGCCCGGTGCGGTCGTGTCGGCATGGGGCAGCCGAGCACAGAAGAAGGCAGGCGGAGGAGATGGCCAACCCGTTCGTGAAGGCCTGGAAGTACTTCATGGCGGCGTTCTCGTCGAAGGTCGATGAGCACGCGGACCCGAAAGTACAGATCCAGCAGGCCATCGAGGAAGCCCAGAAGCAGCACCAGAGCCTCTCCCAGCAGGCCGCTTCCGTGATCGGCAACCAGCGCCAGCTGGAGATGAAGCTGAACCGGCAGCTCGGCGAGGTCGAGAAGCTGCAGGCGTCGGCGAAGCAGGCGCTGGTGATGGCCGACCAGGCGCGCGCCAACGGCGACGAGGCGACCGCGCAGAAGTACGAGGAGACCGCCACCCAGCTGGCCAGCCAGCTGGTCACCGCGGAGCAGGGCGTCGAGGACCTCAAGACGCTGCACGACCAGTCGCTGGGCGCCGCCGAGCAGGCGAAGCAGGCGGTGGAGCGCAACGCGCAGATCCTGCAGCAGAAGATCGCCGAGCGCACCAAGCTGCTCAGCCAGCTGGAGCAGGCCAAGATGCAGGAGCAGGTCTCCGCGTCGATGCGGCAGATGACCGAGATCGCCGCGCCCGGCAACACGCCGTCGCTGGAAGAGGTCCGGGACAAGATCGAGCGCCGCTACACCACCGCGCTGGGCGAGGCGGAGCTGGCGCAGAACAGCGTGCAGGGCCGGATGCTGGAGGTCCAGCAGGCGTCCATCGACGCCGCCGGCGCCAGCCGGCTCGCGCAGCTGCGCGCTTCGATGGGCACCGGGCAGCAGCAGGTGACGGGCGGACAGCAGCAGCAGATCGCCGGCGGTTCGCAGGCTGCCGGTGAGCCGGCGACCCAGCCCCAGCAACAGCAGAATCCGCAAGCCGGCCAAGCCTGAGCGAGCGAGGCGTGAAGTCCCGCAAGCAGGAACTGACGCAGTTGGGCGAGGCCGCGCTGGAACAGATGCGCGGCCCGCTCCTCTCCGAGGTGCGGCGGAGGTTCGCCAACTGGCGCGATCCGCGGGCTCGGCTGCTTCGGCAGCGCAAGCGGACGAAGCGGGCTGCTGCGGGCAGCGCAGCCTCGGCCGGCGTGTTCGGCGCCGGCGCGGCCGCCTCGGCGTCCCTGCCGGAGATGTGGGGCGCGCTGGGCGGCCTGGGGGAGTTCCTGCAGTACACGAGCACCGTCGGCCTGGGCGGCCTCGCCGTCATCAGCGGCGTGGGCGCGGTCAAGGTGGGACTGAAGTACCGGCGGCTCATGAGGACGCCGCTGCCCGAGCCGCAGCCGGAACCTGCGGCGCTGCCCCCGCAGGGGTCGGCGGCGCGGGTTCCGATGCAGCGGTTGCGCGATGCGGAGCAGAGCCTGCGCCATGCGTTGACGCAGCTGACGTCGGCGGGCGCGGGCAGCGCCGCAGCGGACGCGAGGGCCACCGCGGACATCGCGGCAGCGGAGCTGCGGCGCGTCGCGGAGCGGATCGTCGCCGTGGAGGCGGCGATCCCGCACGCGCCGGAGACGCAGAAGCCCGCGTTGCAGGCTGATGTGCAGCGGTTGCGCGAGGAGCTGGACGAGGGCCTCGACGGTTACGGCGGTCTGGTCGCCGCCGCGGGGCGGGCCGTGGCCGCCAGCGGTGCTCCGGAGCAGAAGTACCTGATGCAGGACGCCACCGATCGGCTGGCCGGGCTCGCCGCCGGTTTGCGGGAGATCTTCGGGCCGGACGGGCCCAGCGCGGACCCGCAGCGCCGATCCGGCCAGGACTGACGCGACACGCCGGGCCGATATCACTGCTGGTAGTCGACGTTTTCGTTGATCCGCCGAGCGGGTTGGCTTGATTGTGTGATGCGAAATAGTAATCTTCCCTTTGTCATCACATGCCGTGGCAGGGCCTCGCCCGACCGGGCGGCTCGGGGGAGGACGATGTGGCGTTGTGGACCGTGCACGGCAACGGTCGACGCCTGGTGCGCGATGCCGTGGTGGCCTCCGAGGAGCGGCTCAGCTGGCCGCTGACCATCGGATTCGGACTGCAGCACCTCCTGGCGATGTTCGGCACCACGACGCTCGTGCCGCTGCTGACCGGCTTCCCGCTGACGACCACGTTGCTGCTCTCCGGCATCGGCACCCTGCTGTTCCTGCTGCTCACCCGGAACCGGGTGCCCACCTACCTCGGCGCGTCGGTGGCCTTCGTGGTGCCGTTGGGAACTGCCGCGGGCGAGGCCGGTGCGAGCCCGGCCGCCCTGCTCGGCGGGATCATGGCGGTCGGCCTGGTGGTGATGGCCGTCGGTGTGGCGGTCAAGGCGCTGGGCGTGCGGCTGCTGGAGTCCGCGATGCCGCCCGTAGTGACGGGCGCGGTCGTGCTGATGATCGGGCTCAGCCTCGCGCCGCAGTCGGTGTCCTGGTTCAGCGAGCAGCGCGTGCCCGCGGCGCTGACGCTCGGCACGATCGTGCTGCTCACGGTCCTCAGCCGGGGCATGGCAGGGCGGGCCGCAGTGCTGATCGGGGTGCTGGTCGGGTGGATCTACGCCGTGCTGGCCGGTGACCTCGTCCCGGAGCGGCTCGACGAGCTGGCCGCCGCGCCCTGGTTCGGGCTGCCCCAGCTGATCGCCCCGCAGGCGCACATCTCGGTGATGCCGTTCGTGCTGCCGCTGGTGATCGTGCTGGTCGCCGAGCACGTCGCGCACCTCAAGGCGGTCGCCGCGATGAGCGGCCGCGACCTCGACCCGCACGTCGGGGATGCGCTGATCAGCGGCGGCCTGGCCACCACGCTGGCCGGCTCGGCAGGTGGGTCGGCGCTGAGCAGCTACGCGGCGAACATCGGGGTGATGGCCGCGACGCGGGTGTACTCGACGGCGGCCTGCCTGGTCGCCGCGGTGGGCGCGATCGTGCTGTCGTTCTCGCCGAAGCTCGGTGCCCTGATCAACACGATTCCGCTCGGCGTGCTCGGTGGCGCGACGCTGGTGCTCTTCGGGCTGCTGGCGCTGGTCGGGGCGCGGATCTGGCTGGACGCCGCGGTCGACTTCGCGGATCCGGTGAACCTGGTGGTGATGGGCACCGCGGTGATCGCCGGGGTCGGCAACCTGACGCTGCAGGTGGGGGAGCTCCGGATCACGGGCCTGGTGTGGGGCTCGGTCGGCATCGTGCTGGTCTACCCGATCCTGCGGAGCCTCGCCGACGCCCGCGACGCGGCCGCCGAAAGCTGACGCCCGAATCCGCGAATCCTTGGGCGCTGCAGAGGCTGTTTTGTATGCGGTGGTGCGGGTGCGGTAGGGCGGGTCTTAAGCGGCGCAGCCGCTCAGCCCACCCTCGCAGCTTGCACCGCCGCGGGTTCACGGTGCCCACCCCTGCGGGGTTCTCCCGGCGAGGACAGCCCCGATGTGGTGAATTGGTCATTCATGATGTCGGGGATCCCACAGCGAGAAGGCCTCTGAGGTTCCGCTACCCACACCGCCACGCAAAGCGAGCCTGGAAACAACCTCTGTCAGGGTTGGCAGCGGGGGCAGTGGTAGGTGACGCGCGCTTCGACGTCGTCGCCCTGGGTGCCGCGGCGGACCGGGCCGCCGCAGCGCAGGCAGGTGCGCCGGTCGTAGACCCAGTGCCGGGTGCCGCGCCGCAGGCTCTCGGTGGTGGACTGCTCGGGGTGCCAGGCGTTGCGCAGCAGCAGTTCCCGGCACAGCCGCACCGCGCGGGCCGCGTCGATCTCCGCGACGGGCGTCCACGGCGAGCGGCCCAGCAGGAAGCACACCTCCGTCTTGTAGATGTTGCCGACCCCGGCCATCACGGTCTGGTCCAGCAGCGCCCGGCCGAGTTCCCGGTCCGGGTCGGCGGTCAGCCGCCGGATCGCCTCGGCCGCGTGCCCGTCGTCCCACGCCGGATCGAGCAGGTCCGGCCCGAGGTGGCCGATCAGCTCGGATTCCGCCGAGGTCGGCAGCCAGCGGAGGTCGTGCAGGTTGAACCCGACCGCAACCCGGTCGGCCGTGCCCAGGACGGCCCGGGCCTGGTGCGCCGGCCGCCGCCACCTGGTGCCGGGGGAGTAGAGGTGCCAGGCGCCGTCCATGCGCAGGTGGTTGTGCAGGGTGTGGCCGTCGTCGAAGCGGATCAGCAGGTGCTTGCCCGCCGGGCGCACCTCGCGCACCCGCCGGCCGTTGAGGTCCAATGTAGACAGACGGGGGTGCCGCAGCTCGCCGCGGGTCAGGACCTGCCCGGCCAGCGCCTCGTCCAGCCGGTGGCAGGTGAGGAAGACCGTGTCGCCTTCGGGCAGGGCTCGCTCACCCCTCGGCTGCCAGCTTCAGGCCGAGGCCGATCAGCACCGTCGCGGTGATCCGGTCCAGCCAGGCGCGCACCCGCTGCCGCTGGAACAGCGCGCGGGCCCGGCCGGCGAGCCACACCAGCGCGGTGGACCACAGCAGCCCGATGAAGATGTGCGTCGCCACGAGCAGCGGGCCCCAGGCGAACGCCGCCGCCCCGGGCGGCAGGAACTGCGGCAGCAGGCTGACGTAGAACACACCCACCTTGGGGTTGAGCAGGTTCGTGACCATCCCCGAGCGCAGCGCGCCGAAAGCGGTCAGCGCCACCGGCTCGACCGGGACGTCGTCGGCCTGCTGAACCCTGTTGCGGGGCAACGACTTCCACAGCGCCGAGCCGCCCAGCCAGAGCAGGTAGGCGGCGCCCGCCACCCGCACGATGTCGTAGGCCACCTGGGAGGCGGTGAGCAGCGCGGTCAGGCCCGCGATGCTCGCCGTGCCCCAGATCAGGCAGCCGAGGTTGATCCCGAGGAACGTCGCCACCCCGACGCGGCGCCCGCCGAGCAGCGAATGCCGCAGGATCAGCATCGTGTCCAGGCCGGGCGTCAGGACACCGATCAGCGCGACGAAGACGAACGTCAGGAACAACGTCGTCGTCATTCGGCACCGTCCAGCAGTTCGTCGTCGTCCGGCTCGGCTCGGCGCGGCCGGCCGGCCCGCAGCGTGCGGGCCAGCACCAGGTTGAACGCCAGCGCGACCTCCCGCGCTCCCGGCGTGCCCCACTGGTGGATCGGCATGCACGCCCCTTGCGCCTGCTGCACGGCCAGCCGATCGGGCAGCGCGACCGGCAGCACCAGCGGGCCGAAGATGTCCCGCAGCTCGTCGATGCGGAACTGGTGCTCGTGGGAGCGCGGCCGAACCCGGTTGACGATGACGCCGAGCGGCTGCAGGTCCGGGTTGGTCGACTGGCGCTCGGCCTGCACCGCCTCGAAAGCCCGCTGCACGCCGGAGACCGCGAAGATCGTCGGCTCGGTGACCAGCAGCGCGCGATCGGCGGCGATCAGCGCGGAGCGGGTCAGCCGCCCCAGCGACGGCGGGCAGTCCAGCAGCACCAGCTGGTACGGCAGCTCGCCGTCGGCGATCAGGCCGTCCAATTCGGACAGTGCCGTGGTGAGGCGGGACAGGTGCTCGCCGTCGCCGTGCTGTCCGTTGTGGCTCTCGGCGTCCTCGGAACCGACCAGGACGTCGACCTCTTCGCCCCAGGAGCTGCCGGTCACCGCCGCCCGCAGCACCTCCGGGCTCGGATCGGCCAGGACGTCGCTGAGACCCTTGGTGGTCTCCTCCGGCTCCAGGCACGCGGTCGCGTTGCACTGCGGATCGAGGTCGACGACCAACGTCCGAACCCCGCGGCGCATGGCGGCCGAGGCAAGCCCGAGCACCACGGTCGTCTTGCCCACGCCACCCTTGAGACTCAGCACTGCCACCGTCTGCACGGTCGTAGCCTACGGAACCGGGGACCGTCCCAGAACTGCTCCCTGAAACTTGATCAACGCCAGTGGTGCGGGTGGCGGAACGGGTTCTGCGGAATGCCGCCGGGGATCCGCCGATCCGCACTCCGGTGAAACCCGCCCGCGATCCCGCATTACGCTGCTCACCATGAGATCCGACGCCGTCCACCAGGTGCTGGAAGCCGAACTCGACGCTGCGCGGCGGCGACGCGGCGGGCGCCCGCCGCGGGTGCTCGACGTCGGTGGCGGCAGCGGTGTGTGGGCCGTGCCGCTGGCTTCCGCGGGCTGCTCGGTGACGGTGATCGATCCGAGCCCGAACGCGTTGGCGATGCTCCAGCGCAGGGCCGTCGACGCCGGTGTGGCCGACCAGATCACCCCGTTGCAGGGCGACACCGACGCGCTGTCGGCGCTCAGCCCGGAAGGCGGCGCCGATCTCGTGCTGGCGCACGGGCTTCTGGAGGTCGTCGACGACGTCGAAGCGGCGGTGGCGGCGCTGGCCGAGGCCACCGCACCCGGCGGCGCGGTGTCGGTGCTGGCCGCCAACCGGTACGCCGCGGTTCTGGGCTGGGCACTGGCCGGCCGGCTCGCCGAGGCGCTGCAGCTGATCCAGGATCCGAACGGGCGGCTCGACGAGGCATCGGACACCTTGCAGCGGCGGTTCGACACCGACGGCCTGCGCGAGGTCCTGACGGGTGCCGGATTGGCCGTGGAGCTGATCCAGGGCCAGGGTGTGCTCAGCGACCTGGTGCCCGGCTCGGCGCTGGACAACAACCCCCGGGCGGCCGACACGATGGCCGAGCTGGAGCGGGCGGCGGCACGCCGAGCGCCGCTGCGCGACATCGCGACCCGGCTCCACGCCATCGCGCGCCGACCGGCCTGACGTCGCCGTTTCCGCCAGGCGTGGCGGCGCGGCGCGGATCGATCACTGCCCCGAGGGGATGATGTCGGCAACCTCGCACAGTTCCGGTGCCGGGACCGGGTAGTACTCGCGTGCCGGGAACCGTATCCTCAGGGGTGACGCCCCCAAGCGTTCGCCGGTCCCCAGCCTGTGTGGGCAAAAGCCCACCGGGTCTCCGGCGCCACTGAGAGACCTGTGCCGGAGGAGGAGTCATGCCACTCTCCGAGCACGAGCAGCGACAGCTCGAACAAATCGAGCGCGCGCTCTACGCCGAGGACCCCAAGTTCGCCTCCACCGTGCGCGGAGGACGGCTGCATCGCCCATCCAGACGTCGGCGGCTGCAGGGCATCGCCGTCTTCGTCCTGGGGTTGGCCCTGCTGGTAATCGGTGCGGTGATCCCGGCCCTCAGGCCGGCCGACATCCCCGTGTTGAGCGTGGTCGGCTTCCTCGTGATGTTCGGCGGAGCAGTGATCGTCCTGTCCGCGTTGCGCGGTGGCGGGGACGACATCGAATCGGGACTGGAGAACGGCGGTGGTGGTCGGCCGAAGAGGGGCGCGGACCGCAGCAAGCCCGGACGCAGCTCCTTCACGCAGCGCATGGAGGAGCGTTTCCGCAAACGCTTCGATCAATAGCGGCTGATCGACCCGGAGATCGCCGCCACCAGGTCTCGATGCGGGTCCGGCCGTCGGAGCCGGTGGCGGTGATCTCCAGCCGGGCGGGCCGGGCCTGGCTGCGGAACTCCTCGTCCTTCCTCGACG
>NZ_JBFAIN010000015.1:0-186577 GCF_040654735.1 Saccharopolyspora sp. NPDC050642 | reverse complement strand
GGGTTGCGCATGTGGTAGAGCACGCCGCTGGCGAAGCAGATGTCGAAGCGCTCGTCGGTGTCGCGGAGGTACGGTGTGAAGTCGCCCAGCAGGAATCGGGCCCGGGGCATGCCGAGCAGTTCCTTGGCGATGAGGCATTTCAGGTAGGCGCGGGTTTGCGCTTCGACAGCGACGATGTCGGCGCCGGCGGTGTGGAGCTGGTAGGTGTGCCCACCTTCGAGCGGTCCGAGTTCGAGCACGCGGCTGCCCGCCACACCACCGAAGCACTCGATGGCCCACGTGACGCGGGCATCGTCGAACAGTGGAAGGGGGCCCGCCTGGACGTGCTGCAGCGGTGCGGGCAGCTGGGAAGACCACTCGCCGGCGAAGAGGTCGACGGCGTTCTGTGGTGAGGGCGCGCTGGTCACGTACTCGTCCAGGATCGACGGCGTGGCCATCGCCGGTGGTTCCGGTGACGGTGGCGTGGATGTGCGAGACCTGCGAATGAGCGAACGCACGGCCTGGCCCTTTCTGCTCCTGGTCAGCAGCGGCCAGGTATGCGGTTGTCGCTCAGCGCTCCCATGGCACCGAGAACTGGTGTGTCGCCGCCTCTATCGACGCGACCACATCGGACGTTACTCGAAAAACCCTCTCCCACAGGAATTTTCAGTTCCGGCACATGCGTGGCCGCCTACGATGGCCATTACGCATCGAGCCGGCTTCGTCACTGTCGGCTATCACCCTTTTGTCGTATTGGTGTTCCGGTGGTCATCTGGTGAAGATTTGAGCGCTTTCTTGGCGCGGGCTGTGGGGCCTGCACCGATTCTTCGAGGAGTTTCGGAATGGTCCCTGCTCGTCCTGGTGCTGACGTGCGCTCTCGTGCCCTACGACGCCGTCGGACGCCTCACCGACGCGTGGGTGACCGGACACCACTACACCTACGACTTCACCAGCGCACCCACCGGCTGCCCGACCGGAACCCAACCCAACGCCGGTACCAACACCAACCGGCTACGCCTGATCGACGCAACCGCCAGCGGCACGACCGAGACCGGGTACTGCATGTGGAGGATCCGGTGAGGGGACTAGCGGTGAACTTCCTCGGCTGGGCCGGCGTTTTCCTGCTGTGCGTTGTGTTGACGGCGATCATGGCGGTCCCGACCAGTCTTGAAGAGCTGGCAATCGCGATCGCAATCGCTACGGCGATCACGTTGGTCAGTTATGTTGCAGTGGGTATGGAGCGTTTGTGGAGGAAGAAGCGAAACAAGAATCGATACCTTGGTGGTTGACCGCGCTAGCCACGCTATGCGATTCGTGTGCAAGTACCGGATGTATGGTCCTTTTTCGGCCAAGTGGCAGGTAGAATGTGGGAGTACGTGCGCAACAAGCGGATCTATGGGGTGTGCCCACCTGGTCAACGAAAGAGTTGCCGATGAACGAGCCGAGCGAAATCAGCCTCATTATCGGGGCCCCTGATGACCCGAAAGGCCCGGAGTGGGCAGATATATGGTGGGTCGGGCGGATTTCCGGCTCCTTCGCTGTTCCCGCTCTGGACGCTGTATCTCGGGCACTTAATGCCACTGTGGACCTGAATTCCTGGCTGGGGGAACACTACGGCAGGCGCGATGTCACCATTTCTCTTCAATTTCCCTGGAAGGTGAGGCACGAGGACTTCATTGGGCCGGATGGTTATGTGATGAGCGGAGAATGGGGCTACTGGTGTTCGGTTCACGTGCCGCCGAAGGTGGCCGAAGAAACCGATCCTCGAGTCGTGTTTGGGTGGCTCTACTCCAAAGGGTTGGAAGCGCTCGAGTGCATAGGGAAGAAAACTCGGCTGGGTAGCCCTCTGTACGGGGCTCATGTGGATCTCCCGCTGGAATTCGCGCCCGAATCCGGTGCTGTCAGGCTCGTCGCACTTCCTCGGCTGGCAAGTAAGATCGCAAATCTCGACGACCAGCAGAAAGCGGTTCTTGAACCTGTCGGCGAAATGCGCGGTGTCGATGCGTGGGCGGTAGATGTCAGCGCCGTTTCCGATGTGGTTCCTCGATCGGTGCGTGGCCGAGCGGAGTTCGTCGAGCAGAGGATCAGGGCAAGTGGTGTGCTGCCAAAAGAAAAGGGCACCTGGGGGCAGTTCCGGATCAACTCGGAAGGTTTGAGCTACCGATCTGTTGTGAAGGACCTCAAGCTCCTGGAACGCTGGGCGATCTATCAGCTGTCCTGCGGGGTCGTTGATGTGGGCCGCGTCAACCACGTGTACTGGATGACAATCGCACCAAGCCGGGAGTCTCGTCCACGAAAGAACGTCTCCCCCGAGCTGAGCAGATCCCAGGACGTCTAGGGCACGGAGTGTCTGCAGTACGTGCGCGGGCGAGTCTGCTGCCGGCCTCGTCCCATCTTCGAGGCATTGCAACGTGCAGTGGAGCATGGGGCTGGGTCCTGAGCTCGAGGCCTCCTCCTCCCCACTCATGGCCATGGCTGGCCGCTGCCACGGCAGCCGGTCGGAGATCCGGTACATGGCCAACCGTGCTTCGAGCTCCTGCGAAGCCATGACTTATCCATGGTTTATGATCCGCCGCGTGGCATGCTGAACTGCGGTGAACCACGTGTCGGCGTCGGAATAACCGCAGCTCAGCGCGATCAGCTACACTCCAGCACGGCAAGCCTTGGAAACGTCCAGGTGTCGGTTCGAACCCGACCGGGGGCACTCATCATCCCAGGTCAGAGCCTTGTGGATGGTTCGGGGCCAGCGTGGCGGTGGAGGTATCGATCGCTTTGGTCCTCGGCAGGGGAGTCGGAGTCGGGTCGACCGCCCTTCCAGAACAGCACTCACGGCGAGATCAACGCGACGCGGCCGGATCCCTGCCTCGCTGTTCATGTCCGCGACTCTCCCTGGTCTCCCAATGTCAAGCATTGCCGACCGGGCCGCTTGATCAAAGAAAACAGCGGGAACTGCCCTTTCGCGCACTCGAAACGCAGGTCACCAAGTCCGGGACATCGTCACCTCGTGCACCTCAAGGCGTCGGCGACGACGTCAAGAAATGGTCGAAGTCGGACCCAATCCGTCGAGCGGGTCGCTGCGGGCGCCGACGAGTTCGGCGAGCATCGACAGTCCACGGTGGACTTCGGTGAAGCTGGTGCCCAGCGGTGCCAGGCCGATGCGGATGCCGTCGGGAGCGCGGAAGTCCGGGATGACGCCGCGTTGCCAGAGCCGGTCGTTGATCTCGCGGAAGTCCTCTCGGCGCAGCGTGATGTGGCCACCTCGACGTTCGGGGTCGCGCGGCGAGGCCAGTGCCACGCCGTGGTCGAGCAGCCAGGCGTCGGCCAGTTCGAGGGCGTAGTCGGTCAGCCGGAGCGATTTGGCGCGGACCGCTTCGATGCCGGCCTCTTCGAGCATGTCGAGGCCGGTCAGCAGCGGCAGCATGCCCAGGATCGGGGGAGTGCCGCTGAGCATGCTGCGCACACCGTCGACGGGTTGGTATCCGGGACCCATCGCGAGCGGGTCGCGGTGCCCGATCCAGCCCCAGATGGGTTGTCGCGCGTGACCGCGGTGGCGCCGGTTGAGGTAGCCGAACGCGGGGGATCCGGGGCCGCCGTTGAGGTACTTGTAGGTGCAGCCGACGGCGAAGTCGGCGTTCCAGGAGTCGAGGTGGACGGGGACGGCGCCGACGGAGTGGCTGAGGTCCCAGAGCACCAGCGCGCCCGCGTCCTGGGCGGTGCGGGTGATCGCTTCGGCGTCGGCCACGTACCCGGATCGGTAGGCGACGTGGCTGAACACGACGAGTGCGGTGTTCGGGCCGACCGCGCCCGCGACCTGTTCGGCGGTGATGCCCTCGGCGGGGTCGGTGTCGATCCACCTGAGGTTCAGACCTCGCTCGGCGGCGATGCCTTCGAGAACGTAGCGATCGGTGGGGAAGTTGTCGGTGTCGATGACGATCTCGTCGCGGCCGGGTCGGGCATCCACGGCGGCGCGGGCGAGCTTGTAGAGCAGCACGGTGGTCGAGTCGGCGACCAGGACCTGGCCGGGCGCCGCGCCGAGGGCCACCCGGCCGAGGCGGTTCCCGATCTCTTCGGGCCAGTCGAACCAACCGTCGGTCCAGCCGCGGATCAGCTGCCGCCCCCACTGCTCGCGGATGAAGCGGTCCATCCGCTCGGCGGTGGCCAGGGCGGGGCGTCCCAGGGAGTTGCCGTCGAAGTAGGCGACGACATCGCTGTCCTCCGGGATCAGGAACCGGTCCCGGAAGCCGCGCAGCGGATCGGCTTCGTCCAGAACGCGTGCCTTCTCCAGGAGATCGGCGTGCCTGAGCATGTGTTCCTCACCTTCCGATGACGGATCAGGCGGGGAGGTCCGGTGCGACCGGATCCACTACCTGTGCGGAGCTGAGCGAGTCGGCGAAGCGCGAGGGGGTCCGGTCGAGCCCGCCGGGAACCCAGCACGGTGGGACCGGACTGCGCAGATCGGTCATGGCGGTGAGCACGTCGTCGGGTGTGAGCCCGGCGGCCAGCAGCGCGGTGACCTCGCGGGGGTTGACGCCCGGCGGCAGCGGCCCGTTGCCCAGGTCCGTTCCGTAGTGGATGGTTCCGCCGTGCTCGACGAAGCGCCGCAGGTTGTCCGTCGCCGTGCGCAGCTGCGGGGTGTCGGTGCCGAAGCCGTGGATGTCCAGGGTGCTGATCCAGCTCATCCGCTGTGCCGCATCGGCGAGGAGTCCTTCATCGACGCGTTCTGTCCACGGGGTGTGCGCCAGCCGGTCGATGCCCTTGTCGTAGGCCTGCCGCATGGTGCCTTCGCCTTCGACGTGCGCGATGACGGGGAGACCGGCGTCATGTGCGGCGGAGACGATCGCCGCGAGCGCGGAGTCCCGAAGCACGGGGCCCGCGTCGGAGTTCAGCGCGACCTTGATGGCATGTGCGCCGACCTGCTGCTGCTCGCCCACAGCGGCCTCGGCGTCGAGCGGGGAAAGCACTTCGCGGAAACTCCCGGCAGCGGCCCAGGACCTGTCACTGGGATAGCCGCGCGGAGCCGTCAGGAAGGCACCGACCACCTGCGCCCTCGGCAAGGTCGGGTCGTCGACGCGCAGGGCCGCGAGCACATCGGGGGCGCTGCCGAGATCGTGCACTTCGGCGATCCCCCCGGATCGAACCGAACGGAGGTCCACCAGCCCGGAGTGCACGTGCGCATCGCGCAGTCCAGGAAGGACAGTGCCGCCGAGTCGCCTCGTCCGGGCGCCGGCCGGAACATCTTCGGCGGCGACAGGCGCGGAACCGGCAGGTTCACCGTTGCGGAGGCGCAGGGCGCACCGGCCGAACCAGCTGCGGCCGCCCCACCAGGCGGAGTCGGCCAACAGCCATTCCTCTGCGATGTCCATGTTCTCCAGCCCTTGTTCCCGAAGCAGGTCGACTTTCGTCACGCCGCGCTTCTCGCGGGAGCGGTGTGCAGCTGGAGCCGCCGCAGCAGCGGTCCGGTGACCGCCGTGGTCACCAGCGCCATGCAGGTCAGCATGGTGAACAGGCGAGGCGACAGGACCCCGAGGGACAGCCCGATCTGCAACACGATCAACTCGGTGACGCCTCGGCAGTTCATCATCAGCCCCAGACCGGTCGACGACCGCCAGTCGTGGCCGAGCAGCCGGGCGAAGACCGCGACACCGGCGATCTTGCCCACCGCCGCGACGACGATGATCAGCGCGAGGATCCCCCAGTCCGCGGGCCCGCCGATGCTCGCGAGATCCAGCTTGAGCCCGACCACGGCGAAGAACAGGGGGAGCAGCAGCCACATCGTCAGCCCCTCGATCTTGCCGAGCACCTCGCGGACCGTGGCCGAGTCGCGCGGCAGGATCAGACCGGCCAGGACCGCCCCGAAGATCGCATGGGCACCGATCGAATCGGTGATCCACGCGGAGGCGAACACGCAGCACAACAGGAACGCGGCCACCGCCGTGTGACCGGACCGCTCGAACGCCGCCACCAGCCGGGGCATCGCGGGACGCACGAAGGCGATCAGAGCGCCGCCGTAACCGATCACCAGCGCGCAGGCGACGAACGCCGACAGGAGCGATCCATTGCCGATCACCGCGCTGACGACCATGAGCAGGCACCACGCGATGGCGTCTCCCGCTCCTGCCGTGGCCAGACCGAGCGTGCCGACCGGGGTGTCCGCCAGCTTCTGCTCGTGCAGGATCCGTGCCAGCACAGGGAAAGCCGTGATCGCGAAGGCCACGCCGACGAAGAGCACCAGCGCCAGCAGAGGCGTGCCGTTCGTCCGGTAGTCGCCCAGCGCCCAGGCCGCGAGCAGCGCGCCGAACAGGAAGGGGATGACGGTGCTCACCTGCGCCAGCGCCAGCGCGGTGCCACCGCTGCGGCGGAGCAGGTCGAGCGGCATCTCCCTGCCGACCAGGAACATGAACAGGATGACGCCGAACTGCGACAGCGTTTCCAGCGAGGGCACCACGTCCGCGGGGAACAGCCACGCCGTTGCCTCCGGGAGCAGCAGCCCGAGGACGGAGGGGCCGAGGATGATCCCCGCGGTGATCTCGCCGACCACGCTCGGCTGGCCGACCAGTCGCAGGAGCGCGCCGAACAGCCTGGTCACGGCGAGGATGACCGCGATGGCCAGCAGCAGCCGGTGCCCGCTGGACACGATCGAATCCGCTCCTGGCAGGGCGGCGACACCGCTGTTCCCCAACGACTGGACCAGCGCGACGACCGCGACGAGGGGCAGCACCACCAGGAACAAGTAGCCGGGCAGGTAGCGGGTGCCGACCGGCAGCCGGGGCGACAGGGGAGTTTCTTCGTTGTTCACGCGGTGGGTCCTTCACTGCGGGATGCTGCTCGGCTGGTTGTTCGCGGCCATGGGCAGGACGGCGTGGGCGAATTGCGATGGCGCCGCCCGGTCCGGTCGGCTCAGTCGCCTTCCTGGTCGCCGACTTCGCGCAGCACCACCAGGGACAGGTCCTGGACGGTTCCGTTCATGAATTCGGACATGGGGAGGGAGACCCCGTAGTCCCGTTCGACGTCGTGGCGCAGCCTGATCATGCGCACCGACTCCATGCCCAAACCGATCAGCGGCTTGTCCTCGGGCAGTGCTTGCCAGCTCACGCCCAGCGCGGACGCGATCCGCCTGCGCAGCTCCGTGGTGACGGCGGAAGCCCGGACCTCGGGCGGCATCGCGAGCAGCAGGTCGCCCATGGCCGACCTGGCGGCGGTGGGCTCGGCGGCAGGCGCCACCCGCGTGCTCGTCGCCAGCGGTACGAGCTCGCCGTTGAGGTAGGAATCCCGGCAGCCGCGCCGCCGGACCTTTCCGCTCTGCGTGCGCGGGACCGCCGCCGGCTCGACGAGGACGACCTCGTGCACCTCGACCTGGTGCGCGCTCGTGACCCCCAAGCGGATTCGCTCGGCGAGGCCGGCCAAGTCGGCGTTGGCGCTCGACTCCACCGCCTGCACGACGACGAGCCGCTCCCCGTCCTCCGAATCGACCGAGAAGGCCGCGACCGGGAGGCTCGCGAGCGAGGGGGAGACCCGCTGGGCCGCGCCCTCGATGTCCTGCGGGTACAGGTTGCGGCCGTTGATGATGATCAGTTCCTTGAGCCGGCCGCAGGGCACGAGGTCGCCGTCGTGGAAGAACGCGAGATCGCCGGTCCGGACGAACGGACCGTCCCCGTCGGCCAGGGTGCCGCCGAAGGTCTCGGCCGTCTCCGACGGCCGGTTCCAGTACTCCTGGCAGACGACCGGGCCGCTCACCCAGACCTCGCCCACCTGACCGGCGGCGCACTCGGTGCGGGACTCGGTGTCCACGACGAGCACGCGCCCGAACGGCCCGGCGCCCCCGCAACCCACGAGTTCTTGCGCCCGCGCGGAGCCCTCCGCCGGCACCAGCTCGGCACGACCCCGCTCCAGCTCGGCGGCATCGACCGCAACGCTGAGCGCGTCGGGTTTGCGCTTGCCCACGACGATCTGCATGGTCTCGGTGAGGCCGTACGCCGGGAACAACGAAGTGCGCCGGAAACCGGCCGGCCCGAAGGAGCTGACGAACCGTTCGAGGGTGGCTTCCTGAACTCGCTCGCCGCCGATGAGCGCGACGTCCCAGCCGGACAAGTCGAGCTCTGCCCGCTGGTCCTCGCCGATCAAGCTGCAGCACCGCTCGTACGCGAAGTTCGGGCCTCCGCTGAACACCGGTCCCTCGGTCGCCGAGATCGCCGCCAGCCACCGGAAGGGATCGGCGACGAAGTCCTCCGGCGTCATCAGCACGGCCTCGCCGCCCGCCAGCTGCGCGAGCAGCACCTGTCCGAGCCCGAGCGCGTGGAGCGACGACATCCAGCACACGACGTTGCCGCCCGCCGGGAGTTCGGTGAGCGCCCGGAAGTTGGCGATCTGGGCCGCGAGGTTGCCGACCGACACCGCCACGCCCTTCGGCCGGCCGGTCGATCCCGAGGTGTACTGCAGCAGTGCCAGGTCATCCGCGACGGCCCGGGGCGGAACCCAGAGCCGTGCGTGGTCCTCGCCCAGCGCATCGACGTTGAACCACACTCCGGGCGGCGCGAGGTCTCCCCACCTGTCGCGCAACGCCGGCGCGAGATCTTCGGTGGTGAGCACGGCTGCCACGTCGGCGTCCGCCGCCATGGCGATCAACCGGTCGGCCGCGTCTTGCGTGGCATCGCCGATGTCCGGTGAGCACGGCACGGCCGCTACGCCCGCGTACAGGCATCCGAGGAATCCAGCGAGGAAATGCGGGCCGGGCGGCAGCAGCAGCAATACCCGCGCGCCTGCGATGCCCTCCTGCTGCAGCGCCGCCGCGACGGAGCGCGCCCGCAGGTCCAGCTCCCCGCGGCTGAGGGCCACGCCGCGATCGCCTGGCGAGTGACCAGGAGGCAGGAATCGGAGAGCCGTGGCACCCGGCGCGCGCTCGGCGTTGTCCCGGAGCACCTCGAACAGCGAATCGATCCGGGCGTCCAGGCGGCGCGCGGCGAGATCGGTCATGCCCAGGCTCCTGTCCATCGGTTGCGTGCCACGTGGCATGCCGAGGATCACCAGCGCGGGAGGATCTGACCAACCCCGGAAGGAGCCGCCGAACGACTACGGGTGGGGTAGCCGTTCGGTGACGCTCCAATGGAATACACCGGTCGGGGACTCCCCCGTGATGCCGCCGGACCAGCACTCCGGTGCCCTTCGCGCGCCTTCCCGATGCCCATCTCGGGGGGCGCCGTTTAGGCACTCGCGGACTCCGCACGGCTCTATATCGTCTTGATCGGCAGTCCGTCACGGCGAGTGGACCGACGACCGAAGGGACCCACCTGATGCCAGACAGCGTGCCGGCCAGTGCCCTCGACAGCCCGGTACAGCAGGACGCGGCAGCGTTCAAGGAACTGATGAGCGCGTTCCCCAGCGGCGTCGCCGTGGTCACCGTCACGGACCGCACCGGCGAACCCCACGGCTTCACCTGCTCATCGCTTTGCAGCGTCGGCTTGGCGCCACCGACGCTCCTGATCTGCGTTTCCAACCGCAGTGGAACTCTCGCCATCATCCGGGACCGGGGTCGATTCGCGGTCAACCTGCTCCACAGCCAGGGACGCCACGCCGCGGAGGTCTTCTCCTCGGGCGCCCCCGACCGGTTCTCCTCGCTGCCCTGGGCGCCGACCCAGCGCTTGGGCCTTCCCCATCTCGTGGAGCACGCCCATGCCATTGCCGAGTGCGAGGTCACCAAGACCACGGTCGCCAGCGATCACGTGATCGTGCTGGGCGAGGTCGCGGCGGTGACGTACCGCCAGGAGCCGCCGCTGCTGTACGGCCTGCGGCAGTACGCCACCTGGCCTTCGGCTGTGTGAGGGGGCGCTGCTGCTGGTGCGGCCACCACGCGTTCAGCACCAGCACGAGGCCCTCCGCCGGGGATGCTGATCCGGCGCACCGGCAGCACGTGATCAGCGCCGACCACCTCCGCTGACCTCATCGGCTGCCGAGCGGACGGGGACGCCCCGGCCGGGTCACGCTCTGAGCGAAAGTGGGCGGGGTTCGGCGTTCCATGCCGCGCATGTTGGTTAGGGTTGGTCACGTAATGTCGCAAGATCAGTCAGTCCTGACCGGGCGGCATGCGGTACGGGCGACGAGAAGGTAGGTAGACGTGACGCACGACCACAAACTGAGCATGCGGACCGGTGGTCTCAACCTGACCGACTCGGTGTACGAGCGACTGCTCCAGGAACGCATCGTCGTGCTCAATTCCCAGGTTGACGACGA
Source organism: Saccharopolyspora sp. NPDC050642 (assembly GCF_040654735.1). Classification (NCBI taxonomy): domain Bacteria; kingdom Bacillati; phylum Actinomycetota; class Actinomycetes; order Pseudonocardiales; family Pseudonocardiaceae; genus Saccharopolyspora; species Saccharopolyspora sp. NPDC050642. The sequence goes on along the minus strand of NZ_JBFAIN010000015.1, from coordinate 176,374 downwards.
CGCGGCGGGCCGGATCACCGCGCAGCTGCTGCTGCTGGCGGCCGAGGACCCGAAGTCCGACATCCGGTTCTACATCAACTCGCCGGGCGGTGCGGTGTCGGCCGCGTTCGCCATGTACGACACGATGCAGCTCATCGAGCCGGACGTGGCGACCTTCGCGCTGGGAATGGCGGCTTCCGCGGGTCAGTTCCTGCTCTCCTCGGGGACGCCGGGCAAGCGGTACTCGTTGCCGCACGCGCGCATCCTGATGCACCAGCCGTTGGCTGGCGTCGGTGGTACCGCGTCCGACATCGCCATCCAGGCCGACCTGTTCGTCAAGCAGAAGCACGAACTGGCCCGGCTCACCGCGGAGCAGACCGGCCAGCCCATCGAGAAGATCCTCGCGGACGCCGACCGGGACCGCTGGTTCACCGCGACCGAGGCCCAGGAGTACGGCCTCGTCGACCACGTGGTGAGCCGCGTGTCGATGTCCGGGGCGGCGAACTCGGACAGCTGAGCCGCGATCGTTCAGCATGAACTGCGCCTTCCCCCCGCAGGCCGGCGTCGGTACGACCACGCTGCATTGGGCGAGCTGAGACCGCTTCCGGGTGGTCGCCGGGGTCGGCGTGCGGGGTCGGGTGGGGCATGCGGGTGTGGGGCCTAGGCCGGTGCCGGGAATCCGGCCAGAGATGATCTCATCCGGCTCAGGGCCCCACGTGCCCCTGAGCGAGCCGCGCTCGCGGCTCGGTTCTCCCCGGTCCTGAAATCCGGCCGACTTCCTCCGGCCTATGTGGACTGCGCGGCCCGGTCGGCCAGCGATGATCCCGCCCGATACGCGGTCGACCTCGCCGTGCGGGCCGAGGGACCAGCACCGGCCGGGCTCAAAGCGTCGTTGGCAACGTCCTGGCCGCGACGGCCGGTCCGCGATCGTGGTGCTCCAGGTGCGACCGGCTGCTGATATCTCACGAAGTCGTCGACGTGCTGGTCGGCCAGGCCGGACGACGGCGCCGCATATCTGATCCGGGCGGAAATCATTCGCCTCCGGCCTCGCCGATCACATGGCGAACTCCGCATTCGGTGCCGAACGCGTTGAGCGGCCGTGCTGAAAACCGGTATCGAAATCGATGAGCTTTTTCGTCCTGTGCGCGGAATGCCTGTGCCTCTGCGTCGTGAGTGGTCATGGCTGCTGTGGCGACCATAGGCACTCACGACCCCTGTGCGTTCCGGACCTGACCTGACGCCGCAGACCAGGATGAAAACGCTCAATGTGCCGCCGTGCTGTTTCAAAGCCCGTTCGAAAGAGGGTGTCGGCATGGGTGGCCATACGGGCACCCCTGAAGGACACGCCACCGAGGCGGTGTCGCCCTCCCCGGGATCTGACAGCATCGGTGGGTACGGCAGCCAGCCCAGCGCGGTTTCTTCCAGAAAGGGCACTCATGCCTTCCAGTCGCCTACCTGAGAACAGGTCCGGAGGTGCCGGCGGCAACCCGGCCGCACGGGCGGAGGATCTGCCTACCTCGTCTGATGGGCAAGTTGGCATGCGACTTAATGAAATCGTTCGGCGGTACGACGCGGGCGCGCTTTCGACAACGGATTTGCTCGCCGAGTTGGTGGAGCACGCAAAACGTCCCCTGTCGGAAGGGCAGCGCGGTTTGTGGGCGCTGCACAAGATGGAGCCGGACACGTATTCGTACAACGTGCCGGTATGCCTATCGTGCGAGCACGTCGACCAAGCCGCTCTTGAGGACGCATTCCGCGATACGGTTTCGCGGTACCCGATTCTTTCGGCAGCCGTCCGAGAAGGGGTCGGCGGGCCTTCTTTGTCGCCTGGTGGCGCCGATCGTCTGCAGGTCGAACATGCGGACATCTCGGATGTTCCCGCCGATGATGTGCTCGAGCACCTGAAGCGGAGAGCGCAGCGACCGTTCGACCTGGCCGACGAGCCCCTGATCCGGCTGTCTGTGCTGCGTCGTGCCGAGTCCGAGGTGTACGTCCTCGTGGTCGTCCACCACATCATTCTCGACGGGCCGTCGCTGTGCCTCGTGCTCGACACCTTCCTGCGCGCCTACCAGGCCCGGGTCGGTGGCCGTGAACCATCGTCCCAGCCCGGCGCCGCGGAGTTCGGCGAGTTCGTCGCGTGGGAGGACGAGTATCTCGATAGCGCGCGCGCCGAGCGCGACCGGGATTTCTGGAAGCGGGAACTCGCCGGCAGAATTCCGCTCACCGGTTTGCCCACCGAGGCGACGCTGGCTCCTGACGCGCCGCACGAAGGCGAGGTGTGCACTCGGCGGTTGTCGAAAGAGCAGGCCGATGTCATCGCCTCGTTCGCCGCGTCGAACGGGATCATTCCCGGAGTTTTCCTGCTCGCTGTATTCAAGACATTGCTCCACCGGTACACGGGGCAGGAGGACATCGTCATCGGAATGCCGGTGTCCGGGCGCCCGTCGGAGCGCTTCGACTCGTCGGTCGGCTATTTCATCAACACCCTGCCCATTCGAAGCAAACCGGTCGCATCGGACGAATTCGCGCTGTTCGCCCAGCGGCTGCAATCAACGGTTTTCGAGGCGATCGACCACGCGGCCTATCCATTCCCCCACATCGTGCGAGATCTCGGGGGTCGCGATGCGGACCTCCGGTCGCCGGTATTCCAGGTCGCCTACAACTACCAGAACTTCTCCCTCGTCGGAACTTTGCAGAACCTGGCGGACGAGCTTCGCGACACCTGGCCGTTCAGGGTGGTGGAAGGTCTGCACCAACTCGGTGAGTACGACCTGACGCTGGACGTGGTTCCCGGTGACGGATTCGAACTCATCTGGAAATACCACCCCGCCGCTTTTTCCGCCGCCACCATTGCGCGGATGGCCGACCACTTCGTCAACCTGATCGGTGGCGTCGTGGCTTCGGGCGGCCATGCCGAACTCGGCCGGTTGAACCTCCTGGACACCGCCGAGCGACGACTCCTCCTGGACGAGTGGAACCGCACGGACGTCGACCATCCCGAGGACCGGACGGTCTGGGATCTCTTCGCGGAGCGGGCGGAATCGGGTCCGGACGCGCCTGCGGTGACCTGCGGGGAACAGACCCTGACCTACCGCGAACTCGCCGATCGCAGCTCGGCGCTGGCCGATGCGCTGCTGCGCCGAGGCGTCGGGGCCGGGGACAACGTGGGGGTTTGCTTCGAGCGTTCGCTCGATCTGATCGTGGGTCTGCTCGCGATCATGAAGCGGGGCGCGGCGTACGTGCCGTTGGATCCCGACTTCCCGGCCGAGCGCCTCTCGTACATGATCCGGGACAGCGGGGCCGAGCTCGTCGTCTGCCACGAGGCCGTGATGGGCGCGTTGTCCGCGGTGGAGACGCACGGGGCGAGGCTCTACGTGACGGACCGCCCGGACGACGGCGGTGACGAGGTGCGGGAACCGCAGGCCGCACGTCCCGAGTCGACGCCTGGTGTTGCGTACACCATCTACACCTCGGGCAGCACCGGACAGCCCAAGGGAGTGGTGGTCCCGCATCGGGCGCTGACCAATTTCCTGCTGGCCATGGCCGGGACCTTCGAGGTGACCGCGGGCGACCGGTTGTTGGCCGTCACCACGTACAGCTTCGACATCGCCGGCTTGGAGCTGTACCTGCCGCTGATCACCGGCGGACATTGCCGCATCTGCGATTCGACGACGGTCAAGGACGCCACCTTGCTCGCCGCGGAGGTGGACGAGTGGCGGCCCACTCTCATGCAGGCCACCCCCGCTACCTGGGCCATGCTGCTGCGCGTGGGGTGGCAGAACGCCTGCGGGGTCAAGATCCTCTGCGGTGGGGAGGCGTTGCCGGAGAACCTCAAGGACCAGCTCGTATCCCGTGGCGAGGCTTGGAACCTGTACGGGCCGACGGAAACCACGATCTGGTCGACGGTGCGGCGGTTGCGCCGCGACGAGCCGGTGACCATCGGAACGCCGATCGCGAACACGCGGTTGTACGTCCTCGACGAGAACATGCAGCCGGTGCCCGTCGGAGTACCGGGCGAACTGTGCATTTCAGGCCGTGGCGTCGCGCTGGGATACCACGGGAAGCAGGACCTGACGGCGCAGCGCTTCGTCGAGAACCCGTTCGTCCGCGGCGAGCGCCTCTACCGGACCGGTGACGTGGCGCGCCGGCTGCCCAACGGCGAAATCGTCTTGCTCGGGCGGATGGACAACCAGATCAAGCTCCGCGGTTACCGCATCGAGCTCGGCGAGATCGAGGCGGTGCTCAACGGCCATCCGGACGTCGCGAACAGCGTTGTCGTGGTGGAGCGCAAAGGCCGATCGGAACGGCTCGCCGCGTATTTCACGGTGCACGGCGACAGTCGGCGTGCCATCGACACCAAGGCGCTGCGCGCGCATCTGGAGAAGACCCTCCCGGCCTACATGGTGCCGAGTGCGTTCGTGGCGCTGGAATCCTTCCCGCTCACGGCCAACGGCAAGATCGATCGGGCGCGGCTGAGCGACTCCGGTGAGCAGGCGCCGGTCGTGCGATCCACCTCCGATGCCGCCGCGGGTGCGGTCCGAGTCGAGCGGAGTGTGCGCAAGATCTTCGGCGAGGTGCTCGGCCGCGAGGACGTCGACCGCGACGAAGCGTTCTTCGAGGCGGGCGGCGACTCCTTCTCGGCCATCGAAGTGGTGGAGGAGATCAACCGGACCTTCGGGTGCCGGCTGCGGCCGGTGGCGCTGTTCTCGAACCCGTCGATCGCGGCCATGGCTCGGCATCTGGCCGGGCTGCTGCCATCGGAAGCGGCATCCCCGGCGCACGCGGCAGCGCAGAGTGCGCCCCGGCAGCTCGATCCGCTTCCCGACGGGCGTGCGGAGGAGCCTGCCATCGATGACGGGTATCTCGACGACTCGATCGCAGTGGTCGGCATGTCGTGCCACTTTCCCGGGGCCGAGAACCCCCGGGAGTTCTGGCGCAATCTTCAGGAAGGCAATGGCGGCAGCACGTTCTGGTCGCCCGAGGAGCTGCGTGCGCTCGGGGTGCCGGACGAGCTCATCGGTCGGCCCGGGTACGTGCCGCAGCGGGCGGTCATCGAGGGCAAAGCGGAATTCGATCCGGCGTTCTTCGGGATCTCGCCGCGCGACGCCGAGCTCATGGACCCGCAGGGACGTCTCCTGCTGCTGCACGCGTGGAAGGCGTTGGAGGACGCCGGATACCGCCCGGAGGACGTTCCCAACACCAGCGTCTTCACGTCGACGAGCAACAACTTCTACCAGGCGCTGTTGCCGAGCCTGATGGAGAACGCGGCGGGCGCGCGAGTTCTGGCCAGCAATGAGGGGTACGTGGCCTGGCTGCTCTCGCAGGGCGGCAGCGTGCCCACGATGATCTCGAGCAAGCTGGGGCTGAGCGGCCCCAGCATGGCTGTGAGCACCAACTGCTCCTCGGCCTTGAGCGGACTCCACCTCGCGTGCCAGGGACTGCTCTCCAGCGAGGTCGATCAGGCACTGGTCGGCGCGGCGAGCCTCTACTCCACGATGGAGCTGGGCTACGTGCACCAGCCGGGCCTGAACTTCTCGAGCGACGGGCGTTGCAAACCGTTCGACGACACGGCCGACGGCATGACCGGCGGTGAAGGGGTGGGCGTCGTCGTTCTCAAGCGCGCCCGCGATGCATTCGCCGACGGAGACCACGTCTACTGCCTGATCCGCGGGGTGGCGGTCAACAACGACGGCGGTGACAAGGCCGGGTTCTACGCCCCGAGCGTACGAGGCCAGGTCGACGTCATCCGCAAGGCGCTGGACAAGTCGGGCGTGGACCCCGAGTCGATCCGCTACGTCGAGGCGCACGGCACGGGCACCAAGCTAGGCGATCCCATCGAGGTCGCGGCGTTGACCGAGGCGTACCGGCACTTCACGGATCGGAGCCGGTACTGCGGGATCGGGTCGGTCAAGAGCAACATCGGCCATCTTGACGCCGCCGCCGGGATCGCCGGTCTGATCAAGCTGGCCCTGAGCCTCCACCACGGCGAGGTCCCGAGATCCCTGAACTGCGACGTGCCGAACACGCAGATCGATTGGGAGAACTCCCCGTTCTTCGTGGTCGACCAGAACCTGCCGCTGAGCAGGACGGGTTCCGAGCCTCCGCGGGCGGGACTGAGCTCGTTCGGCGTCGGCGGCACCAATGTGCACGTGGTGCTCGAGCAGGTGGCCCCGCGTTCGCGCGTGGTGCCTTCCGCCGAGAGGAGTTCCGGGGAGCATCTGGTCGTCCTCTCGGCACGGGACGGCGAACGCCTCGAAGCCCTCGCCCGGGATCTCCTGGCGTTCCTGCCGGAATACCGCGGGGACCTGGCGTCGCTGGCGTACACGCTGCAGACCGGACGGCGGGAAATGGCCAGCCGGATCGCGTTCATCGCCGACGACTTCGAGACATTGGCCGCGCAGCTCGGCGCCTTCGTCGAAGGGAATGTGCCGGAAGCGGCTTTCGCCGGCACCGTCCGGCGCCAGGACGACGAACTGGTATCGCTGTTCGCCCGAACCGAGCAACTCCAGGAGCTCGCTGCGGAATGGTTCGAGCGCGGCGAGTGGGAGAAGGTCGCACCCCTGTGGGTCAGCGGCATCGATGTCGCCTGGAACTCGTACTACGGCGCGCAGGTGCCGGGACGGGTGAGCCTGCCGACGTACCCGTTCGACACGAAGCCGTTCTGGCCGACCGCGGCAGCGGAACCGGTGGGGCAGCCCGCGCAAGCGGTGAAGTCGGCCGCGTCCCACGGGAGCGTGCCGGTCGACGCTGATGCTTTGCTCGGGGCCGGAGACGGTGGAGTCGAACGGTTCCTGGCGCGGCACCAGCAGAGCACGGCCGAGATGAACGGGATCCTGCGGCAGCTGATGCTCGCGCAGCTGTCGACGATCGGGCTCTTCCGCGAGCCCGCGCGGTACGAGCGGGCCGGGGCGGGCGTGATCGCGCCCGGCTTCGCGAAATGGCTCGACCACAGCGTGAACGTGCTGGTGGACGGCGGCGAGCTCGTCCGGGAGGGCGACTTCCTGCGGACGCGGGACGGCGCGCCGGACACCGATCAGGCGTGGCGAACCTGGCGTGCGTGGAAGGAGGGGCGCGGCAGCGATCCGGAGCTGGCAGCCAAGACCGCGCTGGTCGAGCGCATGATCGAGGCCATGCCGGCGATCCTGACGGGAGAGCTGCCGGCCACGAGCGTCATGTTCCCCGGTGGGACGCTGGAACTCGTCGAGGCGGTCTACCGGCGGAATGCGACCGCCGACTACTTCAACGCGATCACGGCCGGCGCGGTGCGTTCCGAGGTGGCGGAGCTCCTTCGCGGAGCGCGATCCGAGATCCGGGTGCTGGAGATCGGCGCCGGTACCGGGAGCGCCAGTGATTGCGTGTTCGAGCAGTTGGAGGGCTTCGAGCGCGATATCGCGGAGTACTGCTACACCGACATTTCCAAGGCGTTCCTGATCGAAGCGGAAAAGCGGTTCTCGCCGCGCGTTCCGTACCTGACGTGCAAGACGTTCAACGTGGAATTGCCTCCCGGCGAGCAGGGGTTCGCGACGGGGCACTACGACATCGTCATCGCCAACAACGTGCTGCACGCGACCAAGGACGTCGTGGAATCCGTCGAGCACGCCCGGGCGCTGCTTCGCCCCGGCGGTGTCCTCCTGCTCAACGAGCTCGCCGAGAACGAGCTGTGGTCGCACCTGACCTTCGGGTTCCTCGATGGCTGGTGGCGCTTCACGGACAGCTGGCGCATCGATGGCGGCCCAGCGCTGTCGTCGGCCTCGTGGCGAGACGTGCTCCGCGACAAGGGATTCGACGCGGTGCACTTCCCGGCCGAGCGTGCCCGGTCGTTGGGGCTGCAGACCGTGGTGGCGCGGGTTGGTGCGCCGGCGTCGCTTTCCGCCCCGAGGAATGCCGATCGGGAAGTCTCGCTCGAAACGCACGTCGAAGAGGCCCTCACCCGGAGTCTGATGGCTTCGTTGAAGCTCCGCAGGGAAGAACTGGAAGACGACAAGCCGTTCGCCGACTACGGGCTGGACTCGCTCACGGGCGTCAACCTGGTGCAGCAGCTCAACGAATCGCTGGGCACCGATCTGGATCCCAGCGTCCTGTTCGACAACCCCTCCATCCGGCGGCTGGTGAGATTCGTTCTGGCGGAGCACGGCGACGCGATCACAGCCGACGAGGAACCGGAGACGAGCCCGCTCCCCGCTCCGGCCGAACCTGCGCGCGTCGAGGCGCCACGGACCGTCGAGGCGCCACGCGTCATCGAAGCGCCACGGACCGTCGAGGCGCCACGCACCACCGAGGCGCCAAGGACCACCGAAGCGCCTCGGGGCAGCGACCCCATTGCCATCATCGGCATGAGCGGCCGGTTCCCGGGTGCGCGGAACGTCGATGAGTTCTGGCGCCAGCTGGTCGAGGGCCGCGATCCGGTGACCGCGGCATCCCGCTGGGACCTGTCGTCGCTCCGAAGCCGGTGCGCGGACGGCGGATTCATGGACGGCATCTACGAGTTCGATCCGCTGTTCTTCGGGATTTCCGGGGTGGAAGCCTCCTACATGGAGCCGCAGCAGCGGTTGTTCCTCCAGGAGGCGTGGAAGGCGCTCGAGGACGCGGGCCATGCGGGCGAGTCGCTCGACCGCGAGCGGTGCGGGATCTACGTCGGTTGCGGCGCCGGTGACTACTTCGACCTGACGACGTCGTCCGAGTACCCGGCGCAGGCGTTCTGGGGAAACATGAGCTCGCTGGTGCCGTCCAGGATGGCGTACTACCTGGACCTGCACGGACCGGCGATGGCCGTCGACACCGCGTGCTCCAGTTCGCTGGTGTCCATGTACCTGGCGTGCCAGGGATTGTGGGCGGGGGAGGCAGATCTGGCGATCGCCGGCGGTGTCTTCGTCCAGTGCTCGCCCCGGCTCTACATCGCGGGATCGCGCGCCGGGATGCTGTCCCCGACCGGAAGGTGCCACACGTTCGACCAGGCCGCCGACGGATTCGTCCCGGCCGAAGGCGTCGGAGCGCTGGTCCTGAAGCGGCTTTCGGATGCCGAGGCCGACGGGGACCACATCTACGGCGTGGTCCGCGGGATCGGCATCAACCAGGACGGCACGACCAACGGGATCACCGCGCCGAACGGTAATTCCCAGGAGAAGTTGATCGGGCAGATCTACCGGGACTTCGAGATCGACCCCGAGGGGATACAACTGGTCGAGGCGCACGGCACCGGGACGAAGCTCGGCGACCCGGTGGAGTTCAACGCGCTCGTCCGGGCGTTCCGGGCCCACACGAGCGAGGAGCACTTCTGCTCGCTGGGGTCGAGCAAGGCCAACATCGGCCACGCCCAAGCCGCCGCCGGCGTGATCGGGATCATCAAGACGCTCCTGGCCATGAAGCACGAGACGATGCCCGGTCTCCTGCACTACCGGACGACCAACCCCGGCATCGCGCTGGAGGGCAGCCCGTTCTACGTGCACGCGGAGCCGAGGGAGTGGGTCGTCCCGCAGGGCGGCAAGCGGCGCGCTGCGATCACGTCGCTCGGTGCTAGCGGGACGAACGCCCACGTCGTCATCGAGGAGGCACCGGCATCGCCCCGGCGGAGCAGGTCGGGAGGCGCCCGGCTGATCGCGCTGTCGGCGCGAACGGGGGAGGCCCTGCGCCAGCAGGTGGCCGATCTCGCGCGTGCATGCCGGGAGCGCCAGGATCTGGATCTCGCTGATGTGAGCTACACGCTCCTGCTCGGGCGGACGCACTTCCAGCACCGGTGGGCCCGCGTGGTCGACGATGTGGCCGAGCTGGAACGTGCGCTCACCGCTTGGCTTTCCGGCGATTCCGCGGAGACCGCGGTCGGGACGGCCGGACGGCCGCACGTCCTCGCCGCGGAGTACCTCGACGGGCGGACACCCGATTTCGGCGAGTTGTTCCGGGACGGGCGCTACGGGCGCGTGTCGTTGCCGGTCTATCCCTTCGACCGGAACCAGTACGAATTGCCGGGCGATGTATCGCCCAATGGCGTGCTGCTGAGCGGCATATCGCCGAGCCGCGACCGCCAGCCGGACAGCACGACGCTCACCGGTGACGAGTTCTACCTGCGCGAGCACCGGGTGCAGGGAACCGCCATCGTGCCGGGAGCGATGTACTTGCAATGGGCCTACGCGGCTGCCCGGCAAAACGCCGGTGCCTCGGACGGGGACGCCGTTTGCTTGCACGACATCGCCTTCCTGCGCCCCCTCGGCGTGGCGGAGGGGCCACGCGCGCTGCAGGTGGAGCTTCGCCCGGAGGGCGGCGGGACCCGCTTCGAGGTGCATTCCGCGGCAGCGGGTGCCGCGAACGCCGGCGGTGAGTCGGTGATCCATTGCCAGGGCGGGATTTCGCACCCCGATCAGTCGGCGCAGCCGGTGATCGACCTGTCCGCGATGCTCCGGGACTTCCGGCGCACCGCGACTGGACCCGAACGCTTCTACGCGGAGTACCGGGAGCTCGGGATCGAGTACGGTCCGGCGTTCCAGGGCCGCGGCGCGGTGTACGAGGCCGAAGGGGCGGTGCTCGCGGAGCTGAACCTGCCGGACGTGGTGATGGACACCGCGCGCAGCTTCGCGCTGCACCCGGCGCTGGTGGATTCGGCGATGCAGTGCATGAGGCTGCTCGTCGGATCCGGCGACGAGGACCGCGACGTCGGGTTGGTCTTCTCCATCAAGAAGGCGGAGATCTTCGCGCCGTGCTCCGAGAAGATGTGGGCCTGGGTTCGCTGGAGCGACGACGCCCGGGACGCCGGACGAATCGACATCGACCTGGCCGACGATCGCGGCAAGGTGTGCCTCGCCCTCCGGGGGATCACGGGCCGCCGCACCGCGCGCACGGCCGCCCCTGACGAGGGGGGCAAGTCGGAGGCTGTCGCACTGCTCCCCACGTGGTCCCCGGCCCGCGAGGTCGAGACCGAGGCCTGGCCGCGGACTGCCGAATCGGTCGGCATCATCGCGGCGACGCAGGACGCGCGCGACGTCCTGGCCGCGAGGTACCCGTCGGCGCACGTGCTGGCAGTCCCACCGCACGGTTCGCAGCACGACATCGAAACCGCCATTCGGTCCGCTCCCGCGCTCGACCACCTGATCTGGGCGGCACCCGAGTACTCGGAGGCGGCATCCGGTGAGGGCATCGTCGACGGCCAAACCGCCGGCACGCTGCAAGTCTTCCGCACGGTGAAAGCGCTGCTCGGGGCCGGCTACGGCAACCGCTCCCTGGGGTGGACCGTGATCACGAACCGCGCGCACCAGGTGCACGAGGCCGAGCCGATCGATCCGACCAACGCCGGCGTTGCGGGCCTGGCCGGCTCGGTGGCGAAGGAGTACCCGAACTGGAAGATGCGGGTGGTGGACGTGGACGCGTACGACACCGCGTCGTTGTCCGCCGTGCTGAGCCTGCCCGCCGATCCGGACGGCAACATGCGGATTCGTCGGAGCGGCACGTGGTTCCGGCAGCACCTGACGACCGTTCGCCCCAGTTCGCCGACGTCATCTCGGCTGCGGGAAGGCGGGACCTACGTCATCGTCGGCGGAGCTGGTGGATTGGGAACGGCCATCAGCGAGCACTTGATCCGCCAGTACGGCGCGCAGGTGGTGTGGCTCGGGCGAAGCCCGCGGGACGCGCGCATCGACGCCGCCATCGCCGCAGCAGCGGGCTCCGGCGGACCCGCACCGCTCTACCTGCAGGCCGACGCCACCAGCACCGAGTCCCTCCGGCGGGCGCGGGACGAGATCGAACGGCGTTTCGGGAGCGTGCACGGCGTCATCCACTCCGGACTGGTCTTCTCGGGTGCGAGCCTGGCCAAGATGACCGAGGCGGAATTCCACGACGTGCTTCGGGGCAAGGTCGACGCGAGCGTGCGGCTGCTGGAGGTGTTCGGCGGCGACTCGCTGGAGATCGCGCTCTTCCTCTCGTCCATCAACTCGTACCTCAAGGCCATCAAGCAGGCGAACTACGCCGCCGCCTGCACGTTCGTGGATTCCTTCGCGCACGCGGTGGAACGCCGCTACGGATGCGCCGCCAAGGTGATCAACCTCGGTTACTGCTTCAACAACGCGGTGGCGGAGAACGACCGCGCGGCGGTGGTGGGCGCCGGCGTTCCGCTCATCCAGGCGAGCGAGCTCATGGCGGCGATCGAGCTGCTGTGCGCGGGACCGGTGGACCAGCTGACCCTGATGAAGTTCGGCCCCGCCTTGAACACCCGGGGGATCACCGTGGGAGATGACGAAGTCGTCCTCCGCTGGGACGAGCCTTCGTCGTCGTTGGCCGCGGTCCACTCCGACCACCGGGAGCTGCGAGATGCGTTCGCCGATCTCGAGCGGCTGCGTGCACGAACCAAGGAACTGAACGCGCTCGTGATCTGATCGCGCAATTTCGGAGGGACCGATCATGAAACGGCTGCTGTGCGACTTCCTGTGGTCTCACCTGCGTGTTCTCGGGGCGTTCAGCCGATCCGAGCAGACGTTGGGTGCGGCGCGGGAAGCGGCCGGTCTGCTGCCGGTGTACGACTTGTGGTTCGCCGAGTGCGTTCGCGTCCTCGAGATCGAGGGCTACCTCGAGCGCCGGGACGACAGCATCCTGGTCGGCGAAGCCCGGGGGCACCGGCCGCTCGATGAGCTGTGGCGCGAGTGGGAGGCGGAAAAGCCGCACTGGCAGGGGAATCCCGACCTGGCCGCCACCCATCTGCTGGTGGAGACGACGCTCCGGGTCCTGCCCGACGTCCTCACCGGGAAGCGGCGCGCCACGGAGGTCATGTTCCCGGGTGGGTCGGTGGAGCTGGTCGAGAACGCGTACAAGTCCAACCCGGCATCGATCTACTTCAGCACGGCACTGGCCGCCAAGCTGGTCGCCCACCTGCGGCGCCGGGCCGATGCCGAGCCCGGTTTCGAGCCGCGGATCCTGGAGATCGGCGCAGGAACCGGAGCGACGAGCGCCATCGTCCTGGACGCCATCCGTGCCGAGGGCCTGGCGGTGCGGGAGTACCGCTACACGGATCTCTCCCGGGCGTTCCTGGAACACGCCGAGCGGTCCTACGGGCCGACCAGCCCGTTCCTGGCCTACGGCATTCTGGACATCGAGAACGCGGTGGCCGAGCAGGGAATCCCCGTCGGCGAGTACGACGTGGTCATCGCCGCCAACGTGCTGCACGCCACCCGGAACATCCGGAACACGCTGCGCAACGCCAAGGCGCCCCTGAAGAGGGGCGGGATCCTGCTGCTCAACGAAGTGACGGCGAACAACTTCCTCAACGCGTTCACCTTCGGCCTGCTTGAAGGGTGGTGGCTCTACGACGACGCGGAGTCGCGCATTCCGGGCAGCCCCCTCCTGTCGGTCGAAGGCTGGCAGCGCGTCCTCGCCGAGGAGGGGTACGGGCCGGTCACATTCCCGCTGCGGGAAGCCACGGATCTCGGTCAGCAGATCATCGTGGCCGAGAGCGACGGAGTCGTGCGGCAGGCGAGCACAGCTCCGCGCGAATCCGTGCCGGAGAACGCGCCGGAGCCGGTTGAGAGGGCGCCGGTACGCGAAAGCCCGGCCGCGGTCAGCGAGTCCGCGCCCGCGGATCGCCTGCTCGACCACGTGGCGGGAACAGTGCTCGACGTGCTGGCGGAATCGCTGCGCATCGATCGTTCCCGCATCGCGCGTGACGAGCCGTTCTCGAACTACGGTCTCGATTCCATCTTCGCGGTGAACGTGGCCCGTGCCGTCGGTGAGCAGCTCGACATCGACCTGGACATCACGGTGCTCTTCGAGCACGGGACCGTAGCGGATCTCAGCGAGTTCATCGTCACCGAGTACGCCTCCGAGATCCAAGCCCCGCTCGCGCCCGAAGCCCCCGGCCCCGTCGGAGGCGCTCCTCCGGAAGTGAGCGCACCTGCTGCCGCGGTGCCGATCGGGGAGGAGGCCGAGCCCGAGGGAATGGCCATCGTGGGGATGTCCGCGCGCTTCCCCCAGGCCGACGACATCGAGGAGTTCTGGCGAGTCGTCGAGCAGGGCGAACGCTGCATCACCAGCCCGCCGATGCGGCGTGCTGACTGGGCGCTCCAGGGCGACGGCGTGGACGCGGCCGCGATCCGGGGCGGGTTCATGGACGAGATCCACGAATTCGACCCGCTCTTCTTCGGCATGTCGATGACCGAGGCGCGGCAGGTGACTCCCGAGCTCCGCTTGATGTTGATGGCGGCGTGGAACGCCATCGAGGACGCGGGTTATCAGCCCGCGGAGCTGCGGACGCGGCCCACGGGGGTCTTCGTCGCCGCCACCGCCAGCGAGTACGAGCCCGCAGCGCCGGACGCCGACGGCGGGCCGAGCCTGATGAGCTCACCGGCGCCCGCGCTGATCCCCAATCGCATTTCCTACCTGTTCGACCTGCACGGTCCGAGCGAGCAGTGCGACACGACGTGCTCGTCGTCGCTCGTGGCCCTGCACCGCGCCATCCGGTCCATCCGCGACGGGGAGTGCGACCAGGCCCTCGTCGGCGGCGTGAACCTGATCATGTCACCGACCCGCTTCGCCGGAATGCGGGCGGCGGGGATGCTCAGCCCCAGCGGGGACGTGCGCCCGTTCCAGCAGGACGCCGACGGCACCGTGCGCAGCGAGGGTGCCGGCGCCGTGCTGATCAAGCCGCTCGGCAGGGCGATCGACGACGGGGACACCATCTACGGCGTTGTGCGCGGCACCGGCGTCGCCCACGGCGGCAAGGGTGTGTCGTTCACGGCGCCGAACGTCCGCGGCATGAAGTCCGCCATCGCACGCGCCTACGCCGACGCGGGTGTCGACCCCGGCACCGTCTCCTACGTCGAAGCCCACGGCATGAGCTCGATGCTGGCGGACAGCGCGGAGATCGCGGCGCTCCGCGCGAGCCTGGGAGGCGACACCGCGGCGCCGGACGACGAAGACTCCGCCATCTACCTCGGCAGCGTGAAGCCGTCCATCGGGCACACCGAGGTGTTCTCGGGTCTGGCAGCGCTGGTGAAAACGGTCCAGGCCGTGCGACGCGGCGTGGTCCCGGCGATTCCCGGCTTCGGGCGTCTGCACGAGAACATCTCCCTGGCGGGAACCCGGCTCCGGGTGGCCGCGGAGACCATCCCATGGCCCGTCCGCACCGGCGACGACGGCCGTGCGCTCCCGCGTCGTGCGAGCATCAACAGCTTCGGAATCGGGGGCGTGAACGCGCACGCGGTGCTCGAACAGCACCTGCCCGTCCACGGCGAGGACGCGCAGGAGAGCGCGCTTTCGCCGCAGATCCTCGTGCTCTCGGCCAAGACCGGGACGGCCCTCCGCGAACGGGCGAGGCAGTTCGTCGACTGGTCTATGAAGGCGGGCCCGGAGAATTGGGCGGACGTCGCATACACCCTGCAGGTCGGGCGCGAGGCGATGGACTGCAGGCTGGCGCTGATCGCGGCCACCGCTGACGAGGCGGCCGAGGTGCTCCGCGGATGGCTCGACGACGACCCGGAGATGCGCGCGCGGGTGGCCGTCGCCGACGGTGCGCAGCGCGACCGCGGCATCGTCGACTCGTCCGCCGACACCGACGAGTTCCTCCGTTCCCTGGTGGCGCAGCGGCGCATGGATCTCCTGGCCGACCGCTGGGTGGCGGGCGCGTCCGTGGATTGGATCCTGCTGCACCAGGGGGCGCGGCGCCGGAGGATTCCGCTGCCGGGCTACCCGTTCGAACGGCGGATGTGCTTCGACATGCAGTCCCCGGGCCGGTCGGTCCCCGCACCGGCGGCCGTCGGTGAACGCGTCGGCACCGTGGGACCGGAGGACTTCGTCACCGGTCTCGTGGCCTCGGTGCTGGGCCTCGAAAAGCACGAGGTCGACGGCTCGAAGGCGCTGGCCGACTACGGTCTCAACTCGCTGCTCCTGGTGGCGGTGCTGAGCCGCCTCCGCGGCGCGTTCCCGGCGTTCCAGCCGGATTGGCTGCAGCCGAACGACACCCTGGACGACGTGGTCGCGCGGCTGTCGACCGTGGCCGCGGACGGCAGCCTGCCCGAGGGCCCGCAGTTCCCGGAGCTCGTGCACTTGAACGGCGTGACCGGGGGCAGGCCGGTGTTCTGGATCCACGGCGCGTTGGCCAGCGTCGAGACGTACCGCACGATCGCCGCGAAGATCGACCGACCGTTCTACGGAATTCAGGCCCGTGGCTTCATGACGGAACACGCGCCCGTCGAAGGCATCCCGAAGATGGCCGAGTACTACACCGAGATCATCCGCGCGGTGCAGCCCGAGGGGCCCTACGACGTCGGCGGGTTCTGCCTGGGCGGAATCGTCTCCTACGAGATCACCCGCCTGCTCCAGCAGCAGGGGCAGGCGGTGAACTCGCTGATCATGGTGGACTCGCCGGACGGCACCGGCCTGGCGAAGTCGAACGCCAGCGGGTCCGCGACGGCCCGGAGCGCGGCCATCCAGGTGGTGAACTCGTTGCTCTGGCCGGCCGGGGAGAAGGACCTCGCCGAGGTGACGCGACTGCTGATCCACCAGGACGAGGTCGACGCCGCGGTGGACGAGGCCGAACTCGTGCGGCGGCTCGCCGACCTCGCCGTCGAGCGGGGCCTGTCCATGAGCCGCGAGCAGATCGTGGACTTCACCCTCCGGAACATCGGGGTGCAGCTCGCCTACGGGCTCGCCGAGTACGAGGTCCGGCCGCTGGTGGACCCGACGGCCGTGGACTGCACGTACTTCCGGAACCGCCGGGGGCTCTTCCTCGGCGATCTCGAACCGTACTTCCAAGTGGGCGGCGAGACCTTCTCCCTGGACCACGTCAACTACCGGCAGGACTGGGAGCGCGAGCTCCCGGCGTTGCGAGTGGTGGACATCGACGCGGCCAACCACATGACCATCCTGCACGACGCCGGGCCGCTCGCCGCGATCGAGCAGGCGTGCGTGGAGACCTACGTCGAAGGCGGTGCCGCCTGATGAGCCGTTTTCATCCTGCTGCGACCGCAGCCGCGACGCTTGAGCGCCCAGCCAGTGCGAGTTGTCGCAAGCGCGAAGCGCTTAGCCCACTTTCGCAACCGGTACCGCCGCGGGTTCACGGTGCCCACCCCTCCGGGGTTCCCTCGGCGAGGACGGCCCCTCCGCCGAGTATTGGACATACTTCAGGAGGGGCACCCACAGACCAGGGGAGCTCTGAGGTTCCGCTACCCGCACCGCTATGCAAAACGAGGTTGGAAAACCCTCATTTTCGATGCGAGGTCAGCTGATGCGATCCTACGTCTTCCCGGGTCAGGGAGTGCAGAAGAAGGGAATGGGCAAGGGCCTGTTCGAGCACTTCCCGGAGCTGTGCCGGCAAGCCGACGAAGTGCTCGGGTATTCGATCGAGGCGCTGTGCTTGGAAAACCCCGACCGGCAGCTGAGCAGAACCACGTACGCGCAGCCCGCGATCTACGTCGTGAACGCACTGCACTACCTGACGGCGCGCCGGCAGGGCGCGGCGCCCGCGGATTACCTGGCAGGCCACAGCCTCGGCGAGTACAACGCGCTTTTCGCGGCAGGCGCCTTCGACTTCGAAACCGGTTTGCGGCTGGTGAAGCGTCGCGCGGAGCTGATGGGCCAGGCCGACGGCGGCGGGATGGCGGCGGTGGTCGGCGTGTCCGGGGAAACCATCGCGGAGACGCTGGAAGCGCATGGCGTCGCGGACGTCGTCATCGCCAACTACAACGCTCCCGAGCAACACGTGCTGTCCGGGAGCAAAGAAGAACTGGAGCGGATCAAGCCGGTATTCGAAAAGCTCGAAGGCGTCCGGGGATTCGTTCCGCTCCGGGTCAGCGGGGCCTTCCACTCGCCGTGGATGGCGACGGCCGCCGAGGAGTTCCGGGCGTTCCTGGACACGGTCGACTTCGGTGAACTCCGGACGCCGGTCGTCTCCAACGTGACCGGCCTGCCCTTCGGATCGGGCGCGCAAGCCGTCCGGGAAGCGCTGGCAGATCAGATAACCCACGCGGTCCGATGGGTGGAGTGCGTGCGGTACATGCGAAAAGCCGGCGTGGCGACCTTCGAGGAACTGGGCGGGAGCAAGGTCCTGACGTCCCTCATCGACCAGATCCCGGCGGAGGAGCCGCAAGACGCCGCGCCCTGGCGCGAATATCGCGACGAGCGCGTACTGGCACTGCTTCGCGATTGCGCGGGCGGAAACCTCGGCGTCGACGAAGTCATTGCAACGATCCGCGCCGGCGGAACGTCTCATCGGTGAGCGACCGAGCCTGCCCGGCTCGACACCGTCGCTCAGCGCACATCTCGCAGCAATGGAGTTCTTCCAGTCATGATGTTCATCGATTACCTCGACCGAGGTTCCAGCATCAACCTCCAGGCGCCGTGCATGGTCGATCCCGACGGCACCGTGTTGATGACGCACGAGGAGTTCACCTCGGTCAGCCACCGGGTGGCGGCCGGGCTGTTGAACGAGGGCTTAGAGCAGGGCGAACGCGTGTCGATACTGAGCCCGCCCGACGCGTACGCGTTCGCCTGCGCGGTCGGCGTGATCCGCGCCGGCGGCATCTGGATGGCGGGGCACGCGGCCAGCGCGGCGGACGACCTCGTCGACTTCCTCAACCTCGCGAAGTGCACCCGGCTGATCTACCACGGTTCTCAGGCCGAGCTCGCCGCAACGCTCATCGAGCGCGTCCCCACCCTGCGGACGACGGTTTCGATCGGTCCCGGCCGCGAGGGCGACCCGGAACTGACCACCTGGATGGCACCGGAAGGTACGACGGCGCCGCTGCTCCCGGTGGACACCAGCCAGAACATGCTGTTCATCAGAACCGGTGGCACCACCGGCAAACCGAAGATCGTGCCGATCAACAACCGGCAGGCGCACCTGATGTACGTCGCGGTGAGCGCGCACGCCGCCGAACCCGAGCCGCCCCGCTACATCTGCGCGACGCCGCTGGCCCACGCCGGCGGTTCGTTCGCCTTCCCGGCGATCGGCGCGGGGGGATCGGTCATCATCCACCGGGAAGCGGTGCCCGAGGAGATCCTGACCTCGATCGAGCGCAACCGGGTGACCCGCCTCTTCCTGCCGCCCTCGAACCTGTACGAGCTGCTGGCACATCCGTCGGTCCGCGACCACGACTACTCCTCGCTGCGCCACTTCTTCCTGACGGCATCGCCCGTCGCCCCCGAGCGAATGGCCGAGGCCGTGGACGTGTTCGGGCCGGTCATGACCCAGTTCTACTCGCAGTCCGAGGCGCCGCTGGCCCTCACGGTGCTCACCGCCGAGGACGCCGCACGGGCCGTGGCCCCGGGCGGTGACCGCAGGCTGCTGGCCTCCTGCGGCAAGCCGACGGTCGTCGCCCGCGTCGAGATCATCGACGACGACGGCAACGTCCTGCCGCCCGAGCGGACCGGCGAGATCGCCGTCCGCTCCGACCTGGTGTTCCCCGGCTACTGGGAGAACCCGGAGGCGACCGCCGAAACCCGGCGCCCGGGCGGCTGGCACGGCACCGGCGACATCGGCCTGCGCGACGCGGACGGCTACATCTACATCGTCGACCGCAAGAAGGACCTGATCGTCACCCGCGGCGGGCTCAACGTGTTCTCCTCGGAGGTGGAGGCGGTGATCCACACCTTCCCCGAGGTCCACGACTGCGCGGTGATCGGCCTGCCGGACGAGGAGTGGGGCGAGGCCGTCACGGCGGTCGTCGAGCCGAAGCCGGGGCGGGAGATCGATGCCGAGGCGATCATCCGGACCTGCGAGGAGCGGCTCGGCCCGGTGAAGGCGCCCAAGTCGATCCTGGTCCGGGGCCTGCCCCGGTCGCCCGCCGGCAAGGTGCTCAAGCGCGAGCTGCGCGACGAGTACTGGGACGCCCAGGCTCGGAAGGTGTGATGGCGGCAGTGCTCAGGACCCGCCGGCGGCGGACTTCCGCCCGGCCTGGCGGTGGAAGTCGAAGTACGTCGCCAGGAGGAATCAATGAGTGAAATAGCGGGGGGCAGGCTCGGCCGCGATCAGGTGGCCGGGCCCGGTGCCGAGATCCTGCGCGGCTGGCGGCCGTTGACCGCCGCCACGGTCGGCATCGGTCTCGGGATCGCGTCGCTGCCGTTCTACACCTTCGGGTTGTTCATCCCGGAGCTCGAGGCGGAGTTCGGCTGGAGCCGCAGCCAGATCTCGTCGGTGCTGTTCATCGGCTCCATCATCAACATCATCCTGTCGCCTCTGATCGGCTTGGTCGTCGACCGCTACGGCGTGCGGATCCCGTCGGCGCTGTCCCTCGCCGCGCTCGGCGGGATCTTCATGGCGCTCTCGGCAGTCGGGCAGCCCTTCACGAGCTTCCTGCTGCTGTCGGCCCTGATGTACGTGCTGGCGGCGGCATCTTCGCCGGTCTCGTTCACCCGCGCGGTCAACGAGCGGTTCGACCGGGCTCGCGGGATCGCGCTCGGCATCGCCTTGGCAGGTGCGGGGCTCGTCGCCTTCCTCGCACCACAGATCCTCGGCGCGCAGATCGCGGAGGACTGGCGCGGTGTCTACCGCATCCTGGGGATCGTGGTGCTGGTGGGCGCGGTGGTCGTCGGCGTGCTGATGCCACGGTCGCGCGGGCTCGCTCGCGCGGCAGCCCGCAAGGAGGTGTCCGCCGCCCCGCGGCTCGCGCCGCTGCTGCGCACCGCGCTTTTCGGCCGCCTCGCGGTGACTTTCCTCCTCCTCGCGCTCGCCCTCGGCGGCATGTCGGTGCACTTGGTCCCGCTGTTGCGCGACGCCGGTGTGTCGCCCGCCTCCGCGGCGGGAACGGCCAGCCTCGTCGGCGTGGCGCTGATCGTCGGGCGGCTGGTGGTGGGTCTGCTCGTCGACCGCTTCTTCGCGCCGAAGGTCGCCGCCATCGTGCTCGCCGTCGCCGCGGCCGGGTTCCTCGCCCTGCTGCTCGGCGGTCCCGACCTCGCCGTCGTGGCCGCGATCGGCCTCGGCCTGTCGCTGGGCGGCGAGGTGGACGTCATGGGGTACCTCACCGCCCGCTACTACGACCTGACCTGCTACGGCCGCCTGTTCGGCGTGCTGTACGCGATCTTCGTCGTCGGGATCGGCGCAAGCCCGTTGCTGATCTCGTGGCTGCGCAGCGCGACCGGTGGTTACGACATCGCCCTCATCGCGTCCGTGGGGCTTCTCGCCGTCGCGAGCGTTCTGCTGCTGACCGCACCGCGGTTCCCGGACAGGACCACAGCAGAGCGGGAGGAAGTGAGCGCGTGAAGCAGCCTCCTGAGGTCTGCTCATCGCGATCTCGTCGATGACGCCTTCTGCGGCGCCGTCCCGTTGGGCAGGGTGAGCCCGGCGGTGACGGCGCCGCAGTCCTCGTCCGGAGCGTCGATCGCTTCGGGGCACCCCGAAGTGGGCGATCGTGTCCGTGCGTTGGTGCCGGATGACGAGGTCTAGCAACGAGTACGAGTCGCGGGAGGGCCGCTACGGCGAGTTCGGTGATCCCGCGCAAAGCAATCGGGCCTCTGCTGATCGCGACCAGCAGAGGCCCTCCTGCTATCCGCCACCGGGATCAGGACGGGAACCCGGCGTTCATGACGTCAGGTATTCGTACTGGCTCGGCAGGGAATCGACGAGCCGCGCGCTCTCCTTCCGCACCCGGGCCATTTCCGCACGCGCCGCGGTGTCGTCGAGGAAGTCGAGCGCGGGCAGCGACCGCTTGGGCAGATGACCGCCGAGGCCGAGCAGCATGACGTTGTAGGAGTACGGCTCGAAACCGTGGTAGTACGGGTAGACCGACGTGTGGTCGGGTAGCCGGACGGACCACGCCTCCAGCCGCTCGTCCAGTCCGGGCGGCAACGGCCGCTCCTTGGTGGCCTTCCAGTACGGCGTGTCGGCCCGTGCGGCGCACCGGTAGTGCACCACCAGGAAGTCGCGGACGCCGTCCAGGCAGCGCGCGACCGCCCGGTTGTAGCTGGCGATCAGCTCCGGCTCCCAGTTGGCGTCCGGGAAGTGCTTCACCAGCTGCTCGACGCCGTGCTGGATGAAGAAGATCCCGGTGGACTCCAGCGGCTCGACGAACCCGCTGGAAAGCCCGATCGCCACGCAGTTGCGCACCCAGGAGTTCCGGTTGCGGCCGATGCGCATCCGGATGTGGTTGGCTTCGGCGTCGGCGGCCTCCGGGCCGACGAACTCGCGCAGGGTCTTCTCGGCCTCCTCCGGCGAGCAGAACTCGTCGGCGTAGACGTAACCGGTGCCGATGCGGTTGGACAGCGGAATCGTCCAGATCCAGCCGGAATCCTGCGCGGTGGCCGTCGTGCACGGGCGCATTCCGGTCTGCTCCACGTCGGCCGGGACGCGCAGCGCCACGGCGCGGTTGTTCGGCAGGTACTCCTGGTACGACTCGAACGGCTCCTCCAGCACCTGGTTGATCAGCAGGCCGCGGAATCCGGTGCAGTCGATGAACAGGTCACCGGTGATGTCGCCGTGTTCGCGGGTGACCAGGTGGCTGATCCAGCCCCGCTCGTCCTGGCGCACCTCCAGCACGTCGTCGCGCACCCGGCGGATTCCCTTGCGGGTGCCGAAGTCGGCGAGGAACTCGGCCAGCAGCGATGCGTCGAAGTGGTAGGCGTACGGGAACTGGGTGTCCTGATCGGACATCGTGCTCTGGCGCTTCCGGTCACCGCCGTCGTGCAGGGACCGCTCGAACAGTTCACCGTCCGAGTACTTGGGCGCCCGCTTGGCGTCGACCAGCTCGGGGATCACCATGCAGTCCTTGTCGAACCGCTCGCCGCCGAGCTTGAGCCACCAGTCGGCCATGGTGAACCCGTGCACCTTGGCCATCCGTTCGAACGGGTGGTAGAAGACGTGGCCCGGTTCGCGCCAGTTCTCGAACCTGATGGCCAGCTTGTAGGACGCGTGGCAGGCCGGCATCCAGTCCCGTTCGGCCAACCCCAGGTAGTCGAAGAAGTGCCGAACGGTGCTGAAGGTCGCCTCTCCCACGCCGATGGTGGGCACGCGGGCGGACTCGACCAGGGTCACCGAAATCCGGTCGCCCAGTGCTTCCTTCAGGTAAGTCGCGGTCATCCAACCGGCAGTACCTCCACCGACTATGACGACGTTGCGGAGCATGTCCCACCTCTTCGCGGATCTTCACCGGTTTTCCAGCCGCAGTGCAGCACGGCCGGACGTCCGTCCGCGACTGCTCGTTCGGGCACTGGTCGTGGACCATTGGTGGGGCTCGTTGGGGCGTCCGTTTGGGCACTGGCCACCGAACGGCCCCGTTCCTAACCTTGGCTTCGTGACCGCCCAGAGCAGTCCCTCCGCCGAACCGGCGCGCGAACGACGGGCGCGGCCGCGTTCGAGGAGCCGATGAGCGGTTTCCCGGTGGAGTCGCCGTGGTGAGGTCCATCGGACGCGACGCCGTACCGCGGGGACTGCCCCGCATTTCGTCGTGGCCGAGTCGGTGTCCGGCGACACTCCGCTGCGGTGCGGCAGGCACGGTTCACGACCGCGCCCCCGCCGGCAGTGCCGAGCCGAACGGTTTCCGAGATGTTGTCGACCGAGGAGGTTTCCGTGGTCCAGCCGGACCAGCGAAACTGCGCTGAGCACGCTGTGGGGTCCCGCTACCGCGAAGTACTGCGGCTCGACCAACTCCTGAGCTGCCAACCGGAAAAGGGCACGCACGACGAATTGATGTTCGTCATCGTGCACCAGGTGCACGAGCTGTGGTTCAAGCTGATGCTGTTCGAGCTGGAGGAGGCGCGCGACCTCCTGCTGGCCGACCGGCTCGACGCGGCCGAACACCTGCTGCGCCGGCTCGTCGCGATCCAGAACGTGCTGATCTCGCAGTGGGCCGTGCTCGACACCATGCTGCCGATGGATTTCCTCGCCTTCCGGGACACCCTCCGGGGCGGCAGCGGCTTCGAGTCCGTGCAGCATCGCGAGATCGAGTTCCTGGCCGGGCGGAAGGACGCCGGCTACCTGGACCAGGTGCAGCTCACCGACGCCGAGCGCGAACGCCTGGTCCGCAGGCTGGAAGAACCCAGTTTGCGGGAGGCGTTCATCGCCCTGGTCGAGAAGCGGGGGGTCGATTCGCTCGCCAAGGTCTGGCAGCAGGGCTACCAAGACCTGCCCGCCGCGCACTGGGAACTGCTGCGCGTGGCCGAGGCCCTGCTCGACGTCGATCAGGCGTACGGCCGGTGGCGAACGCACCACGCACTGAGCGTCGAGCGCCAGATCGGGTACAAGCCGGGCACCGGTGGATCATCCGGTGTGGACTACCTGCGCTCTCGCATAACTTCCCGTCTCTTCCCGGAACTCTGGGAGGTCCGGTCCCAGCTGTGACGGTCTTCCGCGCTCGTCGCGGCCGGGGTTTGTCGGGTGGGCGTGTGCTCCGTTGCAGCGCCCACCCAGACCCCTTCAGGTCAACTGGTCAACAAGCCATCGCGGATGGCGTAGGCGACCGCGAGAGTCCGATTGGGACAGTTCAGCTTGGCCAGCAGGTTGGCGACGTGCCGCTTGGCCCCGTGCGCGGAGATGCCGAGTCGGCGGCCGACCTGCTTGTTGCTCATCCCCTCGGCGAGCAAGCCGAGGACCTGCCGTTCGCGCGGCGTGAGGCGGACGCTGCTCGTTCGCGGTTGGCCTCGGCGGCGAAGCTCCGTGATCAGCTTCCTGGCGAGCGAGGACGGCAGCGCCATGTCACCGCGCTGCAGTCGTAGCAGGGCATCCTCGAGGTTCTGCGGATCGACCGCGGACTCCAGGAGGAATCCATCCGCCGACAGCGTCGCAGCCTGGGCGACCACGTCATCGCTGGCGTCGCGCAGCAGCGCCACCGTCTTCACGCCGCGCTTCGCCGCGACCGAGGAGATCTGCTCGAATTCCGCCAATTCGTCGGCGGAAATGAGGGCAACGTCGAAAGGGCGGTTTTCCAGGAGGGTCACGGCCTCTCGGAAATCGGCACAGCCGTGCACGAAGTTCACCAGGGAAAGACTGCGCAGCATGTACGTGAGGCCCCATCTCGAGACCTCGTTGGGAAGGGACACCAGGACGGCCAGTTCCGCGTTGCGGAATCGGGCGGTGCCATCCGCATCATGTCGACCTGTGGCGGGTTCCCATTTGTTTCCTAATGGAATTATATCCCCGTTGATGACGCAACTTCCTTTCGTGCGGGGCGGACTGCTCGTGTCGTTGGAATTGCTCCGTACTTCTTCGATGCGGACACCTTTGTCGGCGTGGCGTCGTGCTATCGCTGGCCGTGGTCGTGCTGCATCCCCAGATTTCCCGGTTCGTACGTCCCAACCGCGCCGTACCGGCTCTGCCGGTCCCAGCGGCCTTATCGGGGCGGGCGCCGCCGTTCGTTACTCATCGCACCGTGCCCTGCCCCTCCGTCTGCTCCCGTTGGGAAACCGAACGCCGGGTGCCGCCGGCGTCAGGTGACGAGTCGAAAATATCGAGTGCATCACGAGTATGTCACTGTGATCCCGGAAGATACGCTCAATGCAGTAGCTGGGCACTAGGCGGAAATCGTCAAATGGTGCAGTCAGGGCCGCCGGAAGACGCAGCGGCGTGCGGCGGTGTCCGATATCGGTCGTAACCCCACCCGCCAAGTGGTCGGTTTCGCATGCCGACCGCACGCCGGGCCGGTGTGCCCGGATTCGGAAGTAAGTGAGGTGCGGGACAACGCGCTGGTCAGCGCGTGGGATGGAGCCTCGGGGTCGGCCGGCACCGCGTTGCGGGCGTGGAGTGCGTTCGCCGATCGTGGTGGCGGTCACGCCGACCGCCCGGGAACAGGATTGCGGCGCCTGGCGCGTCAGTTTCCCTGCGGGGCGTACTTGCCGCCGGCCATGACCTGATCGACGATGCCGTAGGGGGCCGCATCGGTGGTCGAGAGGCGGAGGTGGTTGCGAAGATCGCGGGCGATGGTGTCCGAATCCTGCCCGGTCTTCGCGACGAGGAGCCGCACCATTTCATCGGACCATTTCCGATGGTCCGCCGTCGTCGGCGTCACGGGCTCCCCGTCGAGGCCCTCGTCGTGGTCGGGTTGCCGTAGGACCACGTACGATCCCGGAAGCATGTACCTCTTGCCGATCGATCCGGAGCACAGCACGAGAGTCGCCGCTGATCCCACCGCGCCGATCGCCCAGGTCGAAACCTCCGGCTTGATGCAGTTGATCGCATCGCAAATCGCGAATCCGGCCGGTAAAGATCCGGTGGCGCTGTCTATGTAAAGCTTGATTTCCGCATCCGGATCCGTGGCGTTCAACAGCAGCAACTGCGATATCGCGGCGGTCGAGGTATTTCTGCTCAGCTCGCCGCTGATGATGATCGTCCGATCGTCGAACATATCGTTCATCAACTTGTTCATCGCCCAACTGTGTATGGGCATCTCGCGCTGCTCGCTTCCCTCGTCGCGGTCTCGCGTGCGAAGATCACTGTAGTCACGATCGCCGGAACACGTGCTTTCGACACGAGCGGTTCGCTGAGAGCGTACGTCCGCGGCACTGATCCACGGGGCGTTCCAGACCTTTCCGGTCGAGGCGCCTATTCGGGAGGAAATTGAGGGTGTCCCCGCACCGACTGCGCTGGATCGATCGCGCGGACCGCGGGTCTGCGGAAACTCGCAGGCGAAACGTGGAGAGAGCGATCTTCGCGCCGCTGACATCGTCTGTCGGCGGGCATCTCGGTGACACGGGAGGCTACGGCTGCCTGGCGGCGGGCTGCCGCCCCACTCCGTTCCCGGACCAGGTGTGATCAGGAAGAAGCGCCGATGAGCGGCGGTGGACTGACCCCGGAGTGTCGGAGTCCCGCATTTCGTCTACTTCAGGTCTGCTCGCGGAGCGGCCTTGGCTGGTGTCGGGTGCGCAGTTCATCTCGTCCCGCTTTGCCGGAACGGGAATTCCCGAGGCCGTCGACCAGCGCGCACTGACTCGCTGAGCTCGCGCTTGTCGAAGAGTGTTGGAGCTACCACCAACGGCGGTGCGGACAACCTGGCGTCCCCGCGCTGCCGCAGGCGGAACAGCTCCAGTTCCGCCTGCTCGTCGTCCTTGACGACGATGTAATGCACGTTGCTGAGGGAGATCGGCGCGGGTACGAGGACTTCTGCTTGATCGTCCGTCGGCCACCAGTCCGGATGGGCCGGGCCGCGGGTATAACGCTCTCTGCCGAGCACCTCGGCCTCGAAGAGCGATATGAATGCGTCCAGCCCTGCGTTGATACCGGCGCCGCGATCTCGTGACGCGTTGTGCTGGCTGAGCTTGACGCCGGGACTGCCGAGCAGTTCAACGTCGAGAGCGAGCACGACCCAGTCTTGGAAGTTCGGGTCTCGTCTCCGCGCGCGGTCGAGGTACCAGCTGTTGGGATACTCGATGCTGCAGCTCACGTGCGAACGATGTCCGTCCAGTCTGTGGTCGTCGGTGGGGCGGTAGCCCTCCGCTGACTGCTCCAACTGGTCCGTCGCGCGAATCTCGCGCGTAGCGAGGATGTGCGCGAGATTGACGGATCTGGTGAAGTGGCAGAGCCGGGTGATGCCGCGCCTGCGGGCTTCCGCAACGATGTCGGTCACGGGGTGAGCCTCTCGTACAAGCCGGACGCCTCGGACGGAAGCAGCTCGGTCATGCGGCCTGAGTAGATCAGCGTCAGGTTCTTCCGGGCACGTGTCACTGCGACGTAGAGCTGCCGCGCCTGCCGCGCATGTGCTTCATCCAGCCCGAAGGCGTACACCTCCTCGGCGCTCGGGAGCACGTCCGCATCGCAGAACGGGAGGATCACCGTGTCGAACTCCAGCCCTCTCGCGTCCCGGTACGTGCCGTAGAAAATTCCTCTGCCCGTGCGCCAACGGTCCAGGTTTCTGTCGAGACGCGTGATCGTCCGCCTGGACTCCCCGAGCTCGGTCTGGAGCCGCCATGTGAGTGTCTCGTTCGGAGCGAGGATCACCACCTGTCCGTGGTCGTCCTTGTCCTGGCGCTCGTCGGATGACAAGTTGGTCGCGTACTTGACCGCAAGCGTCGCTTGCTCGTCCTTGGACGAGGCTTCGACGAGAGCTGGTTTCAGGCCGTCATCCTTTGGATCCTTCGGTTCGACGAGTTCGACTTCGTCCCGGAAGTGAGGTAGGTGGGTGATCGCCCGAGCCAGGTGCGCGACCTGCAGGCTGTTCCGGTAGTTCTGCGCGAACTCCACGGTCCTGCTGACGTCCAGACCGAGCGAGCGCCAGGACATCCGACTCCCGTAGAGCTGCTGGGCGTAGTCCGCGAAGAACGTCAGCGACCCTTCTTCCGGTATGGCCACGGCCAGGGAACGGATCATTTCGGGCGTGAAGTCCTGTCCCTCGTCGACGACCACGTGGCGATACCGGCGGGGATTGTTGTCGTTCTGGAGGAGGCGCAGGAAGATACTCGCCAGGTCATCCCAGTCGCAGCGCCGGTTCGCTTGCTCGCGAAGTTCTACGTACCGCTGGTACACGCGATACGCGATCGCGCGGTCTTGTGCTTCGAGCTTGGTACCCCGGCCGATCCGTCTGAGCTCGCCGCTGGTGTAGCTGTCGGGGGTGGAGATTCCATGGGCGGCCAACCAATGCAGTTCATCCAGGAAGAAACCGACGGGGCGGTTGAGAACGGATCGGACTGGGCCACCAGCTGCGCGGACGTCATCGAGTGCCCTGGCTACCAGCCGTTCCTTCAGCTGCCGACCGCAGACGAACTCACGCCATTTCATGCGATTCGACACGTATCCTCTGGCGAGTGCGTGATACGTCTGGACCGTCACATCGGGATGGTCCGCGAGTTTTCGCAGGTACGGAACAAGCGCCTGGTTAAAGGTGACCAGGAGCGTCGGCCCGCCGACCCCAGGTGCCTCCGCCAAGTGCCGGGCGCGGTGGACGGCCATCACGGTCTTGCCGCTGCCCGCCGCGCCGAGGACAACGCAGTGTCCCTTCTCCCGCAAGTAGACCACTTCTCGTTGCTGGCCATGCGGCACAGGAAGAACCCCCATGATCGCAGTATGGCGTGATCGTCAAGGTCTGCGTTTGTGCGAGCTGGTGGGCATTTGCATTATTTCCACTGCTGTACAAGAGAACCCTGCGAGCCTCGTGCGATTGAAGATTCGGAACGTTACGGAGTCCGGCAGGAGTTGGGCACGGCAGGCCGCGTGAGCCGACTTGTCGGGAAATCAGCAGTTCGCGGCGGATGTGATTCTGGGCGGACGCTGTACGAGACGGACCGGCTCGCCGCTGCGGTTCGGCGGAATGTGGAGTGAGTTCGCCAGGTTCCTCCCGGCCGGGAGTTCAGGCGGGGATGGGGTGCCGGGCGGAGCCGTCGAAGGGCGGGTAGTTCTCGCCGGCCACTCTTTCGGCCGCGTCGATGTAGTCGACGAGCGCGTCCCGGGATCGGGCGAGCTTCTCCATCTGGTCGTTCAGCCGTTGCAGCCGCGTTCGCATCGCGGCCAGCAGCTCGGGGCACCCGAGCAGTTCCGGGGCCTCGCCGACCGCGCAGGGCAGCAGGTACGCGATGTCCTCTGAGGACAGACCGGCGCCGAGCAGGTGCCGGATCTGCTTCACCCGCAGCACGGCGTTCTCGTCGTACTCGCGGTATCCGTTCGCGCTGCGGTCCGCCTCCAGCAGGCCCTGGGCCTCGTAGTAGCGCAGCTGGTGGGTGTTGACGCCCGTCCGGCGACTCAGTTCCCCGATCCGCATCGACAACCTCGCTTGACATTCACACCGGTATCAACGTTGACGATGCTGCCATGAACGACGAAAACGATGCACCGGTCGCAGTCATCGGACTCGGGCTCATGGGCCAGGCCCTCGCCGGCGCGTTCCTGAAGGCCGGGCACCCCACGACCGTGTGGAACCGCACGACTGCCAAGGCCGACCGGCTGGTGGCAGCAGGGGCACGGCTGGCGCCGACGGTCGGCGACGCGCTCAGGGCGGACTCCGTGACGATCATCTGCCTCACCGACTACCAGGCCGTGCGCGAACTGCTCGCCGCTGCCGATGCCGAGCTGGACGGCACGACGTTGATCAACCTGACCTCGGGCGACTCGACCCAGGCCCGGGAAGCCGCCAGGTGGGCCGAGCAGCGCGGCGCGCGCTACCTGGACGGCGCCATCATGGCCATCCCGTCGGTGATCGGAACCGCCGAGGCGGTGATCCTGCACAGCGGTCCGCAGCCGGACTTCGCGGCGCACGAGTCGACGCTCGACGCGCTCGGCACCGTCACCTACCTCGGCGCCGACCACGGGCTGGCGGCCCTGTACGACGTGGCCGGGCTGGCGATGATGTGGAGCGTCCTGAACGCCTGGCTCCAGGGCACCGCCCTGCTCCGGACGGCCGGTGTCGACGCCGCGACGTACGCGCCGTTCGCGCAGCAGATCGCGGCCGGCGTGGCCGGGTGGCTTCCCGGGTACGCCGAGCAGATCGACAGCGGCTCCTACCCGGCGGAGGTGTCGGCCCTGGAGACCGATGCGCGGGCGATGGCGCACCTGATCGAGGAGAGCGAGGCGGTGGGCGTCAACGCCGAACTGCCGAGGCTGATCAAGGCGATGGCCGACCGCTCGATCGCCGCCGGGCACGGTGGCGAGCAGTACCCCGTGCTGATCGAAGAGTTCGCCAGGCCCCGCAACGGCTGATCGATCCGGCATCGCGGTCGGTAGCCCGCTGCTCGGGCTGCCGACCGCTCAGAACTGGACGCGCAATGTCCAACGGGGACAGCGAATCCGAGGTCAGCAGGCGTTCGACGCCGAAGCTGGGATCGGTCGCGGCCGCCGGTCTCGCACCTCTTCGAAGTCCGCGCTTGACACCACTTCGAATGGAGTACTACGTTTTGAGTACGACAGACGAAGTACTAAAACCGAGGTGGTCAACCGATGCGAAAGCCCGTCACCGCTCAGTTCTCGTTCCCGTCGGCCAAGGGCGGCAAGCGGGTTCAGCCGCATACGCGCATGCCCCGGTCGGTTCCGGCTCGGCGCCCGCTGCCCAAGCCCGGCACCCGTCGCTGATCGACCACTTCGAAGAGGAGGAACCCCATGCGAAAGCTCACCTACTTCGTCGGCTGCAGCGTCGACGGCTACATCGCCGGCACCGATGGCTCGCTCGACGCGTTCTTCCCGCTGCCCGACGGGCTCGTCGAGCACCTCGTCGCGGAGTACCCGCAGACGCTGCCGACGCACCTGCACGGCATGCTGGGCGTCACCGACCTGGGCAACCGCTTCGACGCGGTGGTGATGGGGCGCGGCACGTACGAGCCGGGCGTGCGGGAGGGCATCACCAGCCCGTACTCCCACCTGGACCAGTACGTGGTGTCGGGCAGCCTCACCAGCCCGGACCCCGCGGTCACCGTCCTCTCCGGCGACCCCGTCGAGGCCGTGCGGGCGCTCAAGCGCGAGCCGGGCGGCGGGATCTGGCTGGCCGGCGGCGGTAGCCTCGCCGCCTCGCTGCTGCCGGAGATCGACGAACTGGTCCTGAAGATCTACCCGTTCGTCCTCGGCAAGGGCATCGGCGTGTTCGACGGCGACATCGCGCCCACGCACCTCGCTCTCGCCGACGCGCACGTCCTCGACAGCGGCGCGGCGATCCACACCTACGCCCGGAAGTGAGGCCGCCTTGTGAAGTTCACTCGCCCACGTAGCGGAGGCCGGTCCGGCGCAGCACGACCCACTGCTCGCCGGGCCGGTCCACGACGACCGGGTACCAGCGCGGCTGCAGCGCCGCGTGCAACTCCTCGCCCCGGCTGATCGGCGAGCTCACCGCGGGTTCGCCCACGACGATCAGGGCCGACCAGTCGACGTGCGCCATGAGGTAGTCCTCGGTGACGCCGAACTGGGCTTCCAGGAGCGTGACCACGTCGTGGCCGGTGTCCGGGCTCGACCTGACATCGCTGATGTCGGGCACCTCGACGGCTTCGTCGATGGCGTCCTCGTCGTCTTCCTCGGTTTCGTCGTCGGTGGCGTCCTCGTCGTCCTCGTCTTCGTCGCGCTGCTCGTCCCACACGTACTTGTCGAGCTTGTAGATGCGCGTGCACATGTCGAACGCCTGGTCATCGGAGAGGATCAGCGTCACCGTGCGACCGTTGACCAGGGTGAACGTCAGCTCCGCTTCCGGGGTTCCGTTGGTGCCGGGTTCGGCCTCGACGTTCCCGGCGACCTCCTCGAAAAGCTCGGAATCGGCGGGGCTTTCGTTGCCCGCGCCCAGCGAGGGGAGGTTCGAGGCCATCTCCACCACGCAGCGCGCAGCGGTCCAGAACGCCTCCTTGTCCCGGAATTCCTTGCGGCTGCTGGTCAGCGTCCGGCCGAATCCCAGCGTCTCGACGCGCGCATCCACCGTGCCGGTGCCGGTCGCGTTCTCCCAGATCGCGGTGACCGTGACGTTGTTGGCCAGTCGTTTCCGGTAGTTCTCGATGTGGCCGTGCCGGGCGAGCTCCCAGCCGCGCACCTGCTGGGGCCAATCGTCTTCCACAGCGGGATTCCTTTCGGGCGAACGACATGTCGTTCCCTCCGACGTGCCGTTGACCGTGATCGTTCCCGCAGTGGTTGGCCGGATGGCGAACCGCGGTCCGCCATCGTCCACATTGGTCAGATCTCGGTCCGGTCCACCGAGGCCGGGTCGGACGGGACCGGGATCTCCTGGGCGATCTCCACCAGGCGGTAGACGCTCTCGCGCAAGCACTCCGGGCGGACCACGATCCGCAGCGGGGCGGCCTCGACCGCCGGTTCGAGCCGGCGGTAGGTGGCGCCTTCCAGCTTCAGGGCCGTGGCGCGTTCCGGCAGGATGGCGACACCGAGGCCGGACGCGACGAGCGCCACGAGGTTGTACCCGGCCACCGCTTCCCCGAGGACCTTCGGCGTGAAGCCGTTGGCGACGCACGCGCCGACGACCGAATCGAACTCCAGCGGCGCCTTCGCCCGCCCGGCCATGACGAACCGCTCGTCCGCCAGGTCCTGCCAGCGAACCATCGGGGTTCGCGCGAGCGGATGGCCTTCCGGCAGCGCCACGGCGAACCGGTCTGGCGGCAGGTCGAACGTCGCTCAGCCGTCGAGCGGTTCGCGGCTCCGGAAGATCCCGATGTCGAGGTCGGCGGTGCGGAGCAGTTCGAGCTGCTCTTCGACGCTCAGCTCGTGCGCCCGGATCGAGACGGCCGGCTCCGCTTCGGCGAACAGCGACAGCAGTCTCGGGGCCAGGCCGATCACTGCTCGTGATCAGGGCGTGGCGCTCAGTGATTGGCGAAAGGCCTTGTGGGGCTTGGGGATTTTGGGGGTGGCGAAGTATTGGAAACTTACTTCGGATGCCGTATAAAGTTACGCATGTCCGAGGTCAACGAGCGTTCGGCGCCCACCGGGAACGAGGCCCTGCGTCGCATCCGCACCGATGCGGTGCTGGCCGCGCTTCGCGAGCACGGCCCCGTTTCCCGCACCGAGCTCGCCGGGCTGACCGGGTACCGGCCCTCTTCGCTGACCGAGATCGTGCGCGAGCTGATGGCCTCCGGACACGTCGTCGAGGCCGGTGCCGGCGACTCCTCCGGCGGCCGTCGGCCGCGGATGCTGGAGTTCAACCCGGCCGCCGAATCGCTGATCGCCGTTTCCCTGGAGGGGGAGCAGGCGCGCGTTTCCGTGGTCGACCTGGCCGGCGAGCTGCTCGGCGCGCACAGCCGCGCCGTTGATCCGCACGAGCCGCTGGACGGGTTGGTCGCCATCATCGACCAGGCGCTGAAGGAACATCCGCGGCCTCGCCCCGGGCGCGTGGTGTTCTCGCTCCCCGGCGTCGCCACCGCGGAGGGCGCCGTGACGCTCTCGCCCGTGCTGGAGGCGCTCGGCGGGCGGTCGCTCACCGACGCGCTGACCGAGCGGGTCGGGCTGCCCGTGCAGGTTTCCAACGACGTCAACCTCATCGCGCTGGGGGAGCGCGAGCGGGGTGCCGCCGCCGACGTCGACGACCTGGTGCTGATCTACGTCGGTTACGGCATCGGCGCCGCCGTGGTCTCCGGCGGCACGCTCTGCCGGGGCGCCGCCGGGTTCGCCGGTGAGATCGGCTTCCTGCCCGCCGGGCTGCCGCCCACGCCGCACACCGGCGGGCGCGGCGAGTTCGAGCGGCGCTGGAGCGTACCGGGAATCCGGCAGGCGCTGTCCGAAATGGACGGTGGCTCGGCCGGTGCGCCGGTCGCCGAGCTGGCCGACCGAGCCGGTGAGCCCGCCGTCGCCGCGCTGCGCAGGCAGGTCATCGAGGCCTGGGCCTACGCCGCCATCGTCTGCGCGTGCGTGGTCAACCCGGCGCGCGTGGTCTTCGCCGGTGCCGCGACCGAACTCGGTCCGGACGGACTCGCCGAACTCGCCGAACTGGTCGGTTCGGCGGCGCCGTCCGCGCCCGAGGTCGTGTTCGCCGAACTGGGCGCGCAGGCGCTGCACATCGGCGCCGTTTCCCCGTCCCTGATGTCCCCCGCTGCGAACACCACGCAGCTCTCGCGCGAAGGGTAGCCATGCGCAGAATCCTCTCCATCGTCGCCGGCGTGCTGATGCTCGCCGGTGTGACCGCCGGCTGCGGCCTGACCCCCGCCGGCGGCGACTCCGGCCTGACCATCTACACCGCCCGCGACAAGGCGCTCGCCGAGAGCGTGGTCAAGGACTTCGAGACCGCCTACCCCGAATACCAGGGCAAGGTCCGGATCCTGACGCTCGGCGCGCAGGAGGCGTCCGAGCGGGTGTCCGCCGAGAAGGGCCGCCCGCAGGCCGACATCTGGTGGGGCGGCTCGCAGCAGCAGTTCACCCAGGCCGCGAACGCCGACCTGCTCGCCCCCGTGCCGGACCAGGTGCGCGACCGGGTTCCGGAGCGCTACCGCGACGCGCAGGGCCGCTGGGTCGGCGAGATGGTGCTCGCCGAGGTCGTCTTCTACAACGACCAGATGCTCACCCCCGAGCAGGCCCCGAAGGACTGGGACGACCTGATCAAGCCGGAGTACCGGGACAAGATCGTCGTCCGCGACGTGGCCGCGTCCGGCACGATGCGCAGCATCTACTCGGCGATGATCACCCGCAACGGTGGCGCGAACCCCGAGCCGGGCTACGAGTGGCTGCGCAAGCTCGACGCCAACACGAAGGTCTACGCGGCCAACCCGACCGACCTGTACCTGCGCATCCAGCGGCAGGAAGCGCCGATCAGCGTGTGGAACCTGCAGGACGTCATGCTGCAGCAGAAGAAGACCGGCGCGCCGTTCAAGCCGGTGGCGACCACCTCCGGCGTCCCGCAGCTGATCGACGGCATCGCCAAGGTCAAGGGCGGCCCCAACGGCGCCGCCGCGGACAAGTTCCTCGACTTCCTGCTCGGCGTCGAGAAGCAGAAGCAGCTGGCCGAGGAGTACTTCCAGATCCCGACCGTCGAGCAGGCCGGTCAGCCGAGCTGGCTGGCACCGCTGAACCTGCACGAGATGCCGGTCGACTGGAGCCTGGCCGCCGAGAAGGAGACCGAGTGGATCTCCTACTGGAGCGAGCACATCAAGAACAAGAACTAGCGAAATACCTTTTCCAGGCACGTTTTGCGTGGCGGTGCAAGTAGCGGAACCTCAGACGCCGCCTGGACTCCGGGATCCCCGACTTGCGTATGACCCGCGGCATCGGGGCTGTCCTCGCCAGGCGACGTCTGAGAACCCGCGGCGGTGCGAGTTGCGTAGGTGGGCTAAGCGGCTGGCGCCGCTTCAAAGAACAAAGCCCGCTGTGCCACTTCCCAAACAGCCGCTATAGCACCCCGAAGCACTCACGGGCCGCCTCGGCCGCCGCTTTGCACGGAAAGCCCTTCCTCGCCCAGCACGGAGAGTTCAGCATGATCCCCGTTCGCCTCGACCGCGTCTGCAAGAGCTACGGCTCTGCCTCGCCGGTCGTGCACGACATCGACGTGACGATCGAATCCGGCGAGTTCTTCACGCTCCTCGGCCCTTCCGGGTGCGGCAAGTCGACCACGCTGCGCATGATCGCCGGGTTCGTCACGCCCACCAGCGGCCGAATCCTGTTCGGCGACCGCGACATCACCGCCACGCCGCCGAACAAGCGGGGTACCGGCATGGTGTTCCAGAACTACGCCCTGTTCCCGCACTACGACGTCGCGCAGAACGTCGCCTACGGGCTGGTCACGCGCAAGGTGGCCAAGGGCGAGCGCAACGAGCGGGTCGCCGCCGCGCTCGCCTCGGTGGGGCTCGACGGCTACGCCGACCGGCGGATCGACCAGCTCTCCGGCGGCCAGCAGCAGCGCGTCGCGCTGGCCCGGGCGCTGGTCATCTCGCCCTCGGTGCTGCTCCTCGACGAGCCGCTGTCCAATTTGGACGCCAAGCTGCGCGAGGAGACCCGCGTCGAGATCCGCCGGGCGCAGCGGGAAGCCGGGATCACCAGCGTCTACGTCACGCACGACCAGGCCGAGGCGATGGCGATGAGCGACCGGATCGCCGTGCTCGAATCCGGCAAGCTGCACCAGGTCGGCACCCCGCGCGAGGTCTACCACCAGCCCGCCACCGCGTTCGTGGCCAAGTTCATCGGCGGCAGCAACGTCCTCGACGCCGAGGTCGTCGAGAGCTCCGGCGAGCAGGCCGTGGTGGAGCTGGCGGGCTCCGGGGCGAAGTTCGCCGCCGGTCGTTCGGCGGAGTTCGCGGCCGCTGTGGGCGACCGGGTCGCGGTGTCGGTCCGGCCGGAGCACCTGACGATCACCGAGGCCGGCGAGGGCAGCTTCGACGCCGTCGTGCGCTCGGTGGAGTTCACCGGCGCCACCTGCGAGTACGAGGTCACCGCGGGCGAGCTGGAGCTGTCGGTCGCGGTGCCGGACCGGCCCGGCCTGCCGAAGCCCGGTGACGTCGTCGGGCTCCGCCCCGAGGCCCAGCACGCCTGGCTGGTGCGGCCATGAGCGCCCCGGCGGTGGCGCCGCGGCGCCGCAGGTTGCCCGCCTCCGACGGCGATCGCTTCGTCTACGTGCTGGCCATCCCGGTCGTGCTGGTCCTGCTGTTCCTCGTCGTCATCCCGATGGCGACGACCGCGCTGACCTCGGCGGGCGGGAACGGCCTCGCGGACAACTACGGCAGCCTGTTCGGCGGTTCTTCGGGCCGGGCGCTGCTGCTGTCGCTGGTGAGTTCGCTCGTCTCAGTGTTCTTCTGCGGTGTGCTCGGCACGCTGCTGGCCGTGCTGCTGCACCGCTTCGACTTCCCCGGCCGCCGGGCGCTTTCGGTGTTCGCCGTGCTGCCGATGGCCTTGCCGCCGCTGATCGGCGCCGTGTCGTTCGTGCTCCTCTACAGCGAGACCGGAATCGTGCCCCGGACGCTGAACGCCCTGCTCGGCATTTCGCCCGCGAGCACGT
The DNA here is from genome assembly GCF_040654735.1 of Saccharopolyspora sp. NPDC050642. Classification (NCBI taxonomy): domain Bacteria; kingdom Bacillati; phylum Actinomycetota; class Actinomycetes; order Pseudonocardiales; family Pseudonocardiaceae; genus Saccharopolyspora; species Saccharopolyspora sp. NPDC050642. The sequence continues at coordinate 139,190 of NZ_JBFAIN010000015.1, read as the reverse complement.
CGGTGAGCGGGCTGGCCGGTGTCGTCCTGGTCCACGCGTTCACCATGTACCCGTACTTCTACCTGTCGGTTTCGGCCGCGCTGGCGGGGCTGGACGGCTCGCTGGAGGAGGCCGCCACCAACCTCGGTGCCGGTCGCGCGCGGGTGTGGCGGACGGTGCTGCTGCCGATGCTCACCCCGGCACTGGTCTCCGGCGCGCTGCTGACGTTCATGATGTCGATGGCGTCGTTCACCGCGCCGCAGCTCTACAACGTGCAGACGCTGACCATGGAGATCGTCTCGGCACGCACCTCGGGCAACGCCGCGCTCGCGGCCACCCAGTCGACGGCGCTCTCGGTGGTGTCCATCGCCTTCCTGATGAGCATGCGCTGGTACCAGGGCCGCCGCGTGCACCGCAGCCTGTCGAAGGGCACGCCGAGCGCGCGCCGCGCGCCTGGCTCCGCCGCCGCGAAGCTCGCCGCCGCGCTGGGCAGCCTGCTGCTCACGGTGGTGCTGCTGGCGCCGGTGCTGGTGATCGTGCTCGTGTCGTTCTCGGTGGACGGCGCCTGGACGACGCAGGTGCTGCCGCCCGAGTACACGTTGGACAACTACCTGCGGATCTTCGCCGAGCCGCAGAGCCTGCTGCCGATCTCGGTGAGCGTGCAGACCGCGCTGCTGGCCACCCTGGCCGCGATCGTCATCGGCGCGGCGGCCTCGTGGGTCGTCGCCCGCTGGAAGGGCCCGGGCCGCGGCGCGCTGGACGTGATCATCATGCTGCCGTGGGCGCTGCCCGGCACGGTCATCGGCGTGAACCTGGTGACGGCGTTCAACGAACCCGGCGTCGGCAACCTGGGCCTGACGCTGGTCGGGACGCTGTGGATCCTGCCGGTCGCCTACTTCGTCCGGTTCGTGCCACTGGTGTTCCGCTCGACCAGTGCCTCCCTGGAGCAGCTCGACCCGTCGCTGGAGGAGGCGGCGCGCAACCTCGGCGCCGGTCCGCTGCGGGTCCTGCGCACGGTCACGCTGCCGCTGGTGCTGCGCGGCGTGCTCGCCGGCGCGCTGCTGGCCTTCGTGGACGGCGTCGGCGAGTACGTCGCCTCGGTGGTGATCTACCCGCCCGGCCTGCCGCCGATGTCGGTGGAGATCTACAACCGCATCTACTCCTCGGAGTTCGGCACCGCGGCCGCCTACGGCGCGCTGCAGATCGTGCTGATCCTGGTCGTCCTCGCGGTGTCGAACCGCCTCGGCCAGGGCCCGCGCCAGAAGCGCTCGCCGACGGTGATCCCCGCCGCGTAGCGCGCCCACGTCCACGACAATCCACAGTGGAAAGAGCTGTTCACATGACCAAGCCTCCGGAACTGTCCAACTACTGGCAGAACCACCTCCGGGTGGCCTTCGAGAAGTCCGCGCCGCAGCTGTACCGGCCGATGCTGCACGCCAGCCTCGCGCACGTGGTGATGCTCGCCGAGCAGGGCCTGCTGCCCGCCGCCCGGGCTCGGCAGCTGCTCGGCGGGCTGCGCGAGCTGCTCGCGGCCGGCGACGACCGGTTCGCCTTCGACGGCAGCGTCGAGGACGTCTACTACCTCGTCGAGCAGCGGCTCGCCGCGGCCGCCGGCATCCGGCCGTCCGAGCTGGACGTGCAGCTGGCCCGCTCCCGCAACGACCTCGACGCCGGCGTGTTCCGCATGGTGCTGCGGGAGAACGTGCTCGACCAGGCCCGCCAGGCCTGCGCCGCCGCCGAGGCCGCCGCGGCCCAGGCGGACCGCCATGCCGACGTCCTGATCACCGGGTTCACCCACCGCCGGCCCGCCCAGCCGACCACGCTCGGGCACGTGCTGGCCGGCTACGCCGAGGCGCTGCTCAGCCAGGCCGAGGAGCTGCTGTCGGTCTACGACGAGCTCGACGTCAACCCGCTCGGTTCGTGCGCGTTCGCCGGCACCGACCTGCCCATCGCCCCGCCGCGGCTCGCCGAACTGCTCGGCTTCCGGGAGACCTTCACCTCCAGCTACGAGGCGGTGGCCGGGGCCGAGCACCTGATGCGCACCGCCGCGGTGCAGGCCCGCATCCTGGCCACCGGCGCCCGGATGGCCCGCACGATGCTGGACTGGATGACGTACGGCTGGATCGCCACCCCGGACTCGTACTGCCAGGGCTCCAGCATCATGCCGCAGAAGAAGAACCCGGTGGTGCTGGAGCACATGTGCTCGATGGCCGGAGCGGCGGCGGCCGACCTGGCCGCGACGATGAACAACGTCGGCGCCGCCTGGTACGAGGACTCCAACAACGCCACCACGGACGTCCAGGAGCACCTCTGGCGGGCCGGTGACCGTTCTGTGCGGTTCCTGACGCTGATGCGCGGCCTGCTGGAAGAGCTGACTCCGCAGAACCCGCCTTCGCCGGAGGAGGTCGTGGCCACCGGCGCGACCACCACGGCGATCGCCGAAGCGCTGGCGGGTGCGGGAATCCCCTGGCGGGGCGCGCATTCCGTGGTCGGCGCGCTCGTCCGGCAGGCGCCGCCGGCGGAGTGGACCGCCGCCGTGGTCGCCGCCGCGATCGCCGAGGCCGGACTGGGCACTGTGGACGATTCGGTGGTGGAGGCGGCGCTGGCCGCGGGGCTTCGCCCGCAGCAGGTGCTCGACCGTCCCCAGGACGGCGGCCCCGGCGCCGCGGCGGTGCGCCGCACGGCGGAGCTCGCCCTGGCCCGCGCCCGGGTGCTGGCCAGCGCGTTCGCCGACCGCAGGGCCGCCCTGGGCGAGGCCGAGAGCAAGCTCGACGCGGCCGTGGACGCCGTGCTGGCCGGAGGCCGCGGGTGAGCCATCCAGCTCCCGACAACCGAATCACCGTTGTTGGCAACGTGAACCTCGACGTCCTGGTCGCCGGGGCGGCGGAGCTCCCGCCGCCGGGCACCGAGCAGATCGTGCCGTCGATCGTGCTGCGGCCCGGCGGTTCGGCCGCGAACACCGCGATCGTGCTGGCCCGGCTCGGCAGGCCGACGGTGCTGGCCGGGCGGGTCGGCGACGACGGGACCGCGCGGCTGCTCGCCGACCAGCTGGACATCCCCGGCCTGCGGTTGGAGCTGGCCCAGGTGCCCGGCGAGCACACCGGCGTGACCGTCGCCGCCGAGGCACCGGGCCGGGATCGCGCGTTCCTCTCGGCGCTCGGGGCGATGGCCGACCTGGACGCGACCGCCGTGCCCGAGGCGGCGCTGGCGGCCCGGTTCGTGTTGCTGTCGGGCTATTTCCTGCTGCCCGCGCTGCAGGGCGAGCCCGCTCGTGACCTGCTGGCGCAGGCGCGGCAGGCCGGGGCGCGCACCGCGCTGGACACCGGCTGGGATCCGGCCGGCTGGGACGCCGGAACGCGCGCGGAGGTGCTGCGGCTGCTGCGCGAGGTCGACGTGTTCCTGCCCAACGACGACGAGCTGCACGCCCTGCACGGCGATCGGTGCGACGACGAGGTCGCGGCCCGCAGCATCGCCGACGAGACCGGGGCGACCGTCGTGGTCAAGCGCGGCGCACGCGGCGCCCTCGTCGCTCAGCCCGGTCTTCCGCACAGCACCCATCCGGCGCCGGAGGTGCAGGTCCGGGACTCCACCGGCGCCGGCGACGCGTTCAACGCCGGACTGCTGCACCGGCTCGCCGACGGCGCGTCCACCGGCGACGCCGCCGACTACGCCGTCCGCGTTGCGGCGACCGTGATCAGTCGGCCCTCGCACGATCGGGCCTTCGCGCCGGAGGACGTGATGACATGAGCGGCCCTGTGTCAGCCCCAGTTCTGCTCAACGGCACCTCAGGGGACCGTGACGTAACCCAGCCACAAGAAACCGCGAAACGCGAGATCACTCCCCGACGGGACCACCACTGTGATTCGCGGAGAGGCGGAACAGTGCGCGGGATCCCGATCGTCGACTTCCACCTGCACTTCCGGATCGAGCAGGACGAGGCGACCAGGGATCTCTCCGGCGGCCAGTTCAGCTGCGCCGACCACGACGAGGCGGCCCAGCGCCGCCGCGCCGAGCAGGTGGCGGAGCAGTCCCGGCGCTGGCGGCGGGCTTGGGACTTCCCCGATCCGCAGCCGGATCCCGAGCGGACCTGGCAGGCCGAAGCCGACATGTGGCTGGCCGAGCTCGACCGCTACGAGATCGCCCACGCGGCGTTCGTCACCGGCTGCGGAGACGAGCGGGTGGCCGAGCTCGTCGCCCGCGCACCGGAGCGGTTCTCCGGGATGGCGAACCTGCGCGACCTCACCGCCCCGGACGCCGCCGAGCGCCTGGCGCGGGCGATCGACGAGTTCGGCCTGCGCGGGCTCAAGCTGTTCGCCCCGCTGCTGCCGCACCGCATCGACGACCCGGCCGCCGACCCGGTGTGGCGGGTGGCCGCCGACCGCGGCATCCCCGTGCTGATCCACTTCGGACACTGCGGCTCCAGCGGGGGAGTGGCGCACAACGCGCACATCGAACCCGCGTGGCTGGAGCCGGTCGCCAAGCGGTTCCCGGGAATCCCGTTCGTGGTCCCGCACTTCGGCGTGCAGCACGTGCAGCAGGTCCTGTTCCTGTGCTGGGCCTGCCCGAACGTGCTGGTGGACACCTCGGGCTCGAACCAGTGGGTGCGCTGGATGCCCTACAAGCTGACGCTGGAGGACCTGTTCCGGCGCTGCTACGAAACGATCGGCCCGGAGCGCATCGTCTTCGGCAGCGACTCCTCCTGGTTCCCGCGCGGCTACTGCCACCGGTACCTGGCCGACCAACTGCGGGTGTGCCACGAGATGGGCATGCCGGAGGCGGACCTGCGCGCGATCTTCGGCGGCAACGCCGCACGACTGCTGGGGATTCCCGGCCTCGGGAAGGGAACGGAATGACGACGGAAGCGGGCACCTGGATGGCCGCGGAGATCGCCGAACAACCGCGGGTGCTGGCCGACCTGGCCGGGCGCGCGGGGGAGTTCCGGGAGGTCGCGGAGCAGCTCGCCCGCAGCCGCCCGCGGTTCGTGCTGTTCGCCGCGCGCGGGTCCAGCGACAACGCGGCGCTGTACGGGAAGTACCTGGTCGAGGTGCTGCTCGGGCTGCCCGCTGGATTGGTGTCGCCCTCGACGACCACGCTGTACGGGGCCGAGCCGGACCTGAAGGACGTCGCGCTCGTCGCGGTCAGCCAGAGCGGCGGCTCACCGGACCTCGTGGAGGTGACGGAGCAGGCGGGAAAGCGCGGGGCGTTCACGGTGGCGGTGACCAACACGCCGGACTCGCCCCTCGGCGCGGCGGCGCAGCACACCCTGGACATCGGGGCGGGGGTGGAGCGTGCGGTCGCGGCGACCAAGACCTATTCCGCGACGCTCCTCGCGCTGCACCTGCTGCTGGCAGGTGGCGGTCCGGACGTCGACCGCATCGGCGAGCTCGCGCAGTCCTGCTTGGACGAGAACGCGGACCGGATCGGCGCGGTGGCGCAGCGGCTGCGCTTCGCCGACCAGGTCGTCACCACGGCACGCGGGTACTCGCTGGCCACCGCGCACGAAGCGGCGCTGAAGCTCGCGGAGACCAGCTACCTGGTCACCCGCGCCTACAGCGGCGCGGACCTGCTGCACGGCCCGATCGCGGCGGTGGGCCAGGAGACGGCGGTGCTGGCGGTGACCGGCACGGGACCGGGCGGCGCGGCGATGGCGGAGCCGCTGGCCCGCCTCGCGGAGCAGGGCGCGGAGGTCCTGCGGGTCGGCCCGGGCGACGACGCCCAGCTGCGGATCCCGGACCTGCCGGAAGACCTGTCGCCGGTCCTGGAGGCACTGCCGCTCCAGCGCCTCGCCTGGGCGCTCGCCACGGCGCGCGGCTACGACCCGGACCGCCCGGCGGGCCTCCGCAAGGTCACCGAAACCCGCTGAACACCGCCGGGTTCAGTCCAGGCGTTGTACGCGCCCGGAGGACGCTCAGAGTCCGTGGGCGGCGGTGTACTGCTCGTCGGTGACTGGTTCGAGCCAGGTCGTGCCGTCTCCGTCGTCGGTTCCCTCGACCATCGCGATGTGGCTCATGCAGGTGCTGTTGGTGCCGCCGTGCCAGTGCTCCTCGCCGGGCGGGGTCCACACGGTGTCGCCCGCCCGCACGCGGATGACCTTGCCGTCGCGGTTGACGACGAAGCCGACGCCCTCGGTGACGTGCAGGGTCTGGCCGACGGCGTGGGAGTGCCAGTTGGTGCGTGCGCCGGGGGTGAACCGGACCAGGGCGGCGACCAGCCGCGACGGCGGCTCCGCCTTCTTGAACGGCGTCACGTGGACGTCGCCGGTGAACGCGGCCGCCGGGGCCTTGACCGTGTCGTTGACGGGGATGAGTTCCACGGGATCTCTCCTTCTCGTGTCGTGCCGGATTGTCAGCGGCCCGGTGCGGGCCCGCCATCGGCGGCGGGGATCAGGCCGCGAAGACGTTCTTGGCGACCGCCATCGCCGCCATCGCGCGCGGCCAGCCCGCGTAGAAGGCCAGGTGGGTCAGCGCCTCGATCAGCTCGGCTTCGGTGTTGCCGTTCTCCCTGGCCAGGCCGAGGTGGAAGACGAGCTGGTCGGTGTTGCCCGCGGTCGCCAGGGCGGCGACCGTGACCAGGCTGCGTTCCTTCGGGGTGAGCTCGGTGCGCTGCCAGACCTCGCCGAAGAGCACGTCGTCGGTGAAGTGCACGAGCGCGGGCGCGAAGTCGCCGAACATCTTCTCCGCGGCGGACGGCTCCCGCCGCGCGTTCTGGTCGGTCATGCGTGTCCTATCTGGGCCGTTGTCCTTGGTGACCGGCGCGACTCCGGTGGCGCGGCGTGGCGGCCGCTTCGGCTGCTGGCCGCGTCGTCCCGGAGGCGGTCACATCACGAGAAAACCCCGGTCGGCGCACGTGCGGGAGGGCGCATCTTTCCGGGTCACGGCAGAACCCCCCTCGCCGCCGAGGGCCGTCGTACCGTGGACGGCGTGAGCGCCAAGAGCACCGAGGTCCGCGACTTCCTGGTCACCCGCCGGGCCAAGATCACCCCGGACCAGGCCGGGCTCAGCCACTTCGGCGGCAACCGCCGGGTCCCCGGCCTGCGCCGCGAGGAGGTCGCGCTGCTCGCCGGCGTCTCCGTCGACTACTACACGCGGCTGGAGAAGGGCAACCTCGCCGGCGTCTCCGACAGCGTCCTGGACGCCGTGGCCGGCGCCCTCCGGCTCGACGAGGCCGAACGCGTCTACCTGTTCGACCTCGCCCGCGCAGCGAACGCCGCCGACCGCCCCCACGCAGGCCAGCGCCGGCGCCCGGCGCAGCGGGTGCGCCCGGTCGTGCAGCAGATCATCGACGGCATGACGAACACCGTCGCGTTCGTCCGCAACGGCCGGCTGGACATCCTCGGTGCCAACGCGCTCGGGCGGGCGCTGTACTCGCCGGTCTTCGACAGCCCCACCCGCACCAGCGAGGTCACGCCGCCCAACATCGCCCGCTTCGGCTTCCTCGACCCCGCCGCCCGCGACTTCTTCCCCGCCTACGACGAGTCCTGCCACACCTCGGTCGCCATCCTGCGCACCGAAGCGGGCCACAACCCGCACGACCGCGGCCTCACCGACCTCATCGGCGAGCTGTGCACCCGCAGCGAGGACTTCCGCACCCGCTGGGCCGCGCACGACGTCCGCCTCCACCGGACCGGCACCAAGCACTTCCACCACCCCGTCGTCGGCGACCTCACCCTCAATTTCGAAGCCATGCAGTTCACCGCCGACGCGGGCCTCACCCTCAGCGCCTACACCGCCGAACCCGGCTCGCCTTCGGCGGAGGCGCTCCAACTGCTCGCCAGCTGGGCGGCCACCGGCACACCGCTGAAATCGTCCTGAGTGGACGTGGTGGGGACGCAGGCGATCGCGTCGAAGGCCCTGGAGATCGGGGCCGTCATGAAGCCGCCCTCCGCCCGGATCCTCCGGTAGGCGCCCTCCTCGGGGCGGAGTGCCGAGATCGTCAGCGGTGCGTCACCGGTGAAAGCCGTTTCGATGCAGTCCGGTTCCAGCGGCGGCAACGGAACTTCCCGGGTTTCCAGGCCGTCCGGGGTCAGCGCGCCGTCCACGGCTCGGCCGCCGATGCTCGTCGCGGCGATCGCCACGTAGTCGTCGCCCAGCGCCTCGGCCAGGTGGTAGCCCGCCGGGAACAGCCCTAACGCGCCTTCGTGCTCGACCGGGGTCCGCCGGAGGTGCGTGTTGTGCATGGCGAAGACGATCCGGGGTTCCGCGGCCAGCACGTCCAGGACCGTTTCGGCCGCGTAGCGGTCGAGTTCGGCCGTCCCGACAGCGAGGCCCGTACCGCTGAGATCCCGGTGGAAGTGGTCCAGGTGCCAGGCGCCGCGCAGGTGCCGCACCGCCGCGGCGTGCTCGCGACCGCGGCCCTCGGAGCGGTGGTGGGCGGCCATGCACTCCATGCGCGCCAGCAACCGGCTCAGCGCCGCAGTCGCGGCGTCGCGGTCCGCGGTGTCGAGCTCGGCGTAGCGCTGGAAGGCCCGCAGGGCGTCGGCGTCGAACCGCTCCGCCACCTCGACGGCCTGCGTGAGCAGCGGCAACGCGTCCGGGTCGGCTCGGCGCAGGAAGCGTTCGACCTCGGTGAGCGCCGGGAGCGGCGAACCGGTGGAGACCGGCAGGGCGCCGACGAAGCGCAGCGGCCGCTCGGCGCGCTCGTTGTGCCGGCGCATCCAGGCCAGGTGGGCGTGCATCTCCGGGTGATCGCCCAGGCCGAGCGCGGTGCCCGCACTGCTGACCGCCGCGACGTCGCCCGGCCCGCCCCGCACCCAGTCGTCGATGACGTGCGCCTCGGTGAACGGGGCTTCGAAGACGTAGGCGGTGAATCCGCAGCGCTCGACGAGGAAGCGCAGCAGCCGGTGCCGCATGCGGTAGAACTCCGCGGCGTGGTGAGTGCTTTCGCCGATCCCCACGACGCGGGCGTCGCCGATCACGTCGCGCAGCGGTTCCAGGTCGTCCAGCGGTGCATCCGGGTCCAGCGAGGCCGTCACCGCCTGCGCCCGCGTCACCGGCGGGCTCCCGCCAGGTCCGCCGCGATGATCACCAGGACGAATGCGGTGAGAGCCGTGGTCACCCGGATGTCGTTGAACGTGCCCCAGACCGCGAGCCGGTCCAGGTGGTCGGGGGCGAGCTCGCCGGCGGCCCAGCGCTTCATCTCCTGGTTGATCGGCACGTTCCCGAACCTGGTCACCAGGAATGAGGCCACCGCGAGGGCGGTGGCGGCGATCGCCAGCGTGCGCGCCCGGCCGCGGGTGCTGAAGGCCAGCCAGCCGGTGGTCGCGACCGCCGCCGCCATCAGGAGCTGCATGACGACGCCGTTGACCTTCATCAACTCGGTGCGGAACGCGAGGTGCACGTCCAGCGGCACGGCCGAGAACGTCGGCGTCACGTTGGCCCAGCCGTAGAAGAACGCCCCGGAGAGGACTCCGGTCGCCAGCAGCGCGAAGCCCGTGGCGAGCCGCGCGTTGATCGATTTCGCAGACATGGGGTGAGGGTGCGGTGCGGCGTTCGCAAACCGCACACAGCCCGCTCGCAGCAGGCGGGTTGTCCGCTTCCTCCCGATCCGCGATCGGGACGCGAATATCCGGACGCGCCGGAATGGTGCGGGGTTGCTTTTTCCGCTTGTTCTGTGGGGAATTTCCCGGCCGCGCCGTTCCGCAGATGCCGTTGATCCGCCGCGCGTAGCGTGATCGGCGTCCGTTGAAAATTCTTCGCCCAGCCCGGTTCGCCGCGCTGTTTCCGGTAGACCGGGCAAGGGGAATCGTTGTGCAGGTGGTAGTTCCATGAAGCGCTTAGCCCTGTCGATGATCGGCGCCGCCGCGTTGGCCCTGACCCTCGTCGGCGTTCCCGCGCAGGCCGCGCCCGCCGGTCCGGAGGCGGCCGCGTCCTGCAAGTTCACCGGCCACTCGAAGAGCCTCGGCGAAACCGGGTTCGGCCTGCGCGCCAGCGCCACGACCAACCAGTCGGGCTGCAAGGTCACCGGAAAGCTGGAGCGCAAGAGCGGTTCGGGCTGGACCAGTGTGAAGACGACGACCAAGACCTCCGACGGCTCGAAGAACGCCCTCTTCAACTTCGAGTGCGGCAATCGCGCCGAATACCGGCTGATCGTCACCACCGGCGGCGACAACGCCACCATCGGATCCACCGGAAAGGTCTGCTGACCGGAATTCGCGCGGAGCGGCGGAATTCGCCGCTCCGCGCTTTCCTGGCAGGGTGGGCGCATGCGGATAGGAGTCCTCGGGCCGCTGGACATCAGTGCCGGCGGCGAGAAGGTCGTCGTGGGCGGCGTTCGACTGCGCACGCTGCTCGGTCGGCTCGCGCTGGACTCCGGTCGCATCGTTTCGGTGGAGGCCCTGACCGAGGCCCTGTGGCCAGGCGCCGACGGGCCCGCCGACCGCGTGCACGCGCTGCACTCGCTGGTGTCGAGACTGCGGCGGCTCCTGCCGGACGCCGTGCTGCGCGAGTCCAACGGATACCGGCTGAACGCGGAATCGGTGGACTGCAGGCAATTCGAGGAACTCGCCCGCGACGGCCGCAGGGCCCTGCACGACGGGCACATCGAGCAGGCGGGCCGGTTGCTGCGCGAAGCGCTGGCGCTGTGGCGCGGAGCCGCGTTCGAGGACGTCCCGGACGCGCCGTTCGCCGTGGCGGCGCGGGCGCGGTTGGCCGAGCTGCGGCTCGCCGCGATCGAGGACCGGGCGCAGGTCGATCTGCAGACCGGAGCCGAATCCCCGCAGCTGGTGACCGAATTGCAGGCCCTGACCGCAGCGCATCCCGACCGCGAGCGGGCACGGGCACTGCTGCTGCGCGCGCTCCAGTCGACCGGGCGAACCGCCGAAGCGCTGAGCAGCTACGAGGATTTCCGCGTGGCGCTGGCGGAAAAGCTCGGCGCCGACCCGTCGCCGGAGCTGCGCGAGGCGCATCTGGCCGTGCTCCGCGAGGAAACGACCACCCGGCCGCGCGGCAGCAACCTGCGCGCCGCGCTGACGAGCTTCGTCGGGCGCGATGCCGAACTGGCCCTGGTCGACCGGAGGCTGGCCGAGCACCGCTTGGTCACGCTGACCGGTCCGGGAGGCGTGGGCAAGACGCGGCTGGCGACGACCGCGGCCGCCGCCCTGGCCGGTGAGCAGGCGGTCTGGTTCGCGGAACTGGCACCGGTGTCCGACCCGGCGGACGTTCCGCAGGCGGTTCTCGACGCTCTCGGGCCCAGGACGGCGCCGCACGGCCGGGACGCGCTGGATCGGCTGGCCGACGCGCTGTCACCGGCCCCGGCCGTGCTGGTGCTGGACAACTGCGAGCACCAGCTGGACGCGGTCGCGTCCCTCGCGGACGGGTTGCTCGGCAGCTGCCCGGACCTGCGGTTGCTCGCCACCAGCCGGGAGCCCCTGGGTCTGCTCGGCGAGGCGCTGGTGCCGGTGCCGCCGCTGGGCCTGGCGCCGTCGGGCGCGGACGTCGCCGGTGTGCTGACCAGCCCCGCAGGACGGCTGTTCGTGGACCGGGCGAGGGCGGCGAACCCGGATTTCGCGGTGACGGCCGGGAACGCGGGCGTGGTCGCCGAGATCTGCCGGCGCTTGGACGGCCTGCCGCTGGCCATCGAACTCGCCAGCGCGCGGGTCCGGTCGTTGCCGGCGGATCGCGTCCTCGCGCTGCTCGACGACCGGTTCCAGCTGCTCACCCAGGGAAACCGGGCCGCGCTGCCTCGGCACCGCACGTTGCGCGCGGTGGTCGACTGGAGCTGGGACCTGCTCGACGAGGCGGAACGATCGGTCGTCGCAGCGCTGGCGGTGTTCGGCGGTTCGATGACCGCGGAAGCCGCCGAACACGTCTGCCCCGCCGACCTGCCCGCCGCAGTGGTCCTGGCCGCGCTGGTGGACAAGTCGCTGCTGGTCGTCGATCCGGTCCACGATGGACGGTCGATCCGGTATCGGATGCCGGACACGATCCGCGAGTACGGCTTGGAGAAGCTGGCCGACGCCGACCGCGTCCGGGCCGCCCACGCGCGGTACTTCCGCGAGATCGCCGAGCAGGCCGCGCCGCACCTGCGCGGACCGGAACAGCTGGAATGGGCGCCCCGGCTCGCCGCGGACCGCGACAACTTCCGCGTCGCGCTGCGCTTCGCCTGCGGTGCCGGCGACGCGGACACGGCGATCCGGCTCGCGACGGCGCTCGCCTACTACCTGACCATGCACGGCGATCACGCCGAGGCGGCCCGGCTCCTGCGGACGGCGCTGGAACTGCCCGCCGGCGCCACCGCGGCGAACCGCGTCCCGGCCACGGCCGCCTACCTGCTGAACGCGGTGCTCTCCGGCGAAGTCGCCCCCGAGGCGATCGGCAGATGCCGCGAATCCGCCGGCAGCGAGCACCCTTCCGGAGCCGTGATCGAGCCGCTCATCGCGCTGCTCACCGGGGATTTCGACGCGGCCCTGGCGGCGATCGACCGGCGGCAGCCGCATCCGGCGCCGCTGGCGCGGGCGATGCTGTCGTTCGTGCGGGCGCTGGTGAACGGCAACCGCGGTGCCCTGCCGAAGACCTGCGACGACCTCGCCACGGCCGCCGAGCGGTTCCGGGCGCTGGGCGAGCGGTGGGGTCTGGTCAGCTCGCTGACCTACCTCGGCATCACGCGGACGATGCTCGGCGATCCCGACGCGGCGATCGCGGCCCTGCGGCGCTCGATGGCCCCGGCCCGCGAGCTCGGCAACGACCACCACCAGCGGATCTGGCTGGCGACCGCGTACGCGCACGCCGGGGACGCCGAACGCGCGGAAGCCGAACTGCGCGGCGTGGTCGAGTCCGAACCTGCATCCCAGCACCTCGCCCTCGCCCGGCTGAAGCTCGGCGACCTGGCGCGCGGTGGCGGCGACCTGCGGGCCGCGGACGAGCAGTACGACCTCGCGTGGTGGGCGGCCGGGCCGCGCCGAGACGTCGACCCGGTCTTCCGCTCGATGCACGGAGTGGCCCGGGCGCGGCTCGCCCTGGCCCGCGGCGCGTGCGAGGAGGCCCGGCGCGACCTGCGATCGGCGTTCGCGGCGGCGTCGAAGACGTCGGACCTGGTCCTGGTGGCGGCGATCGGCAGCGCGATCGCCGAACTACCGGCCCGAACCGGGGAACTCGCGGCGGCAGCGGAACTCCTCGGAGCGGCCGCAGCGCTGCGAGGAGCGCCGGACGCGCTGAACCCGGACACCGCGCGCCTGACCGGCGAACTGCGTGCGGCGCTGGGCGAGCGGGCAGCCGCCGAAGCAACGACCCGCGGGGACGGCCTGAACCAGAACGAGATCCTCCACCTCTTCGAACACCACCTCGCGGGCCCCGAAGGCATGGGTCGGTGAGCCTCCGAGACAGCTGCTGAGGCTCACCTGGAACTGGTGATGCCTTTCGGCCGTGGAACAAGCCCCCAACATCCCCGGAGGACACCTCGGAAAGTGCAGCGGTGATCCCCAGGCTGGGGCGGAGCGTTCGTCCCGATAGACGAGGCGAACGGTCCGTTCGAGCCAACCTGGGGTGTTTCCGGTGGGTGTTGTGGTGCGTCTCATCGGCCGCGCGCGGCGAGGGGGGTTTCGTACCGGGGCGATCAACCGGGACAATGCGCGGCCATGGCCTATGAGCGCGCAGATCCCCGAGCCGGTGATCCAGGGCGGCCGGGACCCGGACAGCCCCCCGAGCGGCCGGGGCCGCCACCCGGACCGCCGCCGGGACGGCCTCCGCAGCCGCCGGGCCAGCCGCCGCAAGGCCAGGTGCCACCCGGCCAGATGCCGCCGGGCCAACCCGGGCCGCCCCGGCAGGGGCCGGGTCAGCCGATGCCACCCCAGCCGGGCCCGCCGCCAGGCCAGCCGGGACCGCATCAGGGCCAGCCGGGACCGCCCGGTCAGCCGGGTGGCTTGCAAGGCCCGCCAGGAGGTCAGCTCGGCCCGCCGCCCGGCCAGCCACCAGCAGGCCAGCCGACGCAGGTAGTGCCGCAGGGCCCGCCACCAGGAGGCCCGCCGCCAGGAGGCCAGCCGACGCAGGTGGTGCCGCAGGGCCCGCCCCCGGGAGGCCCGCCGATGCCGCCGCCCGGCGCTCCGCAGGGCGCTGCGCCGTCCGGAACGGTGCCGATGGGCCAGTCGGCGCCGGTCGGGCAGCACCCGGTCCAGCAGCCGCCCGCCAACCAGCACCCGGCGACGCGCATCCAGCAGCGCATGGAGCCCCCGGAACCCGAGCCGTTCCGGGACCAGGGCACGCTCCGCGACCCGGAGCCGTACCAGGACCGCTATCGCGACGACCAGTACGACGACCGCTACCGGGACCAGTACCAGGACCGCTACCGGGACGACCAGTACGACGATCGCTATCGCGACGACCCGTACCGGGATCACTACCGCGATGACCCGTACCGGGAGCCGGAGCGCGATCGCTACCGGGAGTCCCGCGCGGACCGCCACCGGGACCGGGACTACGACGACCGCCGCGACCGCGGGCCGCGCTTCCAGGGGCCCAGCGCCGACACGATCGGCCGCGTGATCCAGGTGTTCACGGCGCTGATCGCGCTGGTCTTCGTGCTGCACATCATCTTCTCGGTCGCCGGCGCCAACCAGGACAACGACTTCGTCGCGTTCACCTACGGCGTGGCGAAGTTCTTCGTGTTCGGCCTCGGCGACGTGTTCACCCCGGACGACGCGACGATCGGCTTGATCCTGAACTACGGCCTCGCGGCGCTGATCTACCTGTTCGCGGGCCGGATCATCGCCCGCGCCCTGAAGCGCTGAGCGTTTTCCGGTCGTGAGTGTTTGGAGTGCCATAGCGCTCCAAAACACTCACGACCGCGCGAAGGTCAGAGCGGGTGGCCGTAGCGGGCGAGGACCCGGGCGCGCAGCTCCGGGTCCTCGCGCGGCACCGGTTCGAGGAACACCTCGTCCAGTTCCGCGAATTCGGCGCGCAGCATCGAGTCGATGCGCACCACGGCGCGTTCCAGCTCGGTGGAGTCCAACGTCGCGGCGAAGTCCAGGCGGGCGCAGAACAGCACCCGGTCGGTCCCGGTGTTCATGGACAGCACGTCCACGACGAAGTCCACCTCGGGCTGCTCCGCGAGCCTGTTCCGCACGGCCGCCAGCAGCCGCCGGTCGGCCTGCTGGCCGATCAGCAGCCCCAGGTTGGTGCGGGCCATGGTGTAGGCGACCGCGGCCAGCAGCGCGCCGATCGCGAGCGAGGCGAGCCCGTCCCAGGCGCTCGACCCGGTGAGCTGGTGCAGCCCGAGCCCGGCGAACGCGAGCAGCAGCCCGGCCAGCGCGGCGCTGTCCTCCAAGAGCACCGTCTTGACCGTCGGATCGTCGGAAATCCGCAGGTGGTGGAGGATCTTGTCGCCGCTCTCGGCGGCCTCGGCCCGCACCTGCCGCATCGCGCGCAGCCAGGACACGCCCTCCAGGACGAACGCGATCGCGAGCACGACGTACCCGACCAGCGGCTGGGTCTGCTCCTCCGGCGGGCCGAGCAGGGTGCGGAAGCCCTCGATGAAGGCGAAGACGGCGCCGGAGACGAAGATGCTCATCGCGGCGATCAGCGACCAGAAGTACCGCTCCTTGCCGTAGCCGAACGGATGGCGGGCGTCGGCGGGCTTGCCGGAGCGCCGCAGCGCGGTCAGCAGGAACACCTCGGTGCACGTGTCGGCCACCGAGTGCGCGGCCTCGGAGAGCATCGCCGCCGATCCGGTGATCACCCCGGCGAACGCCTTCATGGCTGCGATGGCCAGGTTGATGCCCAGCGCCACCAGCACCGTGAGCGTGCTCTCGCCGCCCTTGTCCGCGTCAGCCATCGTCGACTCCCGGTCCTCGTCGCTCCGGCGAACACGCTAGGCGCGCCGGGGTGGCCAGGCCCGTCAGGGCCGGTCACGCCGCGAGTCGGGCCTCCCGCAGCGCCGCGCGGATCTCCTCCAGCGCATCCGGGTCGGTGATCGGCAGCTTCGGCGCGCGGGGCAGCCCGGCCGGCTGGCCGAGCAGGTTCATGGCGGCCTTGAGGGACGCCTGCATGCCGCCGTGGCGCCAGTTGTAGCCGTCGGTGTCCGCGCCGCGCAGCCGGGACATCAGCCGGGCGTTGGTGTCGGCGATCTCGGCTGCCTCGTCGAGCCGCCCCTGCCACGCCAGCTCGAAGAACCGGGGCATCCGCTCGCCGAGCAGCATCCCGGAACCGAAGTGCCCGTCGCCGCCGAAACCGCCTGCGATGGCGGAAAGTCCCAGCCGGGAAAGCAGGTTCCCGAACACCAGGACCCGGTCCGAGACCGCCTCGATGGTGGCGTAGAACGTCCGGTCGTCGGGAGTGCTCTGCTTGATCGCCACGACGTTCGGGATCGCCACGAGCTCGTCGAGCTGCCCGATCGAGATGTCCGCCGCGGCGTCCTGCGGGAAGTTGTACAGCCAGGCGGGAAGGCTCGTGGCGCCGAAGACGTCCACGTAGTACTGGTGCAGCTCGCGCGCGGTGGGCCGAACGCCCGCGGGCGGCGCCGCCATCACCGCATCGGCGCCGATCTGCTCGGCGTGCCGGGCGAGCTCGACGGCCTCTGCGGTGCGCGGGTGCATCACGCCGACGATCACCGGCACCCGCCCGGCCGCCGCTTCGACGGCCGCCGCCGCCAGCCGCCGGCGTTCGTCGAGGGTTTGCAGCGGCCATTCGCCGGTGCTGCCGTTGACCAGCAGCCCGTGCACGCCCTGGCGCACGAACAGCTCCACCGTCGCCCGGAAGGCCGGCAGGTCCAGCTCGCCGGAGCCGGCGAAGGGCGTGGGCAGGGCGCTGAAGTAGCCGCGCCAGGCGACGTCGGTGCGGTCCATGGTGATCCCTTCGTGACGGCGTGCCGATCACGACGCTAGGACCGCGCCGATGCCTCGCCGTTGCGATTTGCGCTGCGATCGATGCCCGAATCGGCATGGTCGTGCCCGAAGTTCTTCAGCAGGTGCCGCAGGTTCAGCAGCACCGGGCTGGATTCGCCGCGCCGCCAGGTCAGCATCACCGTCGACTTCGCCGGATTTCCCCGCAGCCGGGCGAACTTCACCCCGGGCCGCGGAATCCGGGAGAGCTGGCCGGAAACCAGCGCGACGCCCTCGCCCGCGGCCACCAGCGTCAGCAGCATCGGGGTGCTCTGGGCCTGGTGCCGCACGGTCGGCGTGAACCCGGCGGCCGCGCAGCCGGTGAGCGTCGCGGTGATCATGCCCTGGCCGAGATCCCGCCGGTAGATGACGAATTCCTCGTCGGCGAGCTCGGCGAGGTCGATCTCGGGGGAGTCCAGCCGGTGCGCGATCGGCAGCGCCGCGACGAGGTCGTCGTTGCCCACCGGGTCGAAGTCCAGCTCCGGGTCGACGTTCGCCGGGGCACGCAGCAGGCCGCAGTCGATGGTGCCGGTGCGCAGCGCCTCGACCTGCTCGTCCGTGTGCAGCTCGTGGAGCTGCAGGTCGAGGTCGGCGTGCAGCTGCCGCAGGCCGCGCAGCACGCGCGGCAGGAGGTCGATCGCCAGCGGCTCGACGTATCCGATCGCCAGCCGGCCGATCTGCCCCTGCTCCGCCCGGCGGGCGATGTCGCGCGCCCGGTCCAGCCGGGCGAGCACGCCGGTCAGCTCGGCGGCGAACGCCGCGCCCGCCGCCGTCAGCTCCACCCGCCGGGAACTGCGGTCCAGCAGCCGGACCCCGATCGTCTGCTCCAACGCCTGGAGGTGCCGGGTCAGCGGGGGCTGGGTCAGGTGCAACCGCTGCGCCGCCCGGCCGAAGTGCAGTTCCTCGGCGAGCACCTGGAAGACCCGGAGCTGCTGGACCGTCGGATCGTTAGCCATATCGGCATTGATGCAGGACGAACGGGCAATGGTCAACAGCCGGGCCCGGACTAGCGTCGCCGTATTCACCGCGACGGGATCGGGTGCCCGGCAGCCGTCCGCACCCGCCCGCTTCCAGCGAGGGGGCCTCCATGGCTGAGCAAGCACGAACGGCTCCGGTGCGGCTGCGCCGGGTGATCGCCGCCGCCGGCATCGGCAACTTCGTCGAATGGTTCGACTTCAGCCTCTATGGATTCCTCGCCCCGGTGCTGGCCGCCCAGTTCTTCCCGAACTCGGATCCGGCGGCATCGCTGCTGGCCACCTTCGCGGTCTTCGGGCTCGCGTTCTTCGTGCGGCCGCTGGGCGCGCTGTACTTCGGGCGGATGGGCGACCGGGTGGGCCGCCGGACCACGTTGTCGGTCATCGTGCTGCTGATGTCCGGGTCGACGGCGGTGATCGGCCTGCTGCCGACCTACGCCGCGATCGGCGTGGGCGCCCCGCTGCTGCTGCTCCTGATGCGCTTGCTGCAAGGCTTTTCCGCCGGCGGCGAGTTCACCGGGGCCTCGGTGCTGATCGTCGAGTACGCGCCGCCGCACCGCCGCGGGCTGTACATGAGCGCGCTGTCCATCTCGACGTTCGCCGCGTCCGCCCTCGGCGTCATGATCACCGCCGCGCTGACCAGCGGGGTCGGCGTCGAGGCGATGCAGGCGTGGGGCTGGCGGGCGCTGTTCCTGCTCTCGTTGCCCCTCGGCCTGGTCGGTCTCTACCTGCGGTTGAAGGTCGAGGAGACGCCCGAGTTCAAGCGGCTGGAGCACGCCGCCGACGTCGAGCAGGCTCCGCTGGCCGAGGCGTTGCGCACGCAGCGCAAGCCGATCGCAACCCTGTTCGTGCTGATCATGATCAACTCGGTGGCGTTCTACGTGCTGGGCACCTACTGGCCCACGTTCCTCTCCCAGCACGCCGGGATGGCCCGCACCGAGGCGTTGTGGTCCTCGGCCGCGGCCTACGGCGTGCTGATCGCGACCGCGCCGCTGCACGGGTACCTGGCCGACCGCTTCGGCCGGAAGCCGATGATGGTGTACGCGACGGTCGGGTTCGCGGTGGTCGCGATCCCAGGCTTCCTGCTCTCCGCGCAGGGCGGTTTCTGGACCGCCTTCCTCGGTCAGGCGCTGTTCGCGCTGATGGCAGGCGCGATGAGCCCGGTGAACAGCCTGATCACCGCCGAGCTCTTCCCGCCGCACGTCCGCTACAGCTCCGGCGCCATCGGGCAGAACCTGGCGTACCTGGTCTTCGGCGGCACCGCGCCGTACGTCTGCACGTTCCTGATCGCCGCCACCGGTTCGGGGCTGTCGCCGGCCATCTACATCGCCGCGATCGCGGTGGTCTCCGCGCTGGGGGCCATCTTCATGCTCCGGGAGACCAAACCGGCCGAGGCGCCGTCCGGGGACCGGGTCGTGGAAGGTGCGTCGTGACGGGGCTCGCGGAGTTGCGGTCGATCGTCGGCGCGGCCGGCCTGCTGCCGCCGGACGCCGACCTGCGGCGCTACGAGATCGCGCCGAACCTGCTCACCGGTGCGGCCGCGTTCCTGGTCCGTCCGTCCACAGTGGATGAGGTCCGGGCCGTCCTGGCCTGGGCCAGGGAGAACGCCACCAGGCTGGTGGTGCAGGGCGCGAACTCGGGCCTGGTCGGCGCGGGGCTGCCGGACGCCTCCGGCGGCTGGGGAGTGCTTTCCACCGAACGGCTGCGGGAGCCGTTCTCGGTCGATCCGCGGGCGCGGACGCTGACCGCGGGCGCCGGGTGGCGGCTGGACGAGATCAACGAGCGGCTGGCGGAGCATTCGCTGCAGCTGCCCGTCGAGGTCGGGTCGAGCCCGTCGGTCGGCGGCATGGTCGCCACCAACACGGCCGGCTCGCACGTCATCCGCTACGGCGACGTCCGCCGGCGGCTCCTCGGCGTGCAGGCCGTGGTGCCGGACGACCGGGGCACCGTCTTCGACCGGCTCAAACCGCTGCGGAAGTGCAACGAGGGCCTCGACGTCAGCCAGCTGTTCGTCGGCACCGGCGGCGAGTACGGCGTGGTGACCGCGGCGAGCGTCGAACTGGCGCCGCTGCCGCGCAGCCGGGCGGCCGCGTGGCTGGCGGTGGAGGAGGACCGGATGCCGGACGTGCTGAACGTCTTCGAGCATTCCTGCGCGGAGTGGCTCTCCGCCTGCGAGGTCGCCTCGCCGTCGGCGCTCGCCCTGCTCGCCGACCGGCACGGCGCGCTGCTCCGCCGGGTCCCGTCGCCGCAGCACCACGCGATGCTGGTGGAGGTCGGGGCGCCGGACGGCTCGGCGGAGGAGCGGCTGCTCGCGGTGCTCGCCGACTTGGACGAGCGCGGCTGGTTGATCGGCGCGCAGGTGGGCGGCCCGGCCGAGATGTGGCAGGTGCGGCACACCATCCCGGAGATCACCGAGCGGATGAGCCCCGTGTGGAGCTTCGACGTGTCCACGCCGCGCAGCGAGATCGCCGCGTTCCGGCGCGACGTGCTCGCGCGCCTCGCCGCCAGGCACCCGGAGATCACGCCGATCGAGCTCGGCCACTACGGCGACGGCGGGCTGCACCTGATCCTGCCGCTGCCCGTGCAGGTCGCCGCCGACCCCGACGCGGTCGATGGCGTGCGCCGGCTCGTCTACGACACGGCGGTGCGGGATCACGGCGGCACCTTCAGCGCCGAGCACGGCATCGGGCCGAAGAACGCGGATATGTACCGCCGCTACGTGTCGGAGGACGTGCGCGAACTCTCGGCGGCGCTGAAGCGGCGCTTCGACCCGGATGGGATCCTCGGCTGGTCGCTTTCGTCACCTGACCGGGTGAGCAGGTGAAATGGGGTCCGTCCCGCGGGCCGGGCGGCTTGGGCCGCGCCACATTTCCAGGGGGTGGCGGCCGTGTTATGCCCGGGCATGGCACCCTTGGGTTGGCTGTTCCTGCATTTCGCACGGGTGCGGCTGCGCACGTACGCCCCGGTAGCGCCGGATAGCCGGGCCATGACCAGGAGTGGCTGAGTGGAAAGTTTTTTCTCCTTCATCCTCTACCCGGTGTCGGCGATCTTGTGGTTCTGGCACAAGATCTTCGGCGCCGTGCTCGGGCCGGACAACGGGTTCGCCTGGGCTCTTTCGGTGTTCTTCCTGGTGTTCTCGCTGCGCGTGGTGCTGCTGAAGCCGGCGATCAGCCAGCTGCGCGCCGGCCGGAAGATGGCGAAGTTCGCGCCGCAGATCCAGAAGCTGCGTGAGAAGTACAAGAACGACCGCCAGCGCATGGCGCAGGAGATGCAGAAGCTGCAGTCCGAGCACGGGGTCAACCCGCTCGGCGGCTGCCTGCCCGCGCTGCTGCAGATCCCGGTCTTCCTGAGCCTGTTCCACGTCCTGCGGAACTTCACGCCGGGCGCGCAGAGCAACTTCATCTTCGACCGGGCGGGCGTCGAGTCGTTCATCAACGCCGACATCTTCGGCGCCAAGCTGTCGAACTGGATCACCCAGTCCGACGCCGAGCTCGCGCTGTTCGGCACCGACCGGACGTCCATGATGGTCGTCGGCATCCCGCTGATGCTCATCGCGTCGGTGGCCACGTTCTTCACCATGCGGCTGTCGGTCAAGAAGCAGACCGACGCGGCGATGGCCAACCCGCAGTCGGCCATGATGGCCAAGTTCATGATGTACATCGCGCCGGTCGGCGCGATCATCTCCGGTTGGTTCCTGCCGATCGCGGTGCTGCTGTACTGGCTGGCGAACAACGTCTGGACGCTGGGCCAGCAGCACTTCCTGACCAAGAAGATCGACCGCGAGCAGGAGCGCGAGAAGGCCAAGGAGATCGAGGCCAAGAAGGCGGCGCCGCGGCCGAAGCCGGGCCAGAAGCCGGTGCGCGCCGAGGCCAAGAACGGCGAAGAGGACGCGGAGCCGGCCGCCGCGACGACGGGCGGCGCGACCTCTGGAGGCGCGAAGCCGGCCGGCGGCAATCAGGCCGGCGGGGCCAACGGCCAGCGGTCGGGCAACCGGCCGGGCGGCAAGAAGAACCAGCCGAAGAACCGGCCGGGGAAGCAGGCCGCGTCGGCCAAGAAGGGCAAGAAGAGGCGTTAGGTCCGCAATTTCAATGGAAATCAGAGCCCTGATTTCCATTGAAATTGCGGCGAACGGAACGAAGGTTCCGTGGTTCGGAAGTGGCGAAAGGGCCGGTGGAGGAAGATCCACCGGCCCTTTCGCTTGTTCCGGGATGTCCGCCGGGCCGCCCGGAGGCGGTCGGGCCGGTTACTCCGGGGTGGCCACGACGATGCGGTTCTCGTCGTAGCCGAGGTCACCGCCGACGTAGCGACCGCCGCAGGTCACCAGCACCAGGCGATGCGCCCCGCCCTGGCCGAACAGCTCGCGGGCCCGGCCGGGCAGCTCGTCCTTGTCCACCGTGACGACCTCCGACACCCGGTACCGGTACTCCCGGCCGGCGTCGTCGACGACGGTGACCGGCTGGCCGGTCCGCGATTCCCACAGCTCGGCGAACGGCCCGACGGTGCCCTTCCAGTTGACGTGCCCGGCGAGCACCGTCGCGCCCTTCGGCGCGTCCAGCCCGGCGCCCCACCAGGTCGCCTCGCCGACGCCGTCCGGCACCGGCAGGGTTCCCGAGCGGTCGATCTCCTTGCGCACGAGCTCCGCCGTGCCGCCCTGCGGCAGCCGGATCGTGCCCGGCGGCTGCCCGGCCGGCACGTGCACCGGCTGGGCGGGCAGCGCCTGCGGGGCGACCGCCGCGGCGTGCGGTGTCGGTTCGGCCGGTGCGACCGGGACGGTCAGGGCGGCCGGCTGATCGCCGCCGAACAGGCCGCCGGCGATCAGGACGACCGCCGCGACCAGTCCGATGACGCCGGCCGCCACCAGCGCGAACAGGGAACGTCGAGACTTGCTCACTGCTGCCGCCCCGCCCCGATCCGGCGGCGCACCGCCACCGCGCCGAAGGCCGCGACCAGGGTCAGGCCCGCCAGGCCGCCGATCAGCCCGGCGGGGGTCCCGCCGTCCGCCGGGGTCGGGTCACCGGCCGGGATGTGGATCGGCACGGTCGGGGTGTTCGGCGTGTTGGCCAGGCTCAGCTCCAGCGTCTCGCCGGGCTGGACCGTGCCGGACACCGACGGCGGGTTCGCCTCGTCGAACGCCTCCTCGTAGCCCTTGGCGGGCGCGACCTCGATGAGCTTGATCTCCTGCGGGGTGCGCAGGTCGGGCACGGTGACGGTGCCGTCCTCGCCGGTGACGACCACGAGGGGCTGCCCGTCCTCGCCGAGCAGCGGGGTGCCGTCCTGGCGCAGCGCGGGCGAGCCGTCCGCGGCGGTCACGCGCAGCGAAACGCCGGCGATGCCCGCCTGGCTCTCCGCGTCGACCTTGCCGACGTGCACCACGCCGGGCGCGGTCACCGCGGTGGCGGTGGCCTCGACGGAGAGCTCCTGCTCGCCGCCGGTGGACACGACGCGCTGGGTCGTGTCGGGCTGGTTGACGGCCTGCCGCACGTACGGCCGCTCGGCCGGGGTGGACAGCTTGCCGGTGATCTTCGGGTTCGGGCCGGTCGGCGTGACCTTCAGCGCCAGCGGGCTGCCGTCCTCCGGCGTGGTGACGGTGCCGTCGGCGTCCAGGCCCTCGACCGTCGCGTCGGTCAGCGCGAGCTCGACCGGGACGCCGCCGACGCCCTTGTCGTCCGCGCGCTGCACGACGAGCGTCCAGTCCGCAGCCTGGCCGATGGTCTGCTCACCCTCGGGCGCGGTGAGCTCGGCCGTCCAGGGGCCCCGGTTCGCCGCGGCTTCCGCCTTGAGCTCCTCGACCGCGGTCTGCGCGCCCTGCGGCAGCTTGGCGAAGTGGGCGTCGACGTCGTAGCCGATGCTCTTGAAGTCGTTCTCCGGGTCGAGGTCCGCCTGGCTGCGCGGTGCGGCGGTCCACGAGTGCAGCAGGTGCGCCAGCGCGGCGGCCTCGTCCGGCGACTGCGTGTTGCCGTAGCGCAGCAGCAGGTACGAGATGTTCGCCGCCACGTCGTCCGGCAGCTTCGTGCCCCACTTGGTCTTGAGCTCGTCGCCCGGCTGGTACTCCTCGCCGCTGTCCGGGGCGGTCAGCGCGAACTGCACGCACCAGACCTGCTGTCCGTTGACGAGGTAGGAACCCAGCCAGTCGCGGTCGGGTTCAGGGTTGCCCCGGTACGGTTGCCCGGGCCGGGTTTCGTGGCCGATCGCCTCCTGCGGGTCGGCGCCAGCGGCGCCGGGGGTGGCGAGCAAGCTGCCCCCGGCGAGCACGGCGGTGCCGAGCACCGCCGTGAGCCATTTCCTGAACATGCGCATGCAGCTCCAGTTCCGGTGGTGGAGGTGAGAGGCGCCACGTGCTCGTTCTCCGAACCCCGACCAGGAGCACGGGTCGCCTCACGCGATGATTCCGATCACGGAGTGTGTCCACAAGAGGTCATTAGGTGGACCCATCCGGTTACTGCCCGCCGAAGGTCGCGCACGCACCGTTCGGTTCGGTCACCCGTTGGGCCGCACTGCGGGCGTCCCGGCCTCGTTCGGTGCCTACCGGTCGCAGCGCCGGTGATCGGTTGGCGACGCGATGCGATCGTTACTGTTCGCGAAATCGATACCCAGTAGTGCCCCGCCTCGATGGGGAGCGGTGAGATCGAACGGTAAAGTCGGTTTTACCGAAACGGGAACCGGTCAACGCCCCCGATCGTTGTTCCGAGTGACGGCGCAAGCACGCCCCAGGAGGATGAGTTGCGCACATCGAGCAACCCAGCGTTCCGCAACCTGCCGACGACCGGCGGTTACGCGAACTTCAACTACGGCCAGGGGCAGCCTGCTGCGCCCTTCGGCCAGGCGCCGGCTGCGCCGCCGCAGACCGCGCGACCGATGACCATCGACGACGTGGTCACCAAGACCGCGATCACGCTCGGCCTGGCGGTGATCACCGGCACCCTGACCTACCTGGTCGGTCCGCCGGCCGTCGCGCTGGCCCTGCCGGCCGCGATCATCGGCCTGGTGATCTCGCTGGTCATCATCTTCAAGAAGAAGGTCAGCCCGGCGCTGGTCATCGCCTACTCGGCGGTCGAGGGCGTGTTCCTCGGCGGCATCAGCTACGTGATCGCCCTGGCGGTCGGCAACCCGGGGATCATCATCCAGGCCATCGCGGGCACCGTCGGTGTCTTCGCGGCCATGCTGGTGGTCTACAAGACGGGCGCCATCCGCGTCACCCCGAAGCTGACCAAGTGGATCATCGGCGCCGTCGCCGGTGCCGCGGTGCTGATGCTGGTCAACATGATCGCCAGCTTCTTCACCCCGGGCGGACTGGGCCTGCGCGACGGCGGCGGCCTCGCGATCGCGTTCAGCCTGCTGTGCATCGGCATCGCGGCGTTCAGCTTCCTGCTCGACTTCGACGCCGCGGACCAGGCGATCAAGGGCGGCGTGGACGCCAAGTTCGCCTGGTACATCGCCTTCGGCCTGATGACCACCCTGGTCTGGCTCTACCTGGAGATCCTCCGCCTGCTCTCCTACTTCCAGAGCAGCGACTGACCCCCAGGTCCCTGACCTGAAACGGGGCACCATCGTCCAACGACGGTGGTGCCCCGTTTCGTATCCGGGTGCCTCGATGATGCAGACCGGCGGTGACCTGGCAGGAGGCCTGGCTGGCGTCAGGCAAGCGGCGAAGCCGCTTCCCAAGGTGAACCGCTACTGCGAGGCTCAAGGCGAGGCCCGCCGAAGCTGTCGCAAGCGGCGCAGCCGCTTAGCCCACCTACGCAACTCGCACCGCCGCGGGTTCACGGTGCCCACCCCTGCGGGGTTCTCCCAGCGAGGACAGCCCCGACGCGACGTATTGGTCATACGTGCGTCGGGGATCCCGGAGTCGAGAAGGCCTCTGAGGTTCCGCTACTCGCACCGCTACGGAAAACGAGCCTGGAACCGAAAAGGGATCAGGAAAGGCGCTCAAGGACCATGGCCATGCCTTGGCCGCCGCCGACGCACATGGTCTCCAGGCCGAACTGCTTGTCGTGCCACTGGAGGGAGTTGATCAGCGTCGTCGTGATCCGGGCGCCCGTCATGCCGAACGGGTGGCCCACCGCGATCGCGCCGCCGTTGACGTTCAGCTTCTCCAGCGGGATGCCCAGGTCCTGGTAGGACGGGATCACCTGGGCGGCGAACGCCTCGTTGATCTCCACCAGGTCGATGTCGCCGATGCCCAGCCCGGCGCGCTTGAGCGCCTGCTTGGACGCCTCCACCGGGCCGAGGCCCATGATCTCCGGCGACAGGCCGGAGACGCCGGTCGACACGACTCGCGCCAGCGGGGTCAGGCCGAGCTGCTTGGCCTTCGTGTCGCTCATGATCACCAGCGCGGCGGCGCCGTCGTTGAGCGGGCAGCAGTTGGCCGCGGTGATCCGGCCGTCCGGGCGGAACACCGGCTTGAGCCCGGAGACGCCTTCCTTGGTCACGCCGGCCCGCGGCCCGTCGTCGGCGTCGACGACCTTGCCGTCGGGGGTGGTGACCGGGGTGATCTCGCGGCTCCAGAAGCCGTTGGCGATCGCCTTCTCGGCCAGGTTCTGCGAGCGGACGCCGAAGTCGTCCATCTCGTCGCGGCTGATGCCCTTGAGCCGGGCGAGGTTCTCGGCCGTCTGCCCCATCGGGATGTAGACGTCCGGGATCACGTCGAGGGTGCGCGGGTCGGTCCAGGAGTCCGCGCCCTGCTCGGCGGTCTGCTGGGTGCGCGCCTGGGCCTCGGCGAACAGCGGGTTCTTGGTGTCCTCCAGCGAGTCGGAGTTGCCCTTGGCGAACCGGGACACCATCTCGACGCCGGCGCTGATGAACACGTCGCCTTCGCCAGCCTTGATCGCGTGCAGCGCCATCCGGGTGGTCTGCAGGCTCGACGAGCAGTAGCGGGTGACGGTGGTGCCGGGCAGCTGGTCCTGGCCGAGCAGCACGGCGACCACGCGCGCCATGTTGTAGCCCTGCTCGCCGCCGGGCAGGCCGCAGCCCAGCATCAGGTCGTCGATGTCGGCCGGGTTCAGCTCGGGCACCTTGTCCAGCGCGGCGCGGACGATCTGCGCGGTGAGGTCGTCGGGCCGAAGGTCCTTCAGCGAGCCCTTGCCTGCTCGGCCGATGGGGGAGCGCGCGGTGGCGACGATGACTGCTTCGGGCATGGGAACTCCTTTGTTCGCGGCCGCGGAACGCGGTGCGACCGCCTCGGGGCGACATGGCCGTACCAAGCGGTCACTTTAGATCCGGTACCGCCATCTTCGCGGTGATGACGGTCACCGGGCAAGACCCAAACCGACCGGTCAGTACGCCGCTTCGGGTGAGCTCAGGAGTTCCCGCGCTGGTGCAGCCTGCGGTTGAGCCGGGCCACGATCCGGCTGGTCGGGCGGCGTGCCTCGGCCGCCTTCGACCTGGTCGGGGCGGGCGGCAGCGGGCCGCCCCGCCACTCGCCGATCACCGAGCACATCGCGGGCAGCAGGATCGCCGCCGCCGCCTCGTAACCCGCCGCCGAGGGGTGGAACCGGTCCGGGCTGAAGAACTCGCCCGGCCGCGCCAGGAACTCCGGCGACAGCAGGTCCGCCAGCGGCACCGCGCGCCCACCGGCCGACTCCACCACGCGCCGCTGCGCGCGGCCGAGCGCGAGGCTCCAGTGCCGCGCGATGGAACGCAGCGGCTGCGGGATCGGCCGGATCGCGCCCAGGTCCGGGCAGGTGCCGACGACGACCGCGATCTCCGCGTCGACCAGCCGCCGCACCGCGTCGCCGAGCAGCTCCGCGCAGGCCGACACCGGCAGCTTCGAGGTGACGTCGTTGGCCCCGATGATGATCAGCACCAGCTTCGGCGGGCGCAGCAGCGCGGCGTCCACCTGCGCGGCCAGCTCCTGCGACGTGGTGCCGACGATCGCGTGCGTGGTCAGCGCGACCGGCCGGTCGAGCTCCTCGGCCAGGCCGCGGGCCAGCCGCACCCCGGGCAGATCCGCCTGGAAGTCGACGCCGAGCCCCGCCGCGGCGGAGTCGCCGAGCACGGCGAACTCCAGCGGCTCGGAGCCGTCGGAGAGGTCACCGCGCGGCACCGGGCCGATGCCGCTGGGCAGGTGGATGCCGTCGGCGCGCAGGGGATCGTTGGCCGGTGGGCCGATCACCCGCCGCGCGTAGCCGGCCTGCCCGTTGAGCAGCCCGTACGCCGCGCCGGAAAGTCCGCCGGCGGTGCCCGCCGCCAGCAGTGCGAGCCGGAATGCCTTCGCCGCGATCATTCGGCCCTCCCTCACCAGTCCTGCGGCCGGGTCGCGGCCGCGCCAACGGGGATGGGGAATGGTCACCCACATCGCCCCGGATCCGCGCGCCGAACACGCCCGTCACTAGGCAAGACGCGGCGCGGACCGAAATCGTTCCCTGACGGTGTGTCGCGTTCCAGGTCCCTTGAGTTAGCCGGTGACCAGGCGATTAGGCTCGACGTCACACACCCGGCGAGCAGCAGTCACGAAGGATCGAGGACCGGACGTGGACTACGTCGAGCACGTCACCGAACTGGTGGGCAACACACCCCTGGTGCGGCTTAACGCGGTGGCCAGCGGGCAGACCCCGGTGCTGGCCAAGGTCGAGTACCTGAACCCCGGCGGCAGCGTGAAGGACCGCATCGCGCTGCGCATGATCGAGGCCGCCGAGGCATCCGGCGAACTGCGCCCCGGTGGCACGATCGTGGAGCCCACCTCCGGCAACACCGGCGTGGGCCTGGCGATGGTCGCCCAGCGCAAGGGCTACCGCTGCGTGTTCGTCTGCCCGGACAAGGTCAGCGAGGACAAGCGCAACGTCCTCAAGGCCTACGGCGCGGAGGTCGTGGTGTGCCCGACGGCGGTGCCGCCGGAGCACCCGGACTCCTACTACAACGTCTCCGACCGCCTGGTCCGGGAGATCGACGGCGCCTGGAAGCCGAACCAGTACGCCAACCCGGCCAACCCGGAGTCGCACGTGCACTCCACCGGCCCGGAGATCTGGGAGCAGACCGGCGGCAAGGTGACGCACTTCGTGGCGGGCATCGGCACCGGCGGCACCATCTCCGGCACCGGCTCGTACCTGAAGAAGGTCTCCGACGGCCGCGTGCAGGTCATCGGCGCCGACCCGGAGGGCTCGGTCTACTCCGGCGGCAACGGGCGGCCCTACCTGGTCGAGGGTGTCGGCGAGGACTTCTGGCCCACCACCTACGACCGGGACGTCTGCGACCGGATCATCGCGGTCTCCGACGCCGACTCGTTCGAGATGACCCGCCGGCTGGCCCGCGAGGAGGCGCTGCTGGTCGGCGGCTCCTGCGGGATGGCGGTCGCGGCGGCGCTGGAGCTCGCCGAGACGACCGGCCCGGACGACGTGATCGTCGTGCTGCTGCCCGACGGCGGGCGCGGCTACCTGACCAAGGTCTTCAACGACTCCTGGATGGCGTCCTACGGGTTCCTCTCGCCGGACCACGGCGGCGGTTCGGTCGGCGACGTGCTGCGCCGCAAGGACGGCACCATCCCGGACCTGGTGCACGTGCACCCGAGCGAAACCGTGGCCGACGCCGTCGCGATCCTCCGCGAGTTCGGCGTGTCGCAGATGCCCGTGGTCAGCGCGGAGCCGCCGATCATGGCCGCCGAGGTGGTCGGCGCGGTCAACGAGCGGGACCTGCTCGACGCGCTGTTCGCCGGCCGCGCGAACCTCGCGGACCGGGTGGAACTGCACATGTCGCCGCCGCTGCCGACCATCGGCGCGGGCGAGGAGATCAGCGCGGCGATGTCCGCGCTGGCCGGTGCCGACGGGGCCATGGTGTTGATCGACGGCAAGCCCGCGGGCGTGGTGACCCGGCAGGATGTGCTTGGATTCATCGCCGGCCGATGACGACTTGTTACGGAACGGCACTACGCTGCAGGTCGATCAGCTAGCGTGTGTGATCGCATGCCCCAGACTTCGCATTACGCCCCGAGGGAGTAGGACAACCCGATGAGCTCTCCGCAGCCGCCGGACGGCGGTCAGCAGGGTTCGGACCCCATCTCGAACCGGATGGACCCGCAGGACCCCAACCAGGCCGGCAGCGACGCGACGCAGGTCGTGAGGCCTGTCCAGCCGCAGGGCCAGCAGCCACCGTCCGACTCGACCCAGGTCGTGCCGCCGTCGATGCAGCCGCCGCAGCCGATGTACCAGCAGCCCGGCCTCGCCGGCCAGGGCGCTAGTGCCGAGACGACCGCGATGGTGCCGCCGTCGATGCAGCCGCCGCAGCCGATGTACCAGCAGCCGGGCACCCAGAGCCAGCCGGGCGGCTTCCCCTCGCAGCCGCAGGGCACGCCCAGCGGTGGCTTCCCGGCACCGCAGGCCCAGGGCGGCTTCGGCGCCCAGCCTCCGCAGGCCGGCTACGGCCAGCCCGCGGCCCAGGGGCAGGGCAGCAAGGGCCTGGCCCTGACCGCCGGTTGGGTCGCGACGGTCATCGGTGGCCTCGGTGTCATCTTCAACGTGATCGGCCTGATCAGCCTCGGTGCGGCGTACGCCTACCTGGAGACCAGCACCGCCGAGCTGGAGCAGTACAAGGAATACGGCATCGAGATGCCTGAGATCAGCCTCCCGCCGTACGGCCTGATGCTCACGCTCTACATCGGGTTCGTGATCGCCAGCCTCGTGCTGCTGGCCGGCGGGATCATGGTCATCCTCAAGAAGAACATCGGCCCGATCCTGGTCGTGGCCGCTTCGGGTCTGTACGCCATCTGCCAGCTGGTGACCCTCTTCACCGGCTTCGTCAGCGGCATCTCGATCGTCGGCACCATCGTGGGCATCCTGATCGCAGCCGCCATCGGTGTGCTGGCGTTCCTGCCGGGCACCCGGCAGTACATCGCCGCCGGTTCCGGCGTGCCGGCTCCGGCCGCCGCCGGTGGCTTCGGCCAGCCGGGCCAGCCCGGTCAGCCGGGTGGCTTCGGCCAGCCGGGCCAGCCGCAGCAGTTCGGCCAGCCGGGCCAGCAGCCGGGTGGCTTCCCGCCCGCCGGCGGGCAGCAGCCGCCGCAGCCCCCGCAGTGGTGACGCGCTGATCCACGGAAGCGGCCCCCGACCTGCCCGGGCGGGGGCCGTTTCGCATCGCGGACCCGAGTCGGCGGATCGGCCGCCGGGTCGTACGCTGCTCCACATGAGTGACGGCTTCGCCACCCGCGCGATTCACGCGGGCCAGGAGGCAGACCCGACGACCGGTTCGGTGATCGTGCCGATCCACGCCACGTCGACCTACGCGCAGGACGGCGTGGGCGGCATGCGCGGCGGCTACGAGTACTCCCGCACCGGCAATCCGACCCGCACCGCGCTGGAGGAATGTCTGGCCGCGCTGGAGGGGGGCCGGCACGGGCGCGCGTTCGCCTCGGGCATGGCGGCCACCGACGCGGTGCTGCGCGCCACCCTCAAGCCGGGCGACCACCTGGTCATCCCGGACGACGCCTACGGCGGCACGTTCCGGCTGGTGGACAAGGTGCTCACCGCCTGGGGCGTCGAGTACACGCCCGCCCCGGTGTCCGATGTGGACGCGGTGCGGGCGGCGATCCGGCCGAACACCAAGGTGATCTGGGTCGAGACGCCCACCAACCCGCTGCTCAACATCGGCGACATCGCCGCCCTGGCGCAGGTTTCCCGCGACGCCGGCACGAAGCTGGTCGTGGACAACACCTTCGCCTCGCCGTACCTGCAGCAGCCGCTGGAGCTCGGCGCGAACGTCGTGGTGCACTCGACCACCAAGTACCTGGGCGGGCACTCCGACGTGGTCGGCGGCGCGGTGATCACCTCCGACGACGAGCTCGCCGAGCAGGTCGCGTTCCTGCAGAACGGGGCGGGCGCGGTGCCCGGGCCGTTCGACGTGTTCCTGACGCTGCGCGGCATCAAGACCCTCGCGGTGCGGATGGAGCGGCACAGCGCCAACGCCGAGCGCATCGTCGCCGCGCTGACCGGCCACCCGAAGGTCTCGAAGGTGCTCTACCCGGGCCTGCCGGAGCACCCCGGCCACGAGGTGGCGGCGAAGCAGATGCGCCACTTCGGCGGGATGATCTCCTTCCTGCACGCCGACGGCGAGGAGGCGGCGCTGGAGGTCTGCTCGCGCACCCGGCTGTTCACCCTGGCCGAGTCGCTGGGCGGTGTGGAGTCGCTGATCGAGCACCCGGGCCGGATGACGCACGCGAGCACGGCCGGTTCGATGCTGCAGGTCCCGTCCGACCTGGTGCGGCTGTCGGTCGGCATCGAAGAGGCCGACGACCTGGTCGAGGACCTCCTCACGGCCCTCGGCTGACGACGAAGCACCTGGGGAGGCCGCGATTCCACGGGAATCGCGGCCTCCCCGGGTTCAGCGTTCGAGGGCCGGGTCGCCGCTGCCGAGCGGGCGGGTGTCGGCCGGTTGGCGGGGGTTGACCGGGAGGTCGTCCGGTTTCAGGCAGCCGCCGATCAGCTCCACCACGCCGTCGCGCGATCGGTAGGAGCCCGGTTCGTCGCAGCCGGACTGGAGCACCGCGAACACCGCCGCGCCGGACAGGGCCGCGGCCGTGACGAATCCGGTGACCAGCGGGAACGCGCCATTCGTTGGCATCAGCCGCGCCATGCTTCCTCCCGTGTGCAGCCCCGGCACCGACGTCGGGCAGCGGACCTCGCGACACCTGGCCGGTGTACGCCGATGATCGCTGATCGTTCGAATCCCCGCCGCGACAGCTCGCCCCCCAGCAGCCTTCGTCGCGGTGCCGTCCGGTTGCGGGTGACCGGCCGCTCCTCCGAGGGTACCGAACGTGTTACCCGGGTCGCCTGCGTTTCGCGGTGGCACGATTGGCCCATGCGGCTGGTCGATCTGGACCGAATCCGCGGCGCCGGCGAGCAGCTCGCCGGGATCGCGCGGCGCACGCCGCTGGAGCACTCCCGGGTGCTCGGCGAGCACTGCGGCGGCGAAGTCTTCCTGAAGTGCGAAAACCTCCAGCGCACCGGCTCGTTCAAGCTCCGCGGCGCCTACGTGCGGTTGCTGGCGTTGGACGAGGCGCGCCGGGCCGCCGGGGTCGTCGCGGCGAGCGCCGGGAACCACGCGCAGGGCGTTGCGCTCGCGGCATCGTTGCTCGGCATCCACGCCACGGTGTTCATGCCGGTGCGCGTGCCGCTGCCGAAGCTCGCGGCCACCAGGTCCTACGGCGCCGACGTCCGGCTGCACGGCGCGGTCCTGGAGGAGACGCTCGCCGCAGCCCGGGAGCACGCGAAGCAGACCGGGGCGGAGTTCATCCACCCCTACGACCATCCCGACATCGTCGCCGGTCAGGGCACCGTCGGGCTGGAGATCCTGGAGCAGCTGCCGGAGGTCCGCAGCATCGTGGTGCCCACCGGGGGCGGTGGGCTGGTCGCGGGCATCGCCGCGGCGGTGAAGGCGGAGCACCCGCACGTCAGGGTGCTCGCGGTGCAGGCCGAGCAGGCCGCGGCGTGGCCGGTTTCGCTGGCGGCGGGCAAACCGGTGCGGCTGGCCGAAACCCAGACGATGGCCGATGGGATCGCGGTCGGCGAGCCCGGCCCGGTGACGTTCGCGCACGTCGCGCAGCTGGTCGACGGGGTGCTGACGGTCAGCGAGGAGGCCCTGTCCAGGGCCCTGCTGCTGTGCCTGGAGCGGGCGAAGCTGGTGGCCGAGCCCGCCGGGGTCGCCTCGGTCGCGGCGCTGCTGGAGCACCCCGAGCAGGTCCGCTCGCCGACCGTGGCGGTGCTCTCCGGCGGCAACATCGACCCGCTGCTGCTGCTCCAGCTGATCCAGCACGGCATGGGCTCGGCGGGCCGCTACCTGTCGCTGCGGGTGCGGCTGCCGGATCGGCCCGGCTCGCTGGCGAGCCTGCTGGCGAAGCTGGGCGAGCTGTCGGCGAACGTCCTCGACATCGAGCACTCGCGGATCTCCGGCGCCCTTGGGCTGGGCGAGGTGGACGTGGAGATATCGCTGGAAACCCGCGGCCCCGAGCACCGCCACTACGTGGTCGAGGAGCTCGGGGCCGCGGGCTTCACCGTCGCCGCCGAAGGCTGACGCCCGGCCGTGGGTGCGGTGGGTTGGCCGGGCCGGCCTCCGGAGCGGCGTTCCGGCAGGTCCGCAGGCCGTGGGTCTATGGGGCGCGATGGCGGCACAAAGACTCACGGACCCGTGACCGGCGGAAACATCGAACCGTGGAATTCCGTGAGGTCAGAGGTTGCCGCGGCGTTCCTGTTCGCGCTCGATCGCTTCGAAGAGCGCCTTGAAGTTGCCCTTCCCGAAGCCCAGCGAACCGTGCCGCTCGATCAGCTCGTAGAACACCGTCGGCCGGTCGCCGATCGGCTTCGTGAAGATCTGCAGCAGGTAGCCGTCCTCGTCGCGGTCGACCAGGATGCCGTGCTCCTTCAGCGTCTCGATCGGCACCCGCACCTGGCCGATCCGCGCCCGCAGCTCCGGGTCGTCGTAGTAGGCGTCCGGGGTGTTCAGGAACTCCACGCCGGCGGCCCGCATCGCGGTGACGGTCTTGATGATGTCGCCGGTGGCCAGCGCGATGTGCTGGCAGCCGGAGCCCCGGTAGAACTCCAGGTACTCGTCGATCTGCGACTTGCGCTTGCCGACGGCCGGCTCGTTGAGCGGGAACTTGACCCGGTGGTTGCCGTTGGCCACCACCTTGCTCATCAGCGCCGAGTAGTCGGTGGCGATGTCGTCGCCGACGAACTCGGCCATGTTCACGAAGCCCATGACCCGGTTGTAGAACTCGACCCAGCTGTCCATCTGGCCGAGCTCGACGTTGCCGACGCAGTGGTCCACGGCCTGGAACAGCCGCTTGGGCGCGTCGGCGGGCTTGACGTAGCTGCCCTGCTGAACGACGTATCCGGGCAGGTAGGGGCCGGTGTAGCGGCTGCGGTCGAGCAGCGTGTGCCGCGTCTCGCCGTAGGTGGCGATGGCCGCCGTCCGGATCGTGCCGTGCTCGTCGGACACGTCGTGCGGCTCTTCGAGCACCGTGGCGCCCTGGGCACGGGCGTGCTCCACGCACTTGTCGACGTCGAGCACCTCCATCGCCAGGTCCACCACGCCGTCGCCGTGCCGGCGGTGGTGGTCGGCGAGCGGGCTGTCCGGGTCCACCGCGCCCTTCAGCACGAACCGGGCCGACCCGGACTTCAGCACGTAGGCCTTGTGGTCGCGGTTGCCGTGCTCGGGACCGGAGTAGGCGATCAGCTCCATGCCGAACGCGACCTGGTAGAACAGCGCGCTCTGGGTGGCGTTGCCGACGACGAACACCACTGCGTCGAGCGCCTTGACCGGGAACGGGTCCTTCGAATCGTCGTGTTCGACGAGGCCGACGAGGCGCTTCATCTGGTCGAACGTGACGTCGTCGAGCTGCTCGGTCTGGCTGCCGTGGTTGACGGTGCCGGTCACGATGTCCTCCCGTTGTTCGCCGAAGCGGTGACGAGGCTCAGCGTGCGCTGGGCAGGTCATCCTGAGCAACACTCGTTGATTTCGCTGCGCAACCTGTTCAGTATTCAAGCCGAACCGCTGGCTGGATTGGTCAACCTGAACAAGGGGTGTGACATGGCTCCCAATGCCGAGGGTCTGGACGCGTTGGACGCCAGGCTGCTGCTGTTGCTGTCCGACGAACCCCGCCTCGGGGTGCTGGAGTGCTCGCGGCGGCTCGGCGTGGCGCGCGGCACCGTGCAGGCGCGGATGGATCGGCTGGTGCAGCGCGGAGTCCTGCTGGGCTTCCCGCCGGAGCTCGACCTGGCGGCGATGGGCTACGGCCTGACGGCCTTCGCGGTGCTGGAGATCGCCCAGGGGCACCGGGGCCTGGTGGCGGATCAGCTGGGGGCGATCGACGAGGTGTGCGAGGTGCACGCGACGACGGGGCAGGGGGACCTGTTCGTGCGGATGGTCGCGCGCTCCAACGCCGACCTGCAGCGGGTCATCGACGAGATCGTCGGAGTGGCCGGGGTGCGGCGCACCTCGACCTCGATCGCCCTGTCCACGCCGGTCGCGCCGCGCGTCCGCCCACTGCTGGAGCGGCTGGCCGCCGAGGACGACCGGCCGGAGGCCTGAGGCCCGGCGGGCGAAAAACCGCGGGCGCCCCCTGGATCGGGGACGCCCGCGGTCGGAGTCGGTTCGAGCTCAGCCGGCGAAGGGCTCGGCCTTGACCAGGGTCACCGACATGGTGCCGCCGTTGGGGAGCTCGTACTCCCGGGTCTCGCCCTCCTTGGCGTCCAGCAGCGCGCGGCCCAGCGGCGAGTTCGGGGAGTAGACCTCCAGCTCGCCGTGCGCACCCTCCTCGCGGGTGGCCAACAGGAACTTCTCGGTCTCGTCCTCGCCGTCGTAGCGGACCGTCAGCACCGAGCCGGGCCGGGCGATGCCGGACTCGGTGGGCACGTCGCCGACCTTGGCGGTGCGCAGCAGTTCCTGCAGCTGGCGGATGCGGGCCTCGATCTGCCCCTGCTCCTCGCGGGCCGCGTGGTAGCCGCCGTTCTCCCGCAGGTCGCCTTCCTCGCGGGCCTCGTTGATCTTCGCGGCGATCGCCGGGCGGTTGGCCACGAGCTCGTCCAGCTCTCCCTTGAGCCGGTCGTAAGCATCCTGGGTCAGCCAGGTCACCTGGGTCTCGCTCACGGTCACCACTCCTCGTCGACTGCGGCCCGCGTTTCCCCACGGGCGAATTGCATTTCCGCGCCTTTGATTTCTCGGCCATTGGCCAAGTAACGGAAAAACACGGCCCGCGCGGGACCGTGCTGAAGTCGACAATAGCACGAAGCAACACACCCCGGGGCGGGATTTTCCCTGCACCCGGCGTGGTACGCCGGTGTTCACCCAGTTGGCCGTAGGTGGGTGGACAAATATTCAGGAACGTTGTAAGTGCAGCCGTACACCTCCCCCGTGCCCGCTGGGGCGGAGGTCCGCAGCACAGTCTCCTGTCTGGTGGTGCCGTCCGCAGGTTGGATCAGAACTTCTTTGCGACCGACTTCCACGCCGGATTTGGCGCGGGCGCGCACCACGCAGTCGGCGGGCCGCTGCGGCTCGTCGCGCTGCACTTCGAGCACGATGCGCACGGAGTGGTCGTCGATCGTTTCGAAGGCGATCTGCTTGCCTTCGATCGGCGCGCTGCCGAGGTTGCGGTAGCCCACGATCGCCACGCCCACCAGGGCGACCAGCACGACCGAGATCAGCGCCCAGCGGAGGGCCGGGCGCGGGCGCGTGCGAGCACGCGATCCGTACCGGTCCTGCGGGATCTGCTGGTTCGTCACCGGGGCTGGACGGCCTTTCGACTTCGGGCTTCGCCACCGCCCGCGGACGGGTGATGCGGGGGCTGGCGCCGAGCAAGTCGGACCCACCGGGAACAATGGGACCCGACATCCACGTTAAGTATCCCTGGGGTGTCCCGCGGCCTGTCAGCGGGGCCGTGTTCATGAGAGATGCTTGCAAAGCAGGAGGGGATTACCCGGCGATGGCGGACAAGCTGCGGCTGATGACGGTGCACGCGCACCCGGATGACGAGTCCAGCAAGGGTGCCGCGACGACCGCGCGTTACGTGGCCGATGGGCACGAAGTGATGGTTGTCACCTGCACCGGCGGTGAAGCGGGCAGCATCCTCAACCCGGCCATGGACCGGCCGGAGATCGTCGAGAACCTGACGGAGGTCCGCCGCGCGGAGATGGCCGAGGCGGCCAAGATCCTCGGCGTGCAGCACCGGTGGCTCGGCTTCGTCGACTCCGGGCTGCCGGAGGGCGACCCGCTGCCTCCGCTGCCGGACGGCGTCTTCGCGACCGTGCCGATGGAGGTCTCGACCCGCGAGCTGGTCAAGGTGGTGCGGGAGTTCCGCCCGCACGTCGTGATCACCTACGACGAGAACGGCGGCTACCCGCACCCGGACCACATCCGGTGCCACGAGATCTCGGTGGCGGCGTTCGACGCGGCCGGTGACCCCGACCTGTACCAGGACGCGGGCGAGCCGTGGCAGCCGCTGAAGCTGTACTACTCGCACGGCTTCTCCCGCAAGCGCATGCAGCTGTTCCACGAGGCGCTGCTGGCCAGGGGCATGGAGTCCCCGTACGGCGAGTGGCTGGCCAAGTGGGACTCGACCCGCCCCGATCCGGACGAGCGGGTCACCACGCGGGTCGAGTGCGGCGAGTACTTCGAGCAGCGCGACGACGCGCTGCGCGCCCACGCGACCCAGATCGACCCGACCAGCCGCTGGTTCGCTGTCCCGCTCGACATCCAGCGCGAGCTGTGGCCGACCGAGGACTACGAACTGGTGCGCTCGCTGGTCGATACCACGTTGCCGGAGGACGACCTGTTCTCCGGTGTGCAGGAGAAGGTATGCGCATGAGTGCCACGGAAGCGGTCACCTACGTGCTCGCGCAGACGCCCGTCCCCGTGACGCCGGACCCGGGCGGCCAGGGCGAGGACTTCGGCAAGTCCTCCCCGGTGGGGCTGGTGCTGCTGGTGGTGTTCGCCATCGCGGTGGTGTTCCTGATCCGCTCGATGACCAAGCACCTGAAGAAGGTGCCGGTGGTCTTCGACGAGCAGAAGGCCGCGGCGGCGGCCCCGGCGAGGGTGAAGCGAGCCGAAGCGGAGCCGGCGGAAGAACCCGAAGCCGGGCAGGGCGAGGCGAAGCCGGGCAAGGGCGAAGCCTCCTAGCGAGGCGAAGCAGGAGCGGGGCCATCCGGAGTGCCGGATGGCCCCGCTCGCTTTCCGGGTCAGGTTTCCAGCGGATGCGGGATCCAGGCCACGCGGAGCGCGATCTGCTGGTACTGCTGGTCGATCCGGGCGGTGAGCACCGCTTCGCCCGGCTCGCGGGGTTGATCGCCGCGCTCGCCCTTGAGGCTGGCCGGGCAGAGCGCGTCCTTGAGGACCAGCTTGGTCGCGCTGTTCGAGGCGAACGGGATGATCGTGTCGCTGTTGGTGTAGCGGTGGCCTTCGCACGCCAGGACCAGGTGCAGGCCGATCTCAGCGGCGTAGGGCAGCAGCTCCGACATCCCGCAGAGCTTGGCCAGTTCGCCGGTGAACAGGTCGTAGTCGTCGATGACGACGAACGCCTCCGGTCCGGACCAGTCCGGCTTCCCGGTGGCCGGGTCGGGCAGCCGCTTGCGCAGCGCGGCCACCGTGTCCCTGAGCGCGGACTCGGCTTCCTTCGGCGAGCGGATGTAGGCCAGCAGCAGGTCGTCCAGGTCCGTCAGGTGGTATTCGCGGCGGAAGTCGATGCACAGCACCATCGCCTGCTCTTTGGTGTAGGCATTGGAGATGCCGCGGAGCACCGTGCGAACCGCCGTGCTCCGCCCGGACTTCTCGCCGCCCATGATCAGCAGGTGGTGCTCGGCGCTGTTGGCCACCGAGCAGTGCACCGGCCTGCCGCTGCTGTCGAGGCCGAGCGGGATGGTGCCCGGTTCGGCGCTGGGGAGCTCGTCGTAGCCGACGATGGCGGGTAGTCGGCGAAGCTGTGGAGGTCGGTAACCGAACCAGGAATCGTCGATGCGCTTGACGAGCTCGCGGGTCTTCGCGTCGATGTCCTCCGGCAGGGGCTCGTCGGAACAGGCCGGTAGTTCGTCGCCCAGCACCGGGATGTTGATCGCGCAGCGGAGTCCGCTGCGGAGTCCGCAGCCGGGCTTGTCCGGCGGGACGGAGTCGGCGTGCTCGGGGGAGATCAGCGAGTCCCGCGGGTCCGCCAGCCGCAGCTCGATGCGGCCGCCCGCGAGGTCGCGCAGCTCGCGGGGCAGGTCGTCCCAGCGGTTGGCGGTGACGACCACGTGGATGGCGTAGGACAGGCCGCGCCGGGCGAGGCGCAGGACCCGATCGGCGAGGCCGGGGTGCTGGTGCACTTCGGGCCAGCCGTCGACGACGAGGAAGTGGTCGGTCGCGGCCTCGCCGAGCGGCTCTTCGCGGCGGCGCCGGCGGAACTCGTCGGCCGAGTCGACGCCGTGCTGCGCGAAGGACTTCTCCCGCTTGGCGAGCAGCGTTTCGAGTTCCTCGACGGCAAGTGCCACGAAGTCCGAGTCGTGGCTGGCGGTCACCACCCTGGTGTGCGGCAGGTCGCGCAGCGAGGCCAGACCGCCGCCGCCGAAGTCCAGGCAGCGGAAGCGGACTTCGGCCGGGGTGTGGGTGAGAGCCAAGGTCAGCAGGGTCGTTCGCACGGCGGTCGACTTGCCGCTGCGCGGGCGGCCGACGATCGCGAGGTTGCCATCCGAGCCGGCGAAGTCCAGCAGCAGCGGCTCGTGCCGGTGGTGGAAGGGGTTGTCGAGCACGCCGACCGGAACGCTCAGCGAAGTTTCCGGCTTGGCGTTGAAGCCCCGGTCCTCGGTGGCCTTCAGCGGCAGGTCGATTCCGGCCGGGGGTTCGCCCGGCGGCGGCAGGATGAGCTGCCGGGCCGGTGGGCCCTGGCCCCGGATCCGCTCGGCGAAGATCTGGGGAATCGTCTGGAAGTAGTCGCTCTGGGGCGTCCCGTGCGGCAGGTCGGTGTAGGCGGCGCGGAAGCGGAGCGGCTCCTGGCGCGGACGAGCCAGGTGTCCGTGGCCCGGGGAATCGGGCAGTTCGCGAGCGCGGCCGATGAGCTTGACCGCGTCCGCTTCGCTGGTCCGCAGCACGATGCGGGTCGAGGTTGCGCCCGCGAGCTCCGGGAGCTGCTCCGTCGAGGTCGCGGTGTAGACCAGCTTGATCCCCGAGCGCCGGTGGCGGACCAGCCGGTCGATGGTCGCCGCGAACCCGGGGCGGTCGCGCAGGACACCGGGCAGGTCGTCGATCGCGACCAGCAGCATCGGCATAGGCTCGGCATCGGACTCCGGCTGGAGGCGTTGGTAATCGGCGAAGTTCCCGACGTCCAACCGGTTGAACTGCTCGACCTGCCAGGCGAGCAGGCCGGCCAGCGCCTCGTCGAACCGCCGGCCGGTGAGGTCGTTCGAGCGCATCGGTTCGGCGAGCGCAGTGTGCGGGATCGGGTAGAGCGAGCGCCAGACCTGGTCGTCGTGCTCTCGGCTGATGCAGGCGAAGTTGACCGCGGCCGAGGAGTGCGTAGCGGCCAACCCGAACAGGATCGTGCGCAACAGCTCGGACTTCCCGGACCCGGCGGAGCCGAAAACGCCGACGCCGCTGCCGGTTTCCTTGAAGTCCAGGTGCACCGGCCGACCGTGGTCGTCAACGCCGATGGCGACCCGGAAGCGATCCTCGGAGCCGCGAGGCTGCCAGGCCTGGTCGAGCTTGGCCTGGGCCGGATCGCCGAATCCGACGAGGTCGAACAGGTTGATCGGTTCCTCGGTCTTCGCCGAGGTGCGGAGCACCTGCGTCGCTTCGGCGTTCGGAGCCGGCGGCGCGACCGGTCGCGGAGCGGGCGGCGGAGGCGGCGGCATGGGAGGCCGACCGGCGGGAGGGCCGGGCGGCATGCCGGGGTGCGGCGGCGGCATGGGGCGGTGAGGCGGCTGGAACGGCGGATGCCCTGGCTGCAAAGGAAACTCCCCCTGATCGATCACCTGCGCGCAAAGGCACCGTATCCGACTGGGCGACCGTCCTCGGCCGGACGAGCGGCTTCGCCATGACGTCGTGAGCGTTCATTCCGGTGAGAACCGGAATGAACGCTCACGAGCATTCCCGGTCAGGCGCCGTGGACCTGGGTGAATGCGGCGGTGTGCCGGTCTCGGATGCGGGCTCCCGCTTCCGGGTCGGTGACGTCGAGTTCCGCCGTTCCAGGTAGCAGCCACTCGGGCGGTTCCGGCGTTCCCGCCAGCGCCCATGCCGCCTGGCGGGCCGCGCCTCGGGCGACGTACTCCGCCGGTGCGGGCACCGTCACCGGCACGCCGAAGATCAGCGGCGCCGCAACCTGCACCGCCCGCGACTGGGCCGCGCCGCCGATGAGCAGCACCCTGCCCACCTCGACGCCGTCCGCGCGCAGCGCGTTGACGCCGGCCGCAAGCCCGCACAGCATTCCCTCCACTGCGGCCCGCGCGAGGTTCTCCAGTGTCATGTTGTCCCGCCGGAGCCCGGTGAGAGTTCCGGCGGCGTCCGGGAGGAACGGCGTGCGCTCGCCGTCCAGGTACGGCAGCAGCGCAAGGCCGCCCGCACCGGGCTCGGCCCGGCGCGCCAGCTCGTCGAACTCGGTCATCTCGACACCGAGCATCGCCGCCGTCGCGGTGAGCACCCGGGCCGCGTTGAGGGTGCACACCAGCGGCAGAAAACCGCCCGTCGCGTCGGCGAATCCGGCGATCTGGCCGGTCGGGTCCGCGCTCGGCCGATCCGCCCGGGCGAACACCGTGCCGCTCGTGCCCAGCGACACCACGACGTCGCCGGGCCTGACGTCCAGGCCCAGCGCGGCGCCCATGTTGTCGCCCGTTCCGGCCGACACCAGCTTGCCGTCCCGGGTGTGCCCGGCTGCTTCCGCCGGGCCGAGGACCCGCGGCGTTCGGGGCGTCCGGCCGCCGAAAGCGGTGGCCAGCACGTCCTCCCGGTAGCGGCCTTCGCGGGGCGACCAGTAGCCGGTGCCGGACGCGTCGCCGCGGTCGGTGACGAACTCGCCGGTCAGCCGCCAGGTCAGCCAGTCGTGCGGCAGCAGCACGTCGGTCACCCGGTCGGCCAGGTGCGGCTCGTGCTCGGCCAGCCACCGCAGCTTGCTGGCGGTGAAGCTGGCGACCGGCACCGAGCCGATCGCCTCCGCGCACGCCTGCGGCCCGCCGAGCTCCTCGGTCAGGTCGATCGCGGCCTGCGCGGAGCGGTTGTCGTTCCACAGCAGGGCGGGCCGCACCGGCACGCCCTGCTCGTCCAGCGCCACCATGCCGTGTTGCTGGGCCGCGATGCCGATGGCTGCGACGTCGTCGAGGAGGCCATCGGAAGCCTCGGCCAGCGCTCGCCGCCAGTCCTCCGGGTCGGCGACCGTGCCGTCCGGGTGCGGCGCGCGGCCCTCCCGCAGCACCGTTCCGGTGTCGGCGTCGCAGACCACGACCTTGGTGGACTGGGTGGAGGAGTCGATTCCGGCGACCAGGTTCATCGCGCCGCTCCCAGGTTGTCCACAGTGGAATTCCTTGCTCGCATCGTTTCCTCGGATGGTTCTGCCGTCACGGCGGGGGCATCGACACGAGCCGCACCTCGGTGCCGGAGGCGCGGATCGTGGCGAGTTCGTGCTCGGGCGTGGCGTCGTCGGTGGCGACGAGATGTCGCGGTGCAGTGGTCGAGCAGCGCAGGCAGGACGTACACGTCATCGAGCACGGCGCGGCCCGACGGCCGCACGGTTCCCATCGCTACTCCGGCGGGCGGGCGACGGCATCCACCGTGGTCTCGTCGCGCGTTCGCACAGCGCCGAGGCGCATGGTCGTCATCCGCCGCTCCTCAAGATCCGCGAGTGGCCGTAAGTATTAGCAGAGATGCCGTCGGTTGTAACACGTTTTGTGAGAAATCGGCGAGGTCGCGGCCGGGGCGTCCGCAGGGCGGGGCTGGGTGCGCCCGGTTCGGCGAAGTGGGAGGCTGGGCGCATGGCGAACCGGCTTGCGAACGCGACCAGCCCCTACTTGCTCCAGCACGCCGACAACCCGGTCGACTGGTGGCCCTGGTCGCCCGAGGCGTCCGCCGAGGCGCGGCGGCGGGACGTGCCGGTGCTGCTGTCCGTCGGCTACGCCGCCTGCCACTGGTGCCACGTGATGGCGCACGAGTCGTTCGAGGACCCGGAGATCGCGCGGGTGATGAACGAGCACTTCGTGAACATCAAGGTGGACCGCGAGGAACGGCCGGACATCGACGCGGTCTACATGGAGGCCACCCAGGCGATGACCGGGCAGGGCGGCTGGCCGATGACCTGCTTCCTCACCCCGGAAGGCGAACCCTTCCACTGCGGCACCTACTACCCGACGGCGCCCATGGGCGGCATGCCGTCGTTCGGCCAGCTGCTGGACGCCGTGGCGCAGGCATGGGAAGGCCGCGGCGAAGAGGTCCGGAAGGCCGCCGCCCGGGTGGTGGAGCAGCTGGCCGCGCAGCGCGCGCCGCTGCCGGAGTCCATTTTGGACGAAGAGGTGCTGGCCGGATCGGTCTCCCGGCTGCACGCGGAATTCGACGCGGCCCACGGCGGATTCGGCGGCGCGCCGAAGTTCCCGCCGTCGATGGTGCTGGAGTTCCTGCTGCGCCACCACGAACGGGTCGGCGTGCCGGACGGCGAGAACGCCGCGCTGGAACTGGCCGAAGCGACCTGCTCGGCGATGGCCCGCGGCGGCATCTACGACCAGCTGGCGGGCGGCTTCGCCCGCTACAGCGTCGACGCCGCGTGGGTGGTGCCGCACTTCGAGAAGATGTTGTACGACAACGCCTTGCTGCTCCGCGTGTACGCGCACCTCGCCAGGATCGGCAGCCCGCTCGGCGAGCGGGTCGCCCGCGAGACGGCCGAGTTCCTGCTGCACGACCTGCGAACGCCGG
This sequence comes from Saccharopolyspora sp. NPDC050642, assembly GCF_040654735.1. Lineage (NCBI taxonomy): Bacteria > Bacillati > Actinomycetota > Actinomycetes > Pseudonocardiales > Pseudonocardiaceae > Saccharopolyspora > Saccharopolyspora sp. NPDC050642. The sequence goes on along the minus strand of NZ_JBFAIN010000015.1, from coordinate 95,102 downwards.
AAGGCGGCTTCGCGGCATCGCTGGACGCCGACACCGAAGGCGTCGAAGGGCTCACCTACGTGTGGACGCCGGACCAGCTGCGCGAGGTGCTCGGGCCGGTGGACGGGGACTGGGCGGCGGAGCTGTTCGAGGTGACCGAGACGGGCACCTTCGAGAACGGCGCATCGACGCTGCAGCTCAAGCAGGACCCGGACGACCACGCCCGCTGGCGCCGGGTGCGCGACAGCCTCCGCGAAGCGCGCGACCGGCGCCCGCAGCCGGGCAAGGACGACAAGGTCGTCACCGCCTGGAACGGCATGGCGATCACGGCGCTCGCCGAGGCCGCGGCGGCGCTCGACGAGCCGAGCTGGGTCGAGGCGGCGGCGCAGGCGGCGGATCTGCTGCTGGAGCGGCACTTCATCGACGGCAGGTTGCGGCGCACGTCCCGCGACGGCGTGGTCGGAACGGCCGCGGGGGTGCTGGAGGACTACGGCTGCTTCGCCGACGGGCTCCTCGCGCTGCACCAGGCGACCGCCGAGCCGCGATGGCTCGATGCGGCGTGCGAACTGCTGGACACGGCCCTGCAGCAGTTCGCCGACGCCGACCACCCGGGCATGTTCCACGACACGGCGGCCGACGCCGAGTCCCTCGTCCGGCGCCCCTCCGATCCCACCGACAACGCCAGCCCCTCCGGGGCCTCGGCGCTCGCCTCGGCCCTGCTCGCCGCTGCCGCGCTCGCCGGCGCGGACGCCGCCGGGCGCTACCGCGCGGCGGCGGAGCAGGCGCTCGGCCGCGCCGGGCTCCTCGCGCAGCGCGCTCCCCGCTTCGCGGGTCACTGGCTCAGCGTCGCCGAGGCTCGCGCACACGGCCCGCTGCAGGTCGCGGTGGTCGGCGAAGCCGACGACGCCGACCGCGCGGCGCTGATCGCCGCGGCGCGACGGCACGCCCCGGGCGGAGCCGTGGCGCTGGCGGGGGAGCCGGAGGCGACCCGGGTGCCGCTGCTGGCGGAGCGGCCGCTGGTCGGCGGAGCCGCGGCGGCGTACGTGTGCCGGGGCTACGTGTGCGACCGCCCGGTGACGACGACCGAGGACCTCGTCGATTCCCTCACCCGCTGAGCCATCGCGCCTGGCAGAAAGGCCGCGAACGGCCCGTTCACCTCGATGGATGAGGTGAACGGGCCGTTCGCTCGAGCCACCCGAAGCCGCCGCGCGCTGACCGGCCTGTTCGCTCCGTCCGCCTGCCCGCGGAAGGGTGCCCGGGTTTCGCCGCGAGCCGAACGACGGCCCTACCCACCTGCAATGTAAGCGTGTAATCCTGTAATCGGGAGGTGGGAGTCATGCATTCGAGATTCGGACGAACGGCTCGCGGCCGAGGCAGGGGCGGGCCGCCGTGGGCGGGCGGTGGCCGGCGCAGCGAGCCGCCGACCGCCGCCGACGCCACGGCGTGGTTCACCGGGCGGCTGCCCGAGGGTTGGTTCGCCGGCGGCCCGGCGGTCACCGTCGATCGCGAGGAGATCCTGGTGGTCGGCGAACTGCCGCCGGTGGACGGCGAGTTCGCCGACGACGCCGAGCGCGCCGCAGCGGAGAGCGGGCGGATCGCCCGGTTCCGCGAGGAGACCCGCGAAGAGCGGATCGAGATCGCCCGCCAGGCGGAGCACCGCTACGGGCGCAAGGTCGCCTGGGGCGCCAGCCTCGGCGGCACCGAGGAACTGTTCACCACGCTGTCCGTGCCGGTGATGACCAGGCTGCACCAGCCCGAGCGGATGGTGCTGGACACGCTGGTGGACGCCGGGGTCGCCCGGTCCCGGTCCGAGGCGCTGGCCTGGGCGGTGCGGCTGGTCGGCAGGCACACCGAGGACTGGCTGGGCGAATTGCGCGAGGCCCTGTCCAAGGTCGACGAGCTGCGCAACCGCGGCCCCGAGAGCGGCTGAGCAAGCGAAAGGGCCCGTGCGCACTTCGTGCTGCCATAGCGGCACGAAGTGCGCACGGGCCCTGACCTGGTGGAACGCGCGTCAGGCGTAGAGTGCGAGCCAGATCGCGATGTGGTGGCAGATCGCCGCCAGCGACACCGCCGAGTGGAAGAACTCGTGGTAGCCGAAGGTCTTCGGCCACGGGTCGGGCCACCGGGTCGCGTAGAAGATCGCGCCCGCCGTGTACATCAGCCCGCCGGCGATCAGCAGCACCAACGCCGCCACCCCGGCGTTCTGCAGCAGGTCGGGGAACACGAACACGGCGACCCAGCCGAGCGCGATGTAGACCGGCACGCCGACCCAGCGCGGCGCGTTGGGCCAGGCGAGCTTCAAGATCACGCCGCCCAGCGCCCCGCCCCAGACGACGGCGAGCACCACCGCGCCCGTCGTGGGCTGCATGGCCACCATCGCGAACGGGGTGTAGGTGCCCGCGATGAACAGGAAGATCATCGAGTGGTCGAGCCGCCGCATCCAGGTGCGCGCGCCGATCGTCTTCCAGGTCTTGCGGTGGTAGAGGGCGCTGACGCCGAACAGCCCCAGCACGGTCGCGACGTAGATGGAGGTGCCCACCGCGGCGGCGGCCGACACGGTCGAAGCGGCGAGGGCGATCAGCGTGGCACCGGCGGCGACGGACACCACCAGCGACCAGAAGTGGATCCAGCCGCGCATCCGCGGCTTGACGAATGCCGTCGGGCGGCGAGCGGTGAGGGCGCTAGTCACACCTCGAGGTTACGGGACCGTAGGTTCGGTGCGGAGACCTCGCACCCGCCCCTGTGATCGGAAGTGTCCAACGGCACTCGAAGGCGGGGTGTCGCGCATCCCGTCCGTGACCTGCGCGGCACGCTGAGCTGAGGTGGAGGCCACGGCCCGCCGGCATCCGCGTAGGCTCATCGGGCGTGGCGCTCAAGGTTCGGTTGAAAGAACTCATCTACGACGTCTACGAGCGGCGGCTGCGCCGCAAGCTCGACGGGGTGGAACACCCCAGGCACGTCGGCGTCATCCTGGACGGCAACCGCAGATGGGCCAAGGAAGCCGGCCTGGACGCCGCACACGGACACCGCGCCGGCGCCCGCAAGATCGCCGAACTGCTCGGCTGGTGCGATGAGGCCGAGGTCGAGGTCGTCACGCTGTGGCTGCTGTCCACCGACAACCTCAACCGCACGTCCGAAGAGCTGAACGCGCTGATGGAGATCATCGCCGGGGTGGTGGACGAGCTCACCGACCCGGCCACCCCGTGGCGGGTGCGGATCGTCGGCGCCCTCGACGTGCTGCCCACCGAGACCGCCGCCCGGCTGTCCGCGGCCGCCCTGCGGACCAAGGGCCGCACGGGCATGCAGGTCAACGTGGCGGTCGGCTACGGCGGGCGCCGGGAGATCGCCGACGCGGTTCGCAAGCTGCTGCAGCAGCACGCCGAAGCGGGCACCACGATCGAAGAGCTCGCCGAGGTGCTCACCGTCGACCACATCGCCGAGCACCTCTACACGTCCGGGCAACCCGACCCCGACCTGCTGATCCGCACGTCGGGGGAGCAGCGGCTGTCCGGCTTCATGCTGTGGCAGTCCGCGCACTCCGAGTTCTGGTTCACGGAGGCGTACTGGCCCGCCTTCCGCCGCGTCGACTTCACCCGCGCGCTCCGCGACTACGCGGTCCGGCACCGCCGCTTGGGCCGCTGACCCCGGGACGGCGAAAGGGCCAGGTCTCGCAGGACCTGGCCCTCCCGACGCGATTCGCCCTGGGTCAGTGGCCCTTGGGGTGGTCGACGATCGGGGCGTTGACGCAGTTGTTCAGCTGCGGCGACAGGATCGGCACGACGGCGCCTGCCACGGCGACGTTGTTCCCGCAGGCCTGGACCGGCAGGACGCTGACGTTGTTGTCGTTCAGGATGTTGATGCCGTCGTTGTCCGCGCTGTCGGCGTTGGCAACGGGGGCGAGGGCCAGCAGGCCGGCGGCGGCACCGGCGACGATCGCAGCCTTCTTCAGCACTTGGGTTCACTCTCCTTTGATTACCGCGGTATTCGGAGTTCACACCGGGGACTTCGGAAAGCCCGCGAGGTGGCCATCGAGTCTGGCGCGTTCCGGCAGAGAAGCTAACCCGGCGCGGGCCGGATTCCCAAACTCCGTAACACTATTGTGTGAACGCCAATCTCGTTTCCGCTCGTCGCGGCCCGGAATTCCGATGGCGAGCGGACTCCCGGCCCGTTTTCCGACGCGCAAAAAGGAGCGCCGGGGCAGGCCCGGCGCCCTTTTCGTCACCTAATTCCGCGTACCAGATCCAGGTGATCCGCCCCGCTGGCTCAGTAGCCCTTGGGGTGGTCGACGATCGGCGCGTTGACGCAGTTGTTCAGCTGCGGCGACAGGACCGGCACCACCGCACCGAGGACGGCGACGTTGTTGCCGCAGGCCTGAATCGGCAGGACGCTCAGGTTGTTGTCGTTCAGGATGTTGATGCCGTCGTTGTCCGCGCTGTCGGCGTAGGCGACGGGGGCCAGGGCCAGCAGGCCGGCGGCGGCACCGGCGACGATCGCTGCCTTCTTGAGCACTTGGGAACTCCTTGTTGGATGGGATGAAGAGCGCGATCGAATTCCCGGCTGCGCACCCCAATGTTCAGCCGGGGTGATGCGCTCGGCGTGAAAGGTATCCAGCCAAAGTGGAAAAACGACACCTTGTTAACACCATTGTGTGATCTTCAGGTGTCGCGACCGTCCTTTTCGTTGCGTCGGCAAATGCGCACGGTTTCGGCGGACGCGGAAACGGGGACCACCGTTCCGAGCTCGCGAGCGCGCGGCGTAGTGTCCGGATGTGGACTCCGAAGCGCTCGTGGCCGAATACGTGCTCCTCGGGCTCAGATTCGACCGGCTCGTCCAGGGATTCGTGGATTCCTACACCGGTGACCCGGCGCTGCGGCGGCGGGTGCAGAACGAGACGAGTCCCGACCCGGCCCGGCTGACCGCAGACGCGCGCAGGCTGCTCGCCGCGCTGCCGGAGTCCGGCCTGGCCGAATCGCGCCGCCGGTTCCTCGCCGCGCAGCTCACCGCGCTGGAGTGCTCCGGGCGCAAGCTGGCCGGCGAGCAGGTGCCGTTCCGGGCGGAGGTGGAGGCGTACTTCCAGGTCACGCCGGCGCTCGGCGATCAGGACGAGTACCGCGAGGCGCACCGCCTGCTGGCCGAGCTGCTGCCCGGCCGGGGCTCGATGCCCGCGCGCCTCGCCGCCGTCCGCAGCCGGGACGCGGTGCCCGCCGACCGGCTCAAGGTCTGCGTCCAGGCGCTTTCGAGCGCGCTGCGCGATCGCGTGCGCCGCCGCTTCGGCCTGCCGGTCCAGGAGGTCGTCGAGTACCAGATCGTGACCGACAAGCCCTGGAGCGGTTTCAACCACTACGTCGGCGACTACCGGTCGCGGGTGGCCGTGAACGCCGACGTCGGGCACCGGGCCGCGAACCTGCCGCAGCTCGTCGCGCACGAGTCCTACCCGGGCCACCACACCGAGCACTGCCGCAAGGAGGCCGGCCTGGCGATCCGGGACGCCCAGGCCGAGCACACGATCTTCCTGGTCAACACCCCGCAATGCCTTATGGCCGAAGGCCTCGCAGATCTGGGCCTGCAGGCGGTCGTGGGGCCGGGCTGGGGCCCGTGGGCGGCGGAGATCTTCGCGGACCTGGGCATCCGGATGGAAGGTGAGCTGTCGGAGCGGCTGGAGCTCGCGATGAGCCGCCTGCTGACGGTCCGCCAGGACGCCCTGCTGATGCTGCACGCCGACGGCGCGGACGAGGCGGAGGTTGCCGCGTACCTGCAGCGCTGGCTGCTGATGCCGGACCAGCGGGCGCGGCACCTCGTCCGGTTCATGCGCGATCCGCTGTGGCGCGCCTACACCACCACCTACGTCGAGGGCTACCGGCTGTTGCGGCGCTGGCTGGAGAACCGCCCGGCGGGCACATCGAGCGCCGATCGTTATCGCCGGTTGCTTGACGAACCGCTGGTGCCCGAGACCGTCCGGGCCGAGCTGGCGGCCCGCGTCTGAGCCGTTCACCCGGTGAAGATCACCCGAATGGCGTAGTCATGATCACGTGGCGTGCCGGATCCGCGCCGGGCCGCAGAGGTGTCCTGACCTGCTGCCGGACCCGGATCGACCTCGGCCCTGATCCGCCGGCGAATCCGTGACCTGGGCGAATCCCGTGCCATGTGAAGAAAAGTTGACCAATCGGCGAATCACCTGTGTGGCTGCCTGCCGAGACGCAATCCCGCCGGTAGCGTCGCTGATGACGGGCCGTTCCCAGTGCAAGTCCGAACGCGGCCCGTCCGGGAGGCCCTGATCGTGCCTGATGGCTGGAGCGGACGGTTACCACGTCCACCTTGGTCGCGAAGGGCCGGTGCCCGGCCCCTGCGGCCACGGCGGACTACCGGTCCGGCCGGGGCGCGACGGGGGCAGGCCCGGCCCGCCGACGAGCGGGTGTGCATGCCACGCCCGCGAGGGAGTAGCCGTGACCGCACGACGTTCCCAGCCCCAAGCGGAGATCCCAGCCCGTAGCGGCGAGTCCGCGAGCAGCGCGCAATCCGGTGACACCGAAATCCGCACCTACGTGCTGGACACCTCGGTGCTGCTGTCCGATCCGTGGGCGTTGTCCCGCTTCGCCGAGCACAACGTCGTGCTCCCGGTGGTGGTGATCGGCGAACTGGAGGGCAAACGCCACCACCCCGAACTCGGCTGGTTCGCCAGAGAAGCCCTCCGTGCCCTCGACGACCTGCGAATCCAGCACGGTCGGCTCGACGAGCCGGTTCCGGTCGGCGTGTCCGGCGGCAGCCTGCACGTCGAGTTGAACCACTCCGACCCGCAGGTGCTGCCGCCGGGGTTCCGCACGGACTCCAACGACGCCCGGATCCTGGCCTGTTCGCTGAACCTGGCCGCCGAGGGACACCGGGTCACGCTGGTGACCAAGGACATGCCGCTGCGGGTCAAGGCGGCGGCGGTCGCCCTGGACGCCGAGGAGTACCGCGCGCAGGACGTGGTGTCCTCGGGTTGGACCGGGATGGCCGACGTCGAGGTTCCGTCGGATTCGGTGGACGTCCTGTTCAAGGAAGGCCTCGCCGATCTCGACGAGGCCCGGGACCTGCCGCCGAACACCGGGGTGCGGCTGCTCTGCGGCTCGCAGAGCGCGCTGGGCCGGGTGACCGCGGACAAGCAGGTCCGGTTGGTGCGCGGCGACAGGGAGGCGTTCGGCCTGCACGGCCGCTCCGCGGAGCAGCGGATCGCCCTGGAGCTGCTGCTCGACCCGGAGGTCGGGATCGTGTCGCTGGGCGGCCGGGCCGGGACCGGAAAGTCCGCGCTCGCGTTGTGCGCGGGCCTGGAGTCGGTGCTGGAGCGGCAGCAGCACCGCAAGGTCGTGGTGTTCCGGCCGGTGTACGCGGTCGGCGGTCAGGAACTCGGCTACCTGCCGGGAACCGAGAACGAGAAGATGGCGCCGTGGGCGCAGGCGGTGTTCGACACCCTCGGCGCGCTGGCCAGCGAGAACGTGCTGGACGAGGTGATCGATCGCGGCATGCTGGAGGTCCTGCCGCTGACCCACATCCGCGGCCGGTCGCTGCACGACGCGTTCGTCATCGTCGACGAGGCGCAGTCCCTGGAACGCAACGTGCTGCTCACGGTGCTGTCCAGGCTGGGCGCGAACTCCCGGGTGGTCCTGACCCACGACGTCGCCCAGCGCGACAACCTCCGGGTGGGTCGCCACGACGGCATCGCGGCGGTGATCGAGAAGCTCAAGGGCCACCCCTTGTTCGCCCACGTGACCCTGACCCGCTCGGAGCGTTCTCCGATCGCGGCCCTGGTCACCGAACTCCTGGAAGGGGACTTCACGCCCTGATCACGAGGTGGGGCGCCGCTCGCCGAGCGGCGCCCCGCTCGATCACCAGCCGGCGGGCAGCGGCCTGCCCTCGGCGAAGCCGGCGGCGGACTGGATGCCGACCAGCGCGCGGTCGTAGAAGTCCTCCAGGCTGCGTGCGCCCGCGTAGGTGCAGGACGAGCGCAGGCCGGAGGTGATCTCGTCCAGCAGGTCCTCGACGCTCGGCCGCTGCGGGTCCAGCCGCATCCGCGAGCTGGAGATGCCCTCCTCGAACAGCGCCTTGCGGGCCTGGTCGAACGCGTTGTCGCTGCGGGTCCGGGCGGACACGGCGCGCTTCGACGCCATGCCGAAGGACTCCTTGTACGCCCGGCCGTGCTCGTCGCGCTGCAGGTCACCGGGCGATTCGTAGGTGCCCGCGAACCACGAGCCGACCATCACCGACGCCGCGCCGGCGGCCAGCGCCAACGCCACGTCGCGCGGGTGCCGGACGCCGCCGTCGGCCCAGACGTGCTTGCCGAGCCGCCGCGCCTCGGCGGCGCATTCGGCGACGGCGGAGAACTGCGGCCGGCCGACGCCGGTCATCATCCGCGTCGTGCACATCGCGCCCGGCCCGACACCGACCTTGATCACGTCGGCGCCCGCCTCGACGAGGTCGCGCACGCCGTCGGCGGTCACCACGTTCCCGGCCACCACCGGAACCCGCGGGCCGGCCGAGCGGACCGCCTGCAGCGCGGAGATCATCTTTTCCTGGTGGCCGTGCGCGGTGTCCACGACCAGCGTGTCGACCCCGGCCTCCAGCAGCGCGGACGTCTTCGCCGCGACGTCGCCGTTGACCCCGACCGCCGCCGCCACGCGCAGCCGGCCGGCGTCGTCCAGCGCCGGGGTGTAGATCTCGGCGCGCAGCGCGCCGCGGCTGGTCATGATCCCGGCCAGCCGACCGTCGGCGTCGACCGCGATCGCGACGTTGCGCGCGTGCTGGTCCAGCTGCTCGAACACCTCGCGGGGCTTGGTCTCCAGCGGCAGGACGACCGGGTGCCGGTCGGCGACCTCGCCGACCCGCGTGAACCGGTCGACGCCGGTGCAGGCCGCCTCGCCGACGACCCCGAGCGGCCGGTTGTCGTCGTCGACGACCACGACGGCACCGTGGGCGCGCTTGGGCAGGAGGTTGATGGCGTCGGCGACGGCGTCATCGGCGTGCAACACCAGCGGGGTGTCCCACACGGGGTGCCGCGCCTTGACCCAGGCGGTGATCTCGGCGACCGCGCTGGGGTCGACGTCCTGCGGCAGAACGACCAGGCCGCCGCGCCGGGCGACGGTCTCCGCCATCCGGCGGCCGGCCACGGCGGTCATGTTGGCGACCACGATCGGCAGGGTGGCGCCGGTCCCGTCGCTGGTGGCGAGGTCCACGTCGAAGCGGGACTCGACGCCGGAGCGCCGGGGCGCCAGGAAGACGTCGTCGTAGGTCAGGTCGGTGGAGGGCTGCTGCCCGTTCAAGAACTGCACGTTTCACCACCATACGGGGTCGGACGCCCCCAGTCGCCTCCCGAAGCCGGACGGCCCAATCTGTCTTCAGCCGTGCTCTGCTGGGGCGCGGAAGTACGCCGGGACCCCGGCCTCTGCGATTTCCGGGCCGGAATTCAAGATCCCCGGATTGGTTGACGGTTCTGGAGTTGATGTCCTGGCGGTTCCCATTGCCACACTCACCGTGGCTGCGTACCGAGGTACGTGGAAGTACGCCGGGACTCCCCGCCGGAGGCGGGACCCCGGCCTCTGCGTTTTCAGGCTTCTTCTTCCGTTAGGGGTTCGAAGGAGCTGTAGGCCTGGTAATTGCGGAAGAAGCGGCCGTAGAGTTCCGTGCCGTCGTCGAAGGTGGCGTCTTCGAGGGGTTTCACCTCGATGATCTGCTTCAGCTTCCAGGTGATCAGTTCGTGGTTCTCGTTCTGGTAGCTGGTCTCCTGCTGCTTGCCGTGCTCGACGGCCTTTTCCTTCGCCTCTTCTTCGGATTCCGCCTTGAGCAGCACGAAGGATTCCTCGTACAGCGGCTCGTGGTCGGCCGCGTCCGAGGTGGCCTCCAGGACCAGGACCGCGACGTAGTAGTCCAGCTCGACCGCGTCCGCCTGGAAGTCGCGCGGGCTGATGGTGCCCGGTCCGATGTTGATCGAGCCGATCTCGTCGAAGTCGTTGCCGCTCATGCCGTCAGGATCTCACCCGCCCGGCAGCATGGCGCGAACCGCCTCGATGCTGTCGGCCGACGCCGCGTCCTTGTCGGGCCGGTAACGCAGCACGCGGGCGAAGCGCAGCGCGACGCCGCCGGGGTAGCGGGTGCTGGTCTGCACGCCGTCGAGTTCGATCTCCACGACGAGTTCCGGCGCGATGTGGACGGTCCAGTCGTCGCGGTGGGACTCACGGCGCTGGAACTCCGCGGTCTGCCAGGCCAGCAGTTCGTCGGTGAGGCCCTTGAACGTCTTGCCGACCATGATCGGCGGGCCGCCGTCGGGATCCCGCGCGCCCAGGTGCAGGTTCGACAGGAAGCCGCGCCGCCGGCCGTGACCCCATTCGGCGGCGAGCACGATCAGGTCCAGGGTGTGCTCGGGCTTGACCTTCCGCCACGAGCGGCCGCGCCGTCCCGCCGCGTACGCCGAGTCCAGCGCCTTGACCATGACGCCTTCGTGCCCGGCGTCCAGCGCCTCGTCGAACAGCGCGGCCGCGCGATCCGCCGACGGCGACAGGGCCGCGGGGATCCGGTGCTGCGGCGCGACCCGTTCCAGCGCGTCGAGGCGCTGCCGCAGCGGCAGGTCGAGCAGGTCTTCGCCGTCGAGGTGCAGGCAGTCGAAGAAGTACGGGTGCAGCAGGAGATCGCGCGAGTTCTGGGCGCCGAACCGGCCCATCGTTTCCTGGAACGGCCTGGGGCGCCCGGCGTCGTCGAGCGCGAGCGTCTCACCGTCCAGCACCACCGGCCGGCAGTTCAGGCCGCGCACCAGCTCGACGAGTTCGGGCACGTTGCCGGTGATCTCGCGCAGCGTCCGGGTGTAGACGTGCACGTCCTCGCCGTCGCGGTGCACCTGGATGCGCGCACCGTCCAATTTGTACTCGACGCTGACCTCGCCGAGTTCGTCGAGCGCGGCGTCCAGGGTTTCCGCGGGCGAGGCCAGCATCGGCCGGACGGGCCGCCCCACCTCCAGGCGGAACTCGGCGAGCGCCGGTTCGCCGCCGCGCAGCGCGGCCTCGGCGGTCGCGGGCAGCCGGCCGGAGAGCATGAACGCCCGCCGCACCGCCTCGGTCGGCACCCCGGCCGCGGCGGCGATGGCCTCGATCATCACGCCCTCCAGCGCACCCTGCCGGAGCTCGCCGCCGAGGAGCCGCACCAGGAACTCCTGCTCGTCGGCGGGTGCCTTGCCGAGCAGCCCGGACAGCGCCTCGGTCCGGCGCTGACCGGAGCCGGCGCCACTGATCAGCCGCACCGCGCTGATCGCCGAGTCGACATCGATGATCGTCAGGGTGGGCTCGGGAGCCGGTTCGACGTCGAGCGCGGCCAGCGTGGACCAGCCGACGCCGGCCCGTCCGCCGGGCAGCTCACCGGCCAGCAACGCCGCCGCCGGGCGGACCTCCTCGGCGTCGAGCCGCGCGAGCAGCCCGGCGATCGCGGCGGTCTTCGCCTTGCGGGAACGCGTCGCCGAGACCTCGCGCGAGGTCGTCACCACATCCGCGAGCAGCACCATGCGCCCATGGTGCGCACGACCCCCGACAGCGCGCACCCGCGTCGCGGCGGACAGGCCCGTCCAGATCGGCTGGAACCCGATGTCCGCCATGTTCGTCCGAACGGGTGGTCGGGCCCCGACGAGCGAAGAGGTGGTCGCATTGCGCGGACTGGGAGTGCTGTGCGCGGCAGCGGTGGCCGCCGTTCCGCTGCTGCCGGCGACGGCGGTCGCGCAGGAGGCACCGCGGCCGGCGCCGGTGATGGTGTCGCTGGACGCCTCCGGGTCGATGACCGAGCAGCTCCCGACCGGCGGCACCCGGATGGACGCCGCCAAGCACGCGCTGAACTCCCTGGTCGACGGCCTGCCCGCGGACACTCAGCTGGGCCTGCAGGTCTACGGGACGCAGACCGGCAGCAGCGACGCCGAGAAGGCGCGGGGCTGCCAGGACATCGTCACCGCCCAGCCGGTCGGCCCGTTGAACGCCGCCGAGCTGAAGCGGAAGGTCGACGGGATCCGGCCGTCCGGGTACACGCCGATCGGGCAGGCGCTGCGCGCGGCGGCCGAAGCGTTGCCGAAGGAAGGTCCGCGCGCCATCGTGCTGATCTCCGACGGCCTCGACACGTGCGCGCCGCCGGACCCGTGCGAGGTCGCGAAGGAGCTCGACGCCGCCGGTGTGGACCTCAGCGTGCACACCGTGGGCTACCAGGTGGACGACCAAGCGCGGCAACAGCTTTCGTGCATCGCCGAAGCCACCGGCGGCACCTACACCGACACCGACGCGGGCACGCTGGAGCAGAAGCTGCCGACCGTGGTCGAGAGCGCCCGGCGCAGCTACGAGGTGCGGGGCACGCCGGTGACCGGCACCCCGTCACCGGGCAATGCGCCGGAGGTCCGCGCGGGCCAGTACGTCGACACCATCGCGCCGGCCGAGATCAAGCACTACCGCGTGAAAGTGCCGCAGGGCTTCACCGTGCACTTCGCGGGCAGTGCGATCGTCCCCAACGACGAGACCTCCGGCGCGCCGGACATCACGGCCAAGATCATGGACTGGAACGGCGAGACCTGCGCTCGTGGCTGGGAAGGCGTCGCCCTGTGGCGGGCGCACCTCACCGCGGCCGCGGAGTGGACCCAGGGCCAGGGCAAGGACTGCAAGGGTGCCGAAGAGGTCGTGCTGAGCCTCGAACGCTCCAACGACGCCGGGCGGACCACCGGCAAGCCCTGGAAGACCGAGTTGCTGATCGTCCTGGAGCCACCGGTGACCGGGAACGCGGGACCGCTCGGCGACCCGACCGCCGTGCCGTTCGCCGCACCGGGCGGCGCGGAGCAGCCGGTGACCGGCGGCGGGAGCTTCAACGACGCGCTGGAACTGCCCGGCAGCGGGGTCTACCTGGACACCCTGCACACCGGCGAGATGGCGACCTACAAGGTCAGGCTGAACTGGGGCGAGTCCCTGGCGGTCATGACCACCGCCGACAGCAACGCGGTCGACGGCGCGGCGGAACTGACCACCTCGGTGTTCGACTCGACGCGGACCCGCGACGACTCGTGGGAGAAGACCATCTTCCTGGCCCACGAGACCGAGACGTCGGAGGCGATCACCACTCCGCGGGTGCTCTACAACAACCGCACCACGAAGACCAAGGCCGATCACCTGCCGTCGGTGGCGGGCTGGTACTACATCACGCTCGAAGGCTCCAGCAGCCGGGAGCAGGGCGACATGCCGATCAGGCTCGCGGTCAGCAAGGTCGGCCAGCCGGCCGCCGGTCCGCAGTACGCGCAGGTCGGCAACCTGCCGGCGGCGCCGATCGCGGATGCCGGTGAGCCGGTCGGCGGTTCCGGGCTGGCGTCGCTGGAGGAGCAGGATTCCTCCGGCGTGCCGGTGTGGGCCTGGGCGGCGATCGCCGCCGTCGTGGTCCTCGGCGGCGGTGGCGCGGCGACGCTGATCCTGTTGCGGCGCAAGCAAAGCACGACGCCGCAGCAGTGATGCGGCCGTGAGCGGTCCGGGGCGCCCCGAACCGCTCACGGCTCACGACGAGATCAGCCGCCGTTGGCCATGCGGAGGACGTCGAGGGCTTCGTCCAGCTGCTCCAGGGTGAGCTTGCCCCCGTCGACGTGACCGCGTTCCAGGACCACCTCGCGGATCGTCTTGCGCTCCTTGAGCGCCTGCTTGGCGACCGCGGCCGCCTCCTCGTAGCCGATGTAGCGGTTCAGCGGCGTGACGATCGACGGCGAACCCTCGGCGTAGGCCCGGGCCTGCTCGACGTTGACCTGCACGCCCGCGAACACCTTGTCGGCCAGCAGCCGCGACACCGCGGCCAGCAGCCGCGCCGACTCCAGCACGTTGCGCGCGATCACCGGCAGCATCACGTTGAGCTGGAAGTTGCCCTGCGAACCGGCGAACGCCACCGCCGCGTCGTTGCCGATCACCTGCGCCACCACCTGCAGGGTGGCCTCCGGGATCACCGGGTTGACCTTGCCCGGCATGATCGACGAGCCCGGCTGCAGGTCCGGCAGCGCCAGCTCGGCCAGCCCGGTGCGCGGGCCGGAGCCCAGCCAGCGCAGGTCGTTGGCGATCTTGGTGAGGCTGACCGCGACGGTGCGCAGGTCGCCGGAGATCTCCACCACCGAGTCCTGCGCGGCCTGCGCCTCGAAGTGGTCGCGGGCCTCGGTCAGCGGCAGCCCGGTGACCTCCGCCAGCTCCGCGGCGACCGCGGCGCCGAACCCGGCCGGGGCGTTGAGGCCCGACCCGACGGCGGTGCCGCCGATCGCCAGCTCGCCGAGCCGCGGCAGGCCGCCCCGCAGCCGCTCGATCCCGTAGCGCACCTGCGAGGCCCACGCGCCGGCCTCCTGGGCCAGCGTGATCGGCACCGCGTCCATCAGGTGGGTGCGGCCGGACTTGACGATCTCGGTCCACTCCGCGGCGCGGCCCTCGATGGTCGTCGCGAGGTGGTCCAGCGCCGGGATGACGTCGGTGAGCACCGCCTCGGTGGCCGCGACGTGGATGGTCGTCGGGAACGTGTCGTTGGACGACTGCGAGGCGTTGACGTGGTCGTTGGGGTGCACGTCGCGGCCGAGCCGCCGGGACGCCAGGGTGGCGATGACCTCGTTGGCGTTCATGTTCGACGACGTGCCGGAGCCGGTCTGGAACACGTCGATCGGGAAGTGCGCGTCGTGGGCGCCCTCGGCGACCTCGTCGGCCGCGGCGGCGATGGCCTCGGCCACGTCGGCGTCCAGCACCCCGAGCCGGCCGTTGACGCGGGCCGCGGCGGCCTTCAGCAGGCCGAGCGCGCGGATCTGGGACCGTTCCAGGCCCCGGCCGGAGATCGGGAAGTTCTCGACGGCTCGCTGCGTCTGCGCGCGGTACAGGGCGTCGACGGGAACCCGCACCTCGCCCATCGTGTCGTGCTCGATCCGGTAATCCTGTTCAGCCATACCGAAAGTGTCCCGCTGGAAGGGCCTCCCGGTCAGCGTGGCCCGCCCCACTCGGCGGCCGATCTGTGGCCCGGAGCACCCGAACGTCCTCACTGGACCGATGAAGGTGCCGCATCTCGCAGCGCCGGGAAAGCACGAAGGGCACCTTCGAGGAAGGTGCCCTTCGCGTCGGAGAAGATCAGCCGATGGTGGCGGCGATCCAGTCCTTGTAGGCCGTCGCGTCGGTGTAGATCGACGGGGCTGTGCCGCAGACCGGGATCAGGCTGCCGAGGCGGCTGGTGACGCCGGTCAGCTTCCAGTCGCCGGGCTGGCCTTCGAGCTGCGGGCCGCCGGAGTCGCCGAAGCAGGCGTTGGCGAGCAGCTCGTTGCTGCCGGTGCAGATCTCGGTCGCGCCGTCGACCCCGCTCAGCGAGCACTGGCCGTCGGGGACGACCTTGGTCTCCAGCTCCTGCAGCTGCGCGGGCGGCTGGCCGCAGCCGCGGACCGGGCAGGTCACGCCCCAGCCGATGATGCGCGACGCGGTGCCGTCCGGGCCGGAGGCGTCGGCGATCTCGACGGGCGTCTGCGACACGGCGCGGTCCAGCTTCAGCAGCGCGATGTCGCCGTTGGGGTTCTTGGTGGCGTAGTCCGGGTGCACCACGATCTCGGCGACGCCGGCCTCGGTGCCGCCGGTGGTGTGGTCCTGGCTGCCGATCCGCAGGCCGAGGTCGGCGGGGGTGACGTCCTGCACGCAGTGCGCGGCGGTGAGCACCCACTGCTGGTCGATCAGGGAAGCCCCGCAGCTGTGGTTCCCGGCGCGCTGCAGCGACGCCATCCAGTCGTACTGCTCGGTCGCGTCGTGGCCGCCGACGATCAGCGCGCCCGGATCGTCCGCGGCGCTCGCGGTGGCGGGCAGCAGCCCGGTGCCCAGCGCGACGGCCGCGAGGCCGGCGAGCAGCATGGATTTCCTCTTCACGGGCAGTCCTCCCCGACGTGATCCCCTTTTTCGGTGAACGTAAGGGCGGGTCCGCCGAACGGGTACCGCCAACTGCGGAAGCGAGTTCGGCGTTCTGGTGCAGCGCTCGCCGTGATGCGGACATCACGGCGGAGATCCGGCTAGCCTGGGTGTGTCCACACGGTCGACGACGAGGTGGTGGGCATGACCGCGGTGTCGCATGAGGTCGATCTGCTGATCGTGGGCGCGGGTCCGACCGGTTTGTTCGCCGCCTACTACGCGGGATTCCGCGGGTTGTCGGTGGCGGTGGTCGACGCGCTGCCCGAGCCCGGCGGCCAGGTGACCGCGATGTATCCGGAGAAGATGATCTTCGACGTGGCCGGGTTCCCCGAGGTGCGCGGCCGCGATCTGGTTGCCGCGCTGGTGAAGCAGGCCGGTCAATACGACCCGGACTACCTGCTCGGCAGGCCCGCGACCGAGATGTCCGATGTGGATGGTGGGCTGCTCGTCGGGGTCGGCGGGGGAGAGGCGGTGCGCGCCGGCGCGGTGCTGGTCACCGCCGGGATCGGCGAGTTCACCCCGCGCCCGCTGCCCGTCGGCGGCGACTGGGTCGGTCGCGGCGTCGTGCACTTCATCCCGGAGCTGTCCGTGCACAGTGGACACGACGTGGTGGTGGTCGGCGGCGGCGATTCCGCGTTCGACTGGGCGCTGGCCCTGCACCCGGTGGCCCGCAGCGTGACCCTGGTGCACCGCCGGACCCGGTTCCGCGCGCATCCGGGCCTGGTCGCCAAGGTCGAGGACCTGGGCGTCCCGCTGATCACCCCGGCGGAGGTCGCGGAGGTCCGCGGCGACGACACCGGCGTGCGCGAGGTGGAGGTCGAGCTCGGCGACGGGCAGCGCCGGGTGCTGCCGGCGCAGACGGTGGTGGCCGCGCTGGGCTTCACCGCCGACCTGGGGCCGATCGAGGAGTGGGGCCTGGCGCTGGAGAAGCGCGCGATCCTGGTCGACAGCGCGATGCGGACCAGCCGGTCGCGGGTGTACGCGGCGGGCGACGTCGCGGCGTACCCGGGCAAGGTCAAGCTGATCGCCACCGGCTTCGGCGAGGCGGCCACGGCGGTCAACAACATCGCCGTGGAGCTCAACCCGGACGCCCACCTGTTCCCCGGCCACTCCTCGAACATGGGCTGACGAACACCAGGGCACGGCGCGGAATCGCGCCGTGCCCTGGTGAGTTCTCGGGTGGGGCGGTGCCACCCGAAGCCGGCTCAGCCGCCGGTGTTCTGGTTGACCCAGTCCGCGTAGGCGACGACGTCGGTGTAGATCGACGGGCCGGTGGCGCAGGTCGAGTCGCCGTTGCCGGACCGGCTGGTCGCGCCGATCAGCTCCCAGCTGCCCGGCGTGCCCTTGATCTGCGGGCCGCCCGAGTCGCCGTAGCAGGCGCCCGAGTTGCCGTTCGGGTTGTCGGTGCAGATCTCGCCCTGCCCGTCGATGCCCTGGCAGCCGGAGTCGTCGACGACCTGGGTGTCCAGCTCCTGCAGCACCTGCGGGGCCGGGCCGCAGCCGGGCTCGCCGCAGGTCTGGCCCCAGCCGATGATCCGCGTCGCGGTGCCCGCCGGGCCGGAGTCGGCGGCGATCTTGATCGGGGTGGCCTGCAGCTGGCGGTCGAGCTGCAGCACGGCGATGTCGCCGGAGGGGTGCGTCTGCACGTTGGTCACGTTGGCCTCTTCGCCACCGCTGGTGTGGTCGTTGCTGCCGACCCGGACGGTGAACTGGCCGCCGCCCTGCACGCAGTGCGCGGCGGTGACCACCCAGTCGGGCTTGATCAGCGAGCCGCCACAACCGTGCTGGCCCTGCTGCTGCAGCGACACCATGAACGAGTACTCCTCGGTGGCGTCGTGGCCGCCGACGATGTACGGGTTGACGTCGCTGGGTGCCGCCACCGCGGGCAGACCGAGTGCACCGATCGCGCCGACCGCGGTGATGGCTCCGATCAGAACCGAACGCTTCCGCATGTCCGTCGAATCCTCCCGTGTGTCCGGCACCACTGGCCGGGCTGGGCACAGACGGTAAGCGGAGCCATCCCATCGGCGTACCCACGAAGGGATGAGGCCGACAACGTCGAAAGCGGTGACCCGCGGTCGAAACCGCAGGTCACCGCTCGGAAAACGGCGTCATTCCGGGCAATCGGCGAGTTTTTGCCAATTTCCCGGTGGTGTCACCCGCTCAGGGCAGCAGCCCGTGCAGCGGGGTGTCGCTCTCGCCGAGGTCGACGTCGGCGTACTCGCGCAGCTTGGACAGCTTGTGCTGGCCCTCGATCACCCGGACCGTGCCGGACTTGGAGCGCATCACGATCGACTGCGTCGTGCACCGGTTGGCGCGGTAGTGCACGCCCTTGAGCAGCGCGCCGTCGGTGATGCCGGTGGCGCAGAAGAACATGTTGTCGCCGCGCACCAGGTCCGAAGTGGTCAGCACCTGGTTCACGTCGTGCCCGGCGTCGCGGAGCTTCGCCCGCTCGGCGTCGTCCCGCGGCCACAGCCGCGTCTGGATCTCGCCGCCGAGGCACTTCAGCGCGCAGGCGGCGATGATGCCCTCCGGGGTGCCGCCGATGCCCAGCAGCATGTCGACGCCGCTGCCCGGCCGAGCGGCCGCGATCGCGCCCGCCACGTCGCCGTCGGAGATGAACTGGATGCGCGCACCGGCCTCGCGGACGTCCTTGACGATCTGCTCGTGCCGCGGGCGGTCCAGGATGCACACCGTGACGTCGGAGACGTCGATGTGCTTGGCCTTGGCGACCCGGCGGATGTTCTCCGAGATCGGGGCGGTCAGGTCCACGACCCCGGCGGCCTCCGGCCCGACCGCCATCTTCTCCATGTAGAACACGGCGGACGGGTCGAACATGGTGCCGCGCTCGGACACCGCGAGCACCGCCAGCGCGTTCGGCATGCCCTTGCTGAGCAGCGTCGTCCCGTCGATCGGGTCGACCGCGACGTCGCAGTCCGGGCCTTCGCCGTTGCCGACCTGCTCGCCGTTGTAGAGCATCGGGGCTTCGTCCTTCTCGCCCTCGCCGATGACCACGACGCCCCGCATGGACACGGTCCCGATGAGCTTGCGCATCGCGTCCACCGCGGCGCCGTCGCCGGCGTTCTTGTCGCCGCGGCCGACCCAGCGCCCCGCGGCCATCGCCGCGGCCTCGGTCACGCGGACCAGTTCCATCGCCAGGTTGCGGTCCGGTGCTTCGCGGTGTCGTTCGGTGCTCATCGCGCCTCCCGGTGGTGAGCGGTTTTCAGGTTTCACTGCCCGAGGACGGCGGGATCCAGGCCCGCGCTCAGGCTCGTTGCCCCCGATCTTCGCAGATCGGCGGGCCCGTCGGAGCTCCCTCGTGGGGCAGCCCACTCCTGCTCGGCCGCCTGGCGGGCCGCTGGTCGGCCGGTGAGAGCATGGGTGTCGTGGCCGAACCCCGCAACCAGCAACCGCCCGCATCCCGTCCGCCCCGGACCGTGTCGGCGATGGTGTTCGCCCTGCTGCCGATGGTGCTGGTGGCCTTCGGGATCGCCGGGATGACGGGGCAGTGCTCGTTCAACCCGGGCGGCCCGTCGACCCAGGGCGGCCCGGTGCCGACGGTCGACGTGCCCGCCGAACTGCGGCGCGCGGCGGGGCGGGTGGACTTCCCGGTCCTCGAACCGAACCTGCCCGCGAACTGGCGGGCCAACGCGGCGAACGTGACCACGCTCGCCTCCCACGCGCAGGTCGTGCGGGTCGGGTGGCTGACCGGCGGCGGCCGGTACCTGCGCCTGGCGCAGTCGACGGCCACCGAGGACGAGCTGGTCGAGAGCGAGACGCGGCAGGCACCGCACGCCAGGGGCACGGTCGACGCCGCGGGGCAGCAGTGGGTGGTCTACGACAGCGTGCGCGGCGAGCAGGCCTGGGTGGCGGAGCGGGACGGAGTCCGGCTGCTGATCACCGGCAACGCCGACGAGACGGAGTTCCGAGCCCTCGCCGAAGCGGCCATCAACGCCCCGCCCGGAGCCTGACCGACTGCAGTTTCAATTGAAACTGCAGTCGGGCACGTGCCCAGTCCCGAGCGCAGTTTCAATTGAAACTGTTGCACCCTGTGGTGGTGTCCACTGGCGGAAAGTGCCCTGAAGTGTGCAGTTTCAATTGAAACTGCGTGCTGGGAGGGTGCGGCGAAGGCCTTGGTCAGTCCTGCTCGACGGCCGCCAGGGCTCGCTCCACGCGCTCGCGGGCTCCCGCCAGGTGGCGTTCGCAGACCGCCGCCAGGGCTTCGCCCCGTTCCCACAGCGACAGCGAGTCCTCCAGCGAGAGGCCGCCGGCCTCCAGCTGCTTGACCACCTCGGCCAGCTGGTCGCGGGCCTGCTCGTAGCCGAGCTCGGCGACCTCGGGGTGCTCGGCCACCGGGTCGAAGTGCTCGTCCTGCTGATCGTTCGCCGTCACGGGGTCGGACTCTCCACGTTGTTCTGCACGGACACCACCGCGGTGGCGATCGCCTGGTCGTAGCCGACGAACGCCTCCGCGAACTCGGCACCGTCGCCCTCGCGCACCGCGTCGTTGATGCGCAACTGCGCCTCCGCGACCCTACGTCGGTGCGCCGAAGCGGCCCACCACCCGGCCCCCACGTACCCGGAGGTGGCCTCGGCGAGCGCGCGCAGGCGCGACGGCAGGTCCTTGCGCTCGGCGGACTGGCAGCCGCCCAGCAGCGCGGCCCAGCAGCCGACCGCCGCGGCGTCCGCCGCCTCGGCGCAGCGGCGCACCTCGCCGGCCCCGTTCCGCAGCAGCGCCGAGCCGTCGGTCGCCGACCTCGCGACGCCGACGGTCAGGGGGAGGAACGATGGTTCCTGCTTCGGGTGCACGTTCTCAGTCCTGTTCAGCCTGCTCGGTCCGGTACGACTGCCTGGATCGCTCCGTCAACGACCCGCACCCGCAGCCGAGTTCCCGGTGGCGCCTCCTCGACCGATCGGAGGACGCCGTCCACGCCGTCCTCGACGCGCTGCACGATTGCGTATCCACGAGCCAGCGTGGCCGCCGGACCCAAGGTCGTCAAGCGAGATCGAGTCGCGGTCAGCGCGTGTCGCTCGGTGTTCAGCGCGGTGGTCATCGCGCGGCGGGTGCGGTCGCGCATCAGCTCGACCTGCTCGGCGCGCCGTTCCAGCGGTCCGATCGGGTCGGCCAGCACCGGGCGGCTGCGCAGCGCGTCGAGCAGCCGGCGCTCCCGGTCGACCCATCCGTGCAGCGCGCGGCGGGCGCGGTCGCGCAACTGGTGGATCCGCTGCGTCTCCTCGGCGACGTCCGGCACCACCCGCTTGCCCGCGCCGGTCGGCGTCGAGCAGCGCACGTCGGCGACGTGGTCCACCAGCGGCGAGTCCGGCTCGTGCCCGATGGCGCTGACCACCGGCGTGCGGCAGGCGGATACCGCGCGGCACAGCGCTTCGTCGGAGAACGGCAGCAGGTCTTCGACGCTGCCGCCGCCGCGCGCCAGCACGATCACGTCGACCTCCGGCATCCGGTCCAGCTCCTGCAGCGCCGTCAGGATCTGCGGCACCGCGGTCGAACCCTGCACGGCGACGTTGCGGACCTCGAACTGCACCGCGGGCCAGCGCAGCTGCGCGTTGGTCAGCACGTCGTGCTCGGCGGCCGAGGCGCGGCCGGTGATCAGCCCCACCCGGTTCGGCAGGAACGGCAGCGGCCGCTTGCGCGCCGGGTCGAACAGGCCCTCGGCCTTCAGCAGCTGGCGGAGCCGTTCGATGCGCGCCAGCAGTTCGCCGATGCCGACCGCGCGGATCTCGTCGACCCGCAGGCTCAGCGTGCCCCGGCCGACGAAGAACGTCGGCTCGCCGTGCACCACGACCCGGCTGCCGTCGGTCAGCGGCGGCTCCATCTTGCGCAGCATCGCGGCGGCGCAGGTGAGCGTCAGCGAGACGTCGGCGGACGGGTCGCGCAGCGTCAGGAACGCGGTGGCCGCGCCGGGGCGCAGCGAGATCTGGGTGATCTGCCCTTCCACCCAGATCGTGCCGAGCCGGTTGATCCAGTCGGCGATCTTGCGCGCCACGGTCCGTACCGGCCACGGCTCCTCGGGACTGGTCGGGGAACTCAGCGTCACTCCTCGGTGCTTCCCGGCCGCGGGGCCGGGGCCGCAGTCTCAGGCGAGACTGCCGGGGTCTTCTCGGGTCACTGGTTGCGCAGGCGGTCGAGGCGGTTGTGGAGCATGCGGACGAACTCCGGCCGCTGACCGTGCCGCTGCTCGTAGGCCAGCAGTTCGGCCAGCTCCGCCTCGGAGAACGAGCGGAGCCGACCCCGCAGCTGCGGCAGCGTCAGGTGATCGTAGTCGGGCAGCACCGACAGGTCTTCGGACAGCACGGCCGGCTCGGTCGGTTCGTCCTCGTCGAAGGTCGCCCAGGCGGGCTGCTCCTCCGGGGTGCGCAGCCCGGCGAGGGCCTCATCGCCCTTGATCGCCAGCTCGGTGATCTGCTGCTGGACCCGCATCGACGCCTGCAGCGCCTGGCTGGCCACGGTGACCGGCAGGCCGAGCAGGGTGGCCGGCAGCTGGCGGGCCTGCTCGACGGCGGTGGCGGCGAGCCCGGCGGCGATCCGCACCGGCAGGGGGAACGATGACATGCGCCCAGCCTGCCGCACTCGGGCCCGCGAAGCCATCGCCTCGTCGCACGACTGTGATCTGGAGCAGGCAGGCGACTGCGGGGCTGAGCGCCTCGGGTGCGGTCCGTACCCTTGGCGGTATGACGACCTCGCCCGAGGCCACTGACCTCGTTGACCAGGACGCCCGGCCGGCCAAGCGGGTCCTGCTGGCCAAGCCGCGTGGGTACTGCGCAGGTGTCGACCGCGCGGTGATCACCGTCGAGAAGGCACTGGAGACCTATGGCGCGCCGATCTACGTGCGCAAGGAGATCGTGCACAACCGGCACGTGGTGGAAACGCTGTCCGAGCGCGGCGTGATCTTCGTGGACGAGACCGACGAGGTGCCGGAGGGCGCGCTCGTGGTGTTCTCCGCGCACGGCGTGTCCCCGGCGGTGCACGCGGAAGCCGCGCAGCGCAACCTGCGCACCATCGATGCGACGTGCCCGCTGGTCACCAAGGTGCACAAGGAAGTCAACCGGTTCGCCCGCGAGGACTACGACATCCTGCTGATCGGCCACGAGGGGCACGAGGAGGTCGAGGGCACCGCAGGTGAGGCCCCGGACCGCGTGCAGCTGGTCGACAAGCCGGAGGACGTCGACAAGGTCGAGGTCCGCGACCCGAGCAAGGTCGTGTGGCTGTCGCAGACCACGCTCAGCGTGGACGAGACGATGGAGCGGGTCGACCAGCTCAAGGAGCGGTTCCCGGGTCTGCAGGCGCCGCCGAGCGACGACATCTGCTACGCGACCTCCAACCGGCAGTACGCGGTGAAGGCGATGGCGCCGGAGTGCGACCTGGTGATCGTCGTCGGCTCGCAGAACTCCTCGAACTCCAAGCGCCTGGTCGAGGTGGCGCTGCAGGCGGGCGCGTCCGACGCGCACCTCGTGGACTTCGCGAACCAGATCGACGAGGCCTGGCTGGACGGCGTCACCACGGTCGGCGTGACCAGCGGTGCGTCGGTGCCGGACGTGCTGGTGCTGCAGGTGCTGGACCACCTGGCCGAGCGCGGCTGGAACCAGGTGGACGAGGTCACCACGGCCAACGAGAAGATCAGCTTCGCGCTGCCGCGGGAGCTCCGCAAGGACCTCGACGAGAACCCGGACAAGCCCAAGGGCGTCCGCTGACCGAGTAGCGAAAAAGGGGCATCCGCGCTGCGCGGATGCCCCTTTTTCAGTCCCGGCTCACCCGAACTGCTCGTCCCGCCGCGGCCGCCGGGGTCGCCGGGGCGGCTCCCCCTGCGGCGGCTCCGCCGCTCGCGGCCGCCCGGGCGCCTGCCGCGGGGCTGCGCCCCGCCGCGGCGGCACCGCGCGCCCGTCGCGCTCCGGCCGCGGCTCGGCTCCGCGCGCCCTGCCGGGCGCGTCGCCTCGTGCCCGGCCGGGCGCATCGCCGCTGCGCGGCCGCCCGGGGGCCTGGGCCCGCCCGCGCTCCGCTTGGGCTCGCTGCGGGCGCGCTGCGTCGTCGCCGCGCGGTTTCCTGGTGCGTTCGCGCTCTTCGGGCCGCCGCTTCTTGACGTCTTCGGCCGGCTTCTTGCGCGACGGCGTGACGGGGCGGCGCTTCTTGGTCGCCGCGTCGCTGTCCGCGATCTCGGGGCGGGGCCGGGTCCGCTGGGTAACGAACATGCGGACGAGGCCGATGCCAAGGGAGACGATGGTGGCGCCCGCCATGATCGGGAAGCTGCTGATCAGCGGTCGCGCGATGGCGAGCGCCTTGGCGGTGATGCCGGCGCCCGCGGTGATCCCGCTGCCGGTGATCAGCACCAGCAGCGGCATGACGATGGTGAGCACGAGCGGCGGTTGGACCATCGGTCCGAACACGCTGCGGCGTTTGACCAGCAGCACGGCCAGCACGCAGCCGACGAAGAAGCACGCCTTGAACAGGATGTCAGGCTGCGACCAGAGCAGGACGTCGAGGATTGTTCCGACCGCGGTCGGGACGGCAGCCAGCAGCACGGCTCCCCAGAGCGGCACGCCCTTCGCCCCGAATGCGGAGCGCGTCGACCACTGGGAGGCGCCGCTGCTGGGGGGTGGGGCGCTCTGGCTATCGCGGATCGCGGTCACGAGTCCCAACGGTAACGGTCCAGTACCCCGGGCCGAGAGCCCTCTTCCGGAACTTGCGCGTTGATGCACGTTGGGTTACCTGCGACCCCCGCCGACGTGACCGCCATGTGATGTCGGTGCAGCCGAATGGATGCCCTGTCACTTGGGCGGGTGTGTGAACCTTGACACAGGTAGCGTGACCATTTTAGCGTCCGGGCAATCGTTTTCTCACGATTCGCGAGCGGCGTGACGGGGGTGCTATGAGCACGGCGCCACCGCTGGTCGAGATGACCGGCATCACCAAGCGCTATGGGGGCGTGCTCGCGTGCGACGGCGTGGACCTGGAAGTCCGCGCCGGCGAGGTGCACGCGCTGCTGGGCGAGAACGGCGCGGGCAAGAGCACGCTGATGAAGGTGCTCTCCGGCGACGTCGTCGATCACGCTGGGTCGATCTCGATCGAAGGCCGGGTGGTGCAGTTCGGCAAGCCGGCCGACGCGCAGCACGCCGGGGTCGCGATGATCCACCAGGAGCTCGACCTGGTGCCCGGGCTGAGCGTCGCCGAGAACCTCTACCTCGGCCGCGAGCTGCGCAACCGCTTCGGCGTGGTGGACCGCCGGAAGATGGCCGTGCGCACCCGCGAGCTGCTGCGCCGCACCGGCATCGACCTGGACCCGCTGCGGCCGGTCGGCGAGCTGCGCGTCGGCGAGCAGCAGCTGGTGACCATCGCCCGCGCCCTGTCGCTGGACGCGAAGGTGCTGATCATGGACGAGCCGACGTCGGCGCTGTCCAGCACGGAGGTCGAGCGGCTGTTCGCGGTGATCGCCGAGCTGCGCCGCGGCGGCACCGGCATCGTCTACATCTCGCACCGGATGGACGAGATCGGCCGGGTCGCCGACCGCGCCACCGTGTTGCGCAACGGCCGCAAGGTCGCGGAGTTCGACGCCCGGAAGCTGACCGCGGAGCAGGCCGCCGAGGCGATGGTGGGCCGTTCGGTGCAGACGATGTTCCGCGCCGAGAGCGGCGCCGTCGGCGAAGAGCTGCTGTCGGTGTCCGGGTTCGCCGTCCGCCCGCGCCGGCCGCGGGTGGGTCGCCGGGAACCCGACGGCATCGATCTGACCGTGCGTCGCGGGGAGATCGTCGGGCTGTGCGGGTTGCTCGGCTCAGGTCGCACCGAACTGCTGGAATCGCTGTTCGGTGCGGGGTCCTCCGGCACGTGGGAGGGGGAGGTGTCCCTCGACGGGCGCCCGGTGCGGCCGAGGGGTCCGCACCGCGCGTTGCGCGAGGGCATCGCCTTCGTGCCGGAGGACCGCAGGAGTTCCGGGCTGGTGCTGGAGCATTCGGTGCTGGCCAACACGGTCCTCTCGGTGCTGGACCGGCTCGGCGTGGCCGGGCTGGTGCGCCGCCGCGCCGAGGTGTCCGCCACCGAGCGCAGCGTGCAGCAGCTCAAGATCAAGCTCGGCCGGATCCTCGACCCGGTCGGCACCCTTTCCGGTGGAAATCAGCAGAAGGTCGTCTTCGGCCGGATGTTGCTGACGGAGCCGCGGTTGCTGCTGCTGGACGACCCGACCCGGGGCGTGGACATCGGCGCGAAGTCGGAGATCTACCAGCTGCTCGGCGAGATCGCGGGACGCGGCATCGGGGTGCTGCTGGCGTCCTCGGAGCTGCCGGAGCTGGTCGGCGTGTGCCACCGGGTGGTGGTGCTGCGCGCCGGCCGCAGCGTGGCCGAGTTCGACACCGCCGAGGTCGGCGAAGCGGAATTGCTGGCGGCCGCCATGGGCGAGGGCGTGGTGGCCGGCGGAGCCGGGCCGGTCGTCGGCACCGGGCGGCAGAGCACTGGGGGAGGAGCGCGGTGAGCAACCAGACGGAGGAACGGCCCGCGGAATCCGTCGCGCCGCGGCGGACGAGCGTCGTGGCCACGCTGTTCCGGTTCCAGAGCTTCTTCGGCCTGGTCGCGGTGTTCCTGGCGGCGGTGGTCTTCTCGCCCCGCAACGACGGGCAGATCCTGTTCCTGACCAGCGACAACCTGTTCAACATCGTGCGCGCGGTGTCCGAGATCGGGATCATCGCGATCGGGCTGACCTTCGTGATCCTGATCGGCGGCATCGACCTGTCGGTCGGCTCGGTGCTCGGGTTGGCGGCGGTGGGTTCGGCCGTGCTGATGGTCGAGGACGGCTACGGCGTCTGGGCCACCGTCGCGCTGGTGCTGCTCGCTGGCATCGTCTTCGGCCTGCTGCAGGGCACCGCCGTCGCGTTGCTCGGAGTGCAGGCCTTCATCGTCACCCTGGCTGGCCTGCAGATCGCGCGCGGCCTGGCGCGGATGTGGTCCGGCGGCGAGACGGTGCAGATCTCCTACGGCGACGGGCCGGGTCAGGCGCCGATGCTGTTCTCCCTGCTCGGGGAGCGCACCTTCGGTGGCGTGGTGCCGATCCCGGCGCTGATCTTCGCGGTGGTCGCCATCGTCGCGATCCTGTTCCTGCGCGGCAGCGCCTATTCCCGCCACCTCTACGCCATCGGCGGCAACGAGAAGGCGGCCCGGCTTTCCGGCGTGCCGGTGAACCGGGTCAAGATCATCGCCTTCGGCATCGCCGGGTTCTGCGCCGCGCTGGCCGGGATCGTGCACGCCGGCCAGCTCAACGCGGGCAGCCCGAACGACGGAATCGCTTACGAACTCGACGGAATCGCCGCCGTGGTGGTCGGCGGCACCAGCCTGGCCGGTGGCCGGGGCTCGGTGATCGGCACCATCGCCGGTGCGCTGCTGCTCGGCATCCTGAACAACATCCTCAGCCTCAACAGCGTCAACACCGACCTGCAACTGCTGATCAAGGGCCTGGTGATCGTCGCGGCGGCGGCGTTGCAGCGCCTGCGACCGACGTCCTGAAACCCCTCGTCCGGGAGGAAGCACGATGCGCAAGACAACGAAGTCCTTGATCGCAGTCACGTGCGCCGCGGCCGCGCTCGCCGCCGCCGGTTGCGGGACGACCAGCGAGAACACCGGGAAGGTGCAGGCGCAGGACCCGACCCAGCACTGCAAGGGGCCGAACGAGAAGTACACCATCGGCATGAGCCAGGCCAACCTCGCCGAGCCGTACCGGGTCCGGATGGACGACGACATCCGCAAGGCGGCCGAGAAGGTGCCGCAGTTCGAGGTGCAGTTCTCCGACGCGGCCAAGGACAACTCCAAGCAGATCAGCGACGTGGAGAACTTCCTCACCAAGCAGGTCGACCTGCTGATGATCTCGCCGAACGAGGCCGCGCCGCTGACCGACGTGGTGAAGAAGGCCTACAACAAGGGAATTCCGGTCGTGGTGCTGGACCGGAAGGTCGACGGCGACGCCTACACCACCTACATCGGCGCGGACAACGTCCAGATCGGCCGGCAGGCGGGCGAGTACTTCAAGAGCACGCTGCTGCCGGAGGGCGGCAAGATCGTGCAGATCAAGGGGCTGTCCGGGTCGACCCCGGCCGCGGAGCGGGAAAAGGGCTTCAAGGAAGGCATCCAGGGCTCGCAGATCGAGGTCGTGGCCACCGCCGACGGTGAGTGGGAGCGGTCGGTCGGGCAGCAGAAGATGGACGCGCTGCTCAAGGCGAACCCCGACATCAAGGCGGTCTACGCGCAGAACGACCCGATGGCCGAGGGCGCGTACCTGGCGGCCCAGGCGGCGGGCCGCAACGACCTGAAGTTCGTCGGCATCGACGGGCTGCCCATCCCGTCCGGTGGCATCAAGGCGGTCGAGGACGGCCGGCTGCAGGCGACCAACCTGTACCCGACCGGCGGTGCGGAAGCCGTGGAAGCGGCCAAGAAGCTGCTGATCGACTGCCAGCCGGTGGAGAAGGCGCAGACCCTGCAGACCGAGCTGGTCACCAAGGAGAACGCAGCCGAGGTCTACGCCCGGCTGAACCAGAGCTGACACCCGCGTCGTGAGTGGCCGTGGTCGCCGGGGCGGCCGCGGCCACTCACGACTGCGCGCTCGAAGCAATGCCCGGCGCTATTGCGAATGATCGCGATTTCCGAATAATTCCATTGCCGGTAAGACTTTTCTCGTGAAAATCCTAATACACCTGGATGGTGGTTGTCGGAGCTCGCAGGTCCGGCAACCATCTTATTGAGTGAATTCGCTTCGCGGATTCTTCGACACGCCCGTATCGGTTGGCTTCGCGGAGATCTCCTTCTTACGCTGCGCTCAATGCGAGAGTGATCTTTCACTCCCGGAGCCGGACGAAAATCCATTCAGTCGCGCACCACCATCGGAAACAGCGTTCGCCACCGTCCGCAGTGGATAGTGGCGCGCGGGGAGGGGCGAGCACGATGAGAGATCGCTCAGCAACGCCGCCGGGAAATGGTCGTCGGCGCGCCCGCCGGCTCGGCGCCTACCTCGGAATCGCATCGCTGGCCGCGGCCGCCGTGGTCGCGGACGCCGGATTCGGCCCGGTCCGCGCGGACGCGCAGCAGGCGGCGCCGGCCAGGGGACCGGTCGGCTGGGACACGTACCGGAACCTCGGTGCGACGGCCCAGCTGCGCGGCGACGAGAAGTCGTTCCAGGCCTCCAGCTTCGACCGCACCGGTGGGAACAACGACGGATTCCGGGGGACCTACTCCTGCCTGCGGATCACCGACCGCGGGTGCGTGATCGCCGAGCACGACGGCGCGGGGGAGATCACCTCGATCTGGTCAACCCGCGAACCCTGGGGCGACGTCACGGCGACCGGCAACATCGTGATCGAACTCGACGGCCGGGTGATCCTGAACGCGCCGCTGGTCGACGTGGTCAACGGGCGGGTGGGCGCGCCGTTCTCGTGGCCGCTGGTGGCCGGCGCCGGAGACGCCGCCGGTGGCGTCTTCATCAAGGTGCCGATGCCGTACCGCAAGTCGATGCGGGTGACCGTGCAGCACAACCCGTACTTCTACCACGTCTCCTACCGGGCGTTCCCCAACGCGGACGGCGTGCAGACCTTCAACCCGCACGATTCCGCCGGGGACGTGCTCGACCGGTTGCGCCGCTTCGGCGTCGCCGACCCGAAGCCCGCCGCCTCCGGCGCCACCCCGACCCGCAAGGACTTCGACCTGACGCCGGGTTCCTCGACCACGATCGCCCGGCTGACCGGGCCGCAGCAGATCTCCCAGCTCCGCGTGCGGCTGCCGCAGGTGGTGGGCAGCCCGCAGGCGGTCGACGACGGCTACGCCTTCGGGCAGGCCGGCGGCAGCCGGTTCACCATGCGCGTGGACCCGAACAACCAGGGCATCCGGCTGATCCGGCGGTACGACGCGCAGATCGCCGACCAGGTCGCCGACGTGTTCGTGGACGGCAGGCCGGTCGGGCAGTGGCGCGGCGGCCCGGCGCGGCCCGGCCAGTGGGGCGTGGAGTTCCTCGAGGTGCCCGCCGAGCTGACCGCGGGCAAGTCCGAGGTGCAGGTCTCCAGCCGCTTCGTGTCGTCCGCCCTGGACGTCAACGAGTTCCGCTACGACGTGCACAGCAAGGTGGGCGGCGAGTGGGTGCGCACCGACGTGCTCGACCTCGGGCCGGACCACCCCGGCGAGCAGAGCGCGCACGGCTACCGCATCGACAACGAGGTCTTCGCCCGGTCCAAGCTCATCGCCCGCTACCCCAACGATCCCGGCCAGGTCGCGGCCTCCGACGAGGTGCTGTCCACCGCCCGGATCCGCATCACCTTCGACGGGCAGACCACTGTGGACGCGCCGATCGGCGAGTTCTTCGGCACCGGGCTCGGCGAGTACGACGTGCGCAGCCTGATGACCTCGGTCGACCCGGGGCTGGACGGCTGGTACACGTCCTGGTGGCCGATGCCGTTCGCGCAGAACGCGGTGGTCGAGGTGGTCAACGGCGGCGGGATCCCGATCACCGGCGCGACCGCCGAGGTCACCAGCGCCCCGGCGGAGGTGGGCGGCAACACCGGGTACTTCCACGCCACCCACCTGCGGGGGAACACCGTGCCCGGGAGGGACTGGACGTTCCTGAACACCAGCGGAGCGGGCACCTTCTACGGCGTCACGCACACCATGCGCGGGCTGATCCCGCCGGGCGCGGCGGTGCGCAGCAACCAACCGCACTCCCTCGGCACGCGCGCCGCCGCGAACCAGCGCAACTACCTGGAGGGCGACGAGCGGTTCTACGTCGACGGCTCCGCCGAGCCGGCGTGGCACGGCACCGGTACCGAGGACTTCTACGAGTCCGGCTGGTACTTCCGGGACGGCACCACGTTCACGATGCCGCACGTCGGCAACCCGTCGCACGAGATCGGCGCCGACGGCTGCCGGTTCGACTGCACCGGCGCCTACCGGATCATGGTCAACGACGCGGTGCCGTTCCGCACCGGCCTGCGGGCGGGGATCGAGCACGGGCCGGTCAACGACGAGCCGGGCGATTACAGCTCGACGACGTACTGGTACGGCGGCCGCGTGCCGGGTCGCCAGCTGCCGATCGCACCGCCGGCGCCCGCCCGGCCGCCGGAGACGCAGCCGCCTGCCCCGTCGTCGCCGCCGGAGACCAGCACCCCGCCGTCGTCGACCGCCCCGCCGGAACCCGGGACTCCGGAGGTGGGCACCCCGGAGACCACCGGCCAGGACGACGGCGAACGGCCGGCGGACGTCCAGCAGGTGATGGACGAGGCCATCCGCCAGCACCAGCGCAACGGCTGAGCCCCGGACCGGGCGAACGGCCCGTTCACCTCCTGGCGAGGCGAATGGGCCGTTCGTCCTTCCTGCGTCACGGGCGGGTGCTGCTGCCCCGGGTGACCAGGTGCGCGGACAGGGTGGTGGTGGTCATGTCGGCGCGTTCCCCGCTGATCCGGTCCAGCAGCAGCTGGGCGGCGACCGCGCCCATGTCGTAGGCGGGCTGGGCGACGACCGTCAGCGGCGGGTCGATCAGCGTCGCCCACGGCGCGTCGTCGAAGGCGACCACGCCGATGTCCCGGCCGGGGCGCAGGCCCAGTTCGGCGCACGTCTCCAGCACGCCGACCGCCATCATGCTGTTCGCCACGAGGATCGCGTCCGGCGGATCGTCCTGGGTCAGCAGCGTTCGCGCCGCCTGCTTCGCCCCGGGCGCCTTGAACTCCGAGCGCCGCACCAGCGCCGCGGGGGCCGGCAGCTTCGCCGCGCGCAGCCCGTCCCGGTAGCCGGCGAGCCGGTCGTCCGCGGTCAGCACGCCGCTGGGGCCGGTGAGGCAGCCGATCCGCCGGTAGCCCTGCTCCGCCAGGTGCAGGGCCGCCTCCTTGGCGGCGAGCCTGCTGTCGACCAGCACCGTGTCGCCCGCCGAGTTCGGCAGCGGCCGGTCCACCGCCACCACCGGCGTGTTGTTGCGGCTGAGCAGCTCGGCGCTGTCGCCGCGCCCGGTCGGCGACAGCAGCACCCCGGCCACCCGCTCCTGGAGGGCGACATCGACGTACTCGCGTTCCTTGTCCGGTTCGTCATCGGAGTTGCACAGCACCACCGAGTAGCCGGCGGCGTGCGCCACGTCCTCGACGCCGCGGGCGATCGCGGTGAAGAACGGGTTCTCCACGTCGGAGATGATCAGGGCCAGCACCGCGGTCTCCTGCTTGCGCAGGTTGCGGGCCGGGCCGTTGGGCCGGTAGCCCAGCTCCGCGGCGGCCGCGAGCACCCGCGCGGCCAGCGCCGGATCGACGGTGCTCTTGCCGTTGAGCGCACGTGAAACGGTCGCAGTGGACACCCCGGCGCGGGTTGCCACATCACTGATCGTCGCCACGGCTCCTCCTAGTGTGCCCGCTAGCCGAGTGATGGCGGGCTACCTGCCTTGACAGCCCGTGTCATGCCAGAATAGCGTCCGAGAAAACGATTGCTCGCCGGTCTTCTCGGCAATTCCAGCGGCGGGCTTTCCCGGTCAGGCGATCCGCAGGGAGTTCACCGGTGGCGCCCACCGACGTGCTCCTCGCCGCCGGTTCTCCAGCAGTCAACGCCGCCTGTCAGTGAACTTGGGAGGAACTGTGGCTCGCATCGGCGTCGTCAGCATTTCCGACGGTCGTGACCACGTCCACGCCCGCATCGCGGATTTCATTCGGTCCAAACAGGATTCCCTGGTCCGGTCGCTGCAAGCCGCCGGGCACGACGTGGTGGTGGGCGACGACCTGGTCGCCACCAACGTGCTCGCCACCTCGGTGGCGCGCAAGGTGGCCGCGGCCGACGTCGACGTCACCGTCTTCTACTACTCGGTGTGGACGTTCCCGCACTTCACCATGCTCGCCGCGGACGCCACCCGCAGCCCGCTGGTGCTGGTGGCCAGCACCGACCCGACCGAGCCGGGCCTCGTCGGCATGCTCGCCGCGGGCGGCGCGCTGGACCAGATCGGCCGCCGCCACACCCGCGCCTGGGGTGCGCCGGACGACGCCGAGCTGGTCGAGAAGATCGGCGTGCACGCCAAGGCGTCCGCGGCGGTGCGGTCGCTGCGCGGGTCGACCTTCGGCCGGTTCGGCGGGCGTCCGATGGGCATGAACACCGCGGTGGCCAACACCGACCAGTGGATGCGCAAGTTCGGCATCGACGTGGAGGAGATCGACCAGTACGAGCTGGTCCTGCGCGCCGACAAGGCGGACGCTGCGGAGGCGAAGAAGGCGCGTGAGTGGATCGAGCAGCACGCGGCGGGCGTGCACTACGACGGCAAGAAGCTGACGCCGGAGCTGCTGGAGCGGCAGATCCGCTCCTACCAGGCGATCCGGGACATCATCGCGGAGCGCAACCTGGACTTCTCCGGCATCAAGGCGCAGCCGGAGCTGACCGAGAACTTCGCGACCATGGACGTCACCGAGGCGTTCCTGAACGACCCGTACGACTGGAACGGGCCGAAGGAGCCGCACGTGTGCGCCACCGAGGCAGACATGGACGGCGCGCTGACCATGCAGCTGTTCAAGGCCTTGGCAGGCACCCCGGTGCTGTTCGCCGACGTGCGGCACTACCACGCCGACCGGGACATCTGGGACCTGTGCAACTCCGGCCAGCACGCCACCTGGTACGCCGCCCGCAGCGACGACCCGGCGGAGAACCTGGCGAAGGTCAACTTCTACCCGGAGGTGTTCTTCTTCCCGGCCGGTGGCGCGTCGGTGCAGCACATCGCGGCCCCGGGGCAGATGACGCTGGGCCGGTTGACCCGCGAGGACGGCGAGTACCGCCTGCAGCTGATGCTCGGCGAGTTCGAGGCGTACGACGACGAGACCAACCAGGCGCTGGTGAACCAGTCGACGCCGGAGTGGCCGCACGCGTTCGCGCGGCTGGACGCGCCGGGCGAGGTGTTCCTGTCGAAGTTCGGCGCGAACCACATCCACGCGGTGCCCGGCGACCACCGGGCGGCCCTGCGCGCCGTGGCGGATCAGCTGGACGTCCGCCTCGACGAGTGGACCCGGGGCTGACAACATCCCCTTCCGGCGCAGTTTCAGTTGAAACCGCGGGCCTCCGGGGTGTCGGACCACGACACGCCGGAGGTTGTGGACAACTCCCGCAATCTCAATGGAAATCGGAGGTTCGATTTCCATTGAAATTGCGTACCGCACCGGGGTGGGACGGCCCGGGGGCGGTGCGGTCGGGGGTCTCCGGTGTTCCAGGCGTGCGAGTTGACGAGGAGGATCGCGCAGGTGGCCGAGAAGGTGTTGCTCGGGATCGACATCGGCACGGCGAGTTCCAAGGGGGTGCTGGTCGCCACCGACGGGCGCATCATCGCCCGCGCCAGCCGGCCGCACGAGACCTCCCACCCGCATCCGGGCTGGGTGGAGCACGACGCGGAATCGGTGTGGTGGGCGGACTTCCTGGAACTGGCCCGGGAGCTGGTTCCCGCCGCCGAAGGCCGGGAGATCGCCGGTCTCGGCGTCAGCGGGATCGGCCCCGTCCTGCTGCCCGCCGACGGCGACGGGAAACCCCTGCGGCCGGCCATCCTCTACGGCGTGGACACCCGCGCGACCGAGGAGATCGCGGAGCTCACCGAGGAGTTCGGCGCGGACGAGATCCTGCGCCGGGGCGGCTCGGCGCTGTCCAGCCAGGCCGTCGGGCCGAAGATCCGCTGGCTGGCCAAGCACGAGCCGGAGGTCTACGAGCGCACCGAGATGCTGCTGATGTGCAGCTCCTACCTGGTGCACCGGCTGACCGGCCGGTACGTGCTCGACCACCACTCGGCCAGCCAGTGCGATCCGCTCTACGACCTGCGGGCCCGCGACTGGTCGGCGGACTGGGCCCAGCGGGTCGCGCCGGGGCTGCCGCTGCCGGAGCTGGCGTGGCCGACCGAGGTCGTCGGGCGGGTCACCGCGCAGGCGGCGGCCGAGACCGGGCTGCCGGAAGGGCTGCCGGTCACCGCGGGCACCGTAGACGCCTGGGCCGAGGCCACCAGCGTCGGCGTGCGGGAGCCGGGCGACGTGATGCTGATGTACGGCACCACGATGTTCTTCGTCCAGGTGCTCACCGATCTGCAGCCGCACCAGGCGCTTTGGGGCACCTGCGGGGCGTTCCCCGACACGTACACGCTGGCCGCCGGGATGGCGACGTCGGGCGCGGTGACGCAATGGCTGCGCGGCCTCGTCGACGGCGATTTCGCCCAGCTCGTGGAGGAAGCGAGCAAGGTGCCCGCGGGCAGCCGCGGGTTGTTGCTGCTGCCGTACTTCGCCGGTGAGCGGACGCCGATCTTCGACCCGGACGCGCGCGGCATCCTGGCCGGGCTGACCACCAGCCACGGCCGCGCCGAGCTGTACCGGGCGGCGCTGGAGGGCATCGGTTTCGGGGTCCGCCACAATCTGGCCGCGATGGGCGAGGCGGGCGGCACGGCCCGGCGGCTGGTCGCCGTCGGCGGTGGCACCCAGGGCGGGTTGTGGACGCAGATCGTTTCCGACATCACCGGCCAGGAGCAGCAGATCCCGGCCGAGACGGTCGGCGCGGCGTACGGCGACGCGCTGCTCGCTGGCGTCGGCACCGGCACCGCCGTCGCCCCGGACGACTGGAACCCGGTGACGCGCACCGTCCGGCCGAACCCGGAGCACACCGAGCGCTACGACGCGTACTTCGGGCACTACCGGGACCTCTACGACTCCACGGTGCGGATCGCGCACTTCCTGGCAGGTGAACAGCGCGCCGCGGACGAGCGTGACTGATCACCGAATGACGCCCCACTGATCTTGTTAAGCTCAGGCATTCGGGTGAGCTGTCACGAGATCGGGGAGGCGCGGGGCGGATGGCGGTGACTCGGCGTGTCCTGGCGGCCTGTTTCGCCTTGGTGACGTTGGTCGCGGCCGGTTGCTCCCGGGAGTCGGACGCCGACGAAGCGCCACGGATCGACGCCGCCGGCCGCGACCTCGGCGCGGCCAGCGTGCAGCGAGGCCAGGTGTACGCGCAGCGCGACACCGGCGCGTTGAAGCTGGACCTGTTCCTGCCCGCGAAGCGCGAGACGCCGATCCCGCTGGTCGTGTACGTGCACGGCGGCGGCTGGGACGCCGGGGTTCGCGCGCTGGACGCCGATCCCGCCGCGCCGGAGGCGCTGACGGCGCAGCGCCTGCTGGAACACGGCTACGCGGTGGCCACAGTGGACTACCGGTTGACCGGGGCGGCGCAGTACCCGGCGCAGGTGGTCGACGTGGCGGATGCCGTGCGCTGGCTGCAGGGGCGGGCCGGGGAGTGGCAGCTGGACGCCGACCGGGTCGGGCTGTGGGGTTCCTCGGCCGGCGGCCACCTGGTGTCGCAGCTGGGCGCGCTGACCGGGGACCCGGACAAGCCGGGCGGCGGGCTGACCGGCGTCCGGGCGGTGGTGGACTGGTTCGGGCCGACCGACATGAGCGCCGAGGCCGAGGCGGCGCATCCGCAGATGCAGGAGTACGCGCGGCGGGTGATCAAGCAGCTGCTCGGCTGCATGCCGGTGGAGTGCCCGGCGCGGGCCGAGTCGGCGAGCCCGATCAAGAACATCTCCGGGGACGAGCCGCCGTTCCTGATCCAGCAGGGCACGGCGGATTCGCTGGTCCCGCTCGACCAGAGCCTCGACTTCGCGCGGGACCTGCGCAAGCTGGGCGTCACGGCGGAGATGCACCCGTACGAGGGCCTGGACCACGGCTTCGGCCGGGGCCCGCACAACACGCTGATCGTCGACACGGTCGCGGCCTTCGTCGAGACCCACGTCTGACCGGCCCTTCCGCACAGCGGAGCTCCTGTTCCGGCGGGCCCGGTCAGGTTGGTGTGCGGGCACGCGTGGGACGTGGCCGCCTGGGCTGAGTTCGCGCGCCACCTGTCAGGCGCCGGGCACCTACGGGATCAGCCGGGCGGAGCCCTTCTGGAACGGGCCCTGAGATCGGACGGCTCCTCCCGGGGCTCGTATGCGGCCGAGCGGTGACTTGTGCCCGCACCTGCGGTGATGGGTGCTTCGGGAGTTCGATCCAGCTCCAGGTCGAAGATGCGCCGGGGTGCGCGCTCAGAAGCGCTCGGTCTCCCGATCCCGGACGAGCGGCTGCGCCGCATCGAGCCCTTCCCGCGCTGGGAGCGAGCCGTTGACCAGGCCGTCTTCGTCGTGGCGGATGGTTCCGACGTCGCCGGAGCCCGCGGCTTCGGCCAGCGGCTGGACCGTGCTGCGGAACGATTCCAGCGCATCGAGCTCGCGGCGGCGGGCCGAGACGAAGCGCTGCAGGTGCGTGCTGGAGAGGTTCACCGCTTCCACCGCGTTGGACGCCGCGCGCTGGGCGCGGACCGAGTGGGCGCGCACCTGCTCGATGTCCTCGGCGATCGTGCGTTCTGTCGCGGCGAACATCGACGCCGACGCCAGCACCGCGAAACCCGTTGGCCCGCAGAGGAAGACCCGCTTGCCCAGCAGCCAGGTGAGCAGCTGCGGATCGGTGTCGAGGGCGGCGATCACGGCGGCGTCGGACGGCACGAACATGATCGAGCCGTAGATCGCGTCGGCCCACTTCTGGTAGCCCTTGCCCGCGAGTTCGGTGGCGCGGGAGCGGATGTTGCGGACGTGCACCCGCAGGGCGTCGGTGCGTTCTTCGGGGTCGTCGGTCTCCATCGCCTCGGCCCACACCGCGAGGCTCGCCTTGGCGTCCACCGGGACCTGGCGCCCGCCGCCCACGGACAGCACCATGTCGGGGCGCGCGGAGCCGCCGCCGGCGAGGTCGGTCTGCAGCGTGAAGTGGATGCCTTCGCGCAGCCCCAGCGACCGCGCGGTCTCCACGAGCACCTGCTCGCCGAGCTCGCCGCGGCCGGTGATGGAGGCGAACGCGACTTCGTAGCGCCGCAGCGCGGCCTGCTGCTCGGCGGTGCGGGCGCGCTCGGCCTCGACCATGCGCAGCGCCTCGTCGGCTCGGCGTGCACTGTCCGTGTACAGCCGCCAGATCAGCATCAGCGCTGCCGCGACCAACAGCGTCAGCACGACGACGATGGTGATCAGGACGCCGGTACCCACATGAGCTCCGTCCGGTAGTCGTAGTGGCAGCTCAAATGATGGCGGACCCGCCCGACAACATCACGCACAGCCACGCTGTGAACGCGCTGCCGACCGTCAGCTCTGTTTCCGCTGGTCAGGTGCCGTGAGCGTGTTGTGCCGCCATAGCGGCACGAAACGTGCACGGGCGCTGACCTGCGGAAAGCGGCCACGAGGTGCACGACACGCCGAAGCGGCGTGGGGGGTCTGCGAAGTCCGGCGGGGGCGTCGATAGCTTGGGGCTCATGCGAGTGCTGCACACCTCCGACTGGCACGTGGGACGGACGTTCCACGGCCGAGACCTGCTCGGAGATCAGGAGGCCGTCCTGGGCGGGCTGGCCGACCTGGTCGTCGAGGAACAGGTCGACGTCGTGGTGGTCGCAGGCGATCTCTACGACCGCGCGGTGCCGTCGGGTGAGGCGGTGCAGACCTGCGTCCGGGTGCTCGGCAGGATCCGCGAAGCGGGGGCCCAGCTGGTGGTCACCTCGGGCAACCACGACTCCGCCGCCCGGGTCGGCGCGTTCGCCGAGTTCGCCGCCGCCGGCGGCCTGCACCTGCGCACCCAGATCGCCCGGCTGCACGAGCCGGTGGTGATCGACGACCGGCACGGCCCGGTCGCCTTCTACGGCATCCCCTACCTCGAACCGGATCCGGCGCGCCACATCCTGCAGGCCCGCGCCGACGTGCCCGGGGCCAGCGCCGAGATCGAGTCGCGCGGCCACACGGCGGTGCTCACCGAAGCGATGAACCGGGTGCGCGCCGAACTGACCGAACGTCCACAGGGGACTCGTTCGGTGGTGCTGGCGCACGCCTTCGTCACCGGCGGCGACAGCAGCGATTCCGAGCGCACCATCGCGGTCGGCGGCGTCGAGCAGGTGCCGGGCTCGGTGTTCGACGGCGTCGACTACGTCGCGCTGGGGCATCTGCACGGCCCGCAGCGGCTCGCCGAGCACCTGCGCTATTCGGGCAGCCCGCTGGCCTACTCGTTCTCCGAAGCGGCGCACCGCAAATCGGTGTGGCTGGTCGATCTGGATGCGGACGGCCTGGCCGGCGTGGAGCGGCGCGAACTGCCGGTGCCCCGGCGGCTGGCGACGGTCCAGGGACTGCTGGAGGACCTGCTCGCCGAGCCGGAGCACGCCGAGTTGGAGGAGTGCTACCTCTCGGCGACGCTCACCGACGAGGTGCGCCCGCTGGAGGCGATGCGGCGGCTGCAGCAGCGCTTTCCGCACGCCGTGCACTTGGAGTGGAAACCGGCGACCGGCCGCGCGACAGCGCCGTTGCACTACGCCGAGATCGTGCGCGGCCGCGACGACCACGAGCTCGCCGCCAGGTTCGTGGCCGATTGCAGGGGCAGCGACCCCAACGATTCCGAACGCGCGCTGCTCAACGAGGCACTGCGCGCGGTCGCCGCGGCGGAGGGGGCGAAATGAGGCTGCACAGCCTGGAAGTCACCGCGTTCGGCCCGTACCGCGACCGCCAGGAGGTGGACTTCGACCGGCTCGGCGGCGACGGCCTGTTCCTGCTGCACGGCGACACCGGCGCGGGCAAGACGACGCTGCTGGATGCGGTCGCCTTCGCGCTCTACGGTTCGGTGCCGGGCGCGCGCGGCGAGGTCAAGCGGCTGCGCTGCGACACCGCGAAACCCGACACCATCACCAAGGTCGTGCTGGAGCTGACGGTGCAGGGGCAGCGGCTGCGGCTGGAGCGCAGCCCGGAGTACCAGCGGCCGAAGAAGCGCGGCGACGGCTACACCACGCAGCAGGCGAAGGCCTCGCTGACCTGGGTCGATGGTGCGCCCACCGAGCAGCCGCCGGAGGGCCTGACGCGCATCGACGAGGTCGGGCGCACGGTGCAACGCCTGCTGGGCATGACGGTCGACCAGTTCTTCCAGGTCGTGATGCTGCCGCAGGGCGAGTTCGCCAAGTTCCTGCGCTCGGACACCGCTGAGCGCGAGAAGCTGTTGGAGAAGCTGTTCGGCACCCAGCGGTTCGGTGAGGTCGAGCGCTGGTTCGTCGAACGCCGCCGGGAGCGCGGACGCGGCGTCGAGGAGCAGACGCAGCGGGTCCGCGAGCTCCTCGCGCGCGTCTCGCAGGTCTCGGGCGCGGAGCCGGATGCCGACGCGGACGAGCAGAACTGGTTGGAGGACATCGAAAAGCGGTCCCTTCGCGAGATGGAGGGCACGCGGGCCGAGCACTCCCGCCTGCGGCGCG
This sequence comes from Saccharopolyspora sp. NPDC050642, assembly GCF_040654735.1. Taxonomy (NCBI): domain Bacteria; kingdom Bacillati; phylum Actinomycetota; class Actinomycetes; order Pseudonocardiales; family Pseudonocardiaceae; genus Saccharopolyspora; species Saccharopolyspora sp. NPDC050642. The sequence goes on along the minus strand of NZ_JBFAIN010000015.1, from coordinate 54,966 downwards.
AGCGGGAGGTGGCCGACGCGAAGCTGACCGAGCGCCGCGAGCTGGCCGAGAAGGTCCGCCGGGTGCGGCAGGCGAACGCGACCCTCGCCGCGATCGGCGAGCAGCAGGACCAGCACGACGCTTGGCGCGCGGAGCGGGAAGCGGCGCAACGCGCCGTCCCGGTGCTCGCGGCCCGGAATGCCGTGCTGCGGGCGGAGCAGGAGTGCGACAAAGCACGGGCTGCGGTAGCCGCTGCGGCCGCGAGCTGCGAGCTGGACGCCGAAACACCGCTGGCCGAACTGCGTTCGCTCGCGGGCACCAGGCGGGAGGAAGCGGGTGGTCTCGCGCACCTGATCCCCGAGGCGCAGCAACAGGAAACCGACCGGCAGAAGCTCGCCTCCCTCGCCGATCGGCTGGCAGCGGACGAGACCCTGGAAACCGAGCTCGTCGGGCAGCAGGCCACCCTGCCCGACCGCATCGGCGCCGCGCGGCAGCAGGTCGAAGACGCGAAGCACGCGGAGCTGCGACTGGAAACCGTGCAGGCGCGCGGCACCGAGGTCGCCGCGCTGCTGCGGACCGCGCGCGAACTGCCCGGCGCGCAAAAGGAACTCGCGTCGGCGACGGCCCGCGCGCAGCAGGCCATCGACGCACACCAGCAGGCTCGCGACCTGCTGCAAGATCTCCGGGCCCGCAGGCTCGCCGGGATGGCCGCCGAACTCGCGGCCCGGCTCTCGCCCGGCGAGCCGTGCCCGGTCTGCGGCTCGGCGGAACACCCCGCGCCCGGCGAACCGGTCGACGCCCCGGTGCGAGCCGAGGACGAGGACAACGCCCAAACCGAGGAGCAGCGCGCCGCCGCCCGGCGGGAAAAGGCCACGGCAGAAGCGCAACGAGCCCAACAGCACCTCGACAACCTGGCGGAACGCCTCGGCGATCACACCGAGGCGGACCTCGCCGCCGAACTCGCCGAGCTCAGGGCCGAGCGCGACGCGCTCCAGAAAACCGCCGCGGAACTACCGCAACGCACCAAGAACCTGGCTGAGCTCGAAGAATCCACCGAGCACCTTAACGAGCAGCTGTCGAAGGTGCGAACCAGAGTCGCGGCGGCTCGCAGCGAACAGGCATCGCTTGCGACCACAGTGGACGAACGAGAGGTCAGGCTGCGCGAAGGGCGCGCCGACTTCCCGAGCATCGCCGACCGGCGAACGCACCTGCTGGACATCGCCGCCCGCCTCGAACAACTCGCAGCAGCCCGGACGAGCAGGGACGACGCCGAACACCGCCTCGCCGAACAGGAAACCGCCCTGGCCGAAGCCGCCACCGCGGCGGGCTTCGACAACGCGGCAGCCGCGCTGGCGGCCGAACGCGGCGACGACCGGATCGCCCAGCTCGCCGAGGCACTCGCCGAGGTCGAAGAACGCGCCGCAGGCGCCCGCGCAGCGCTGGCCAGCGCGGAGCTGTTCGGCGTGGACGCAGACGCCGAGGTGGGCCTCGAAGAGGCCACCGAGGCCGCGGTCGTAGCCCGCGAAGCGGCGGAGCGCTCGGCTGCGTTGGCGCATCGCGCCGAGCAGCGGCAGCGCGACATCGCGCAGCTCGCGGAGCGGCTGCGCGGAGCGTGGGCGGAGCTCGGGCCGGCGTTGGCGGAGCACGCCGAGCTGGAGGCGTTGGCGGACGTGGTCAACGGACGCGGGCAGAACGCGCGGAAGATGTCGCTGCGCGCGTACGTGCTGGCCGCGCGGTTGGAGGAGGTGGCCATCGCGGCCACCCGGCGGCTGCAGCGGATGAGCGGCGGCCGGTACTCGTTCGTGCATTCCGATGCGGCCGGGGCGCGGGGCACCCGTGGCGGGCTCGGACTGGACGTGCTCGACGACTACTCCGGGAAGGTCCGGCCCGCGAAGACGCTCTCCGGCGGCGAGTCGTTCCTCGCCTCGCTTTCGCTGGCGCTCGGGCTGGCCGATGTGGTCGCCGCCGAGACCGGCGGCGCGCTGCTGGACACGTTGTTCATCGACGAGGGATTCGGAACGCTCGACGCCGACACCCTCGACCTGGTGATGGACACCCTCGACGACCTGCGGGCGGGCGGCCGGGTCGTCGGCCTCGTGTCCCACGTCGAGGAGATGCGCCAACGGATCTCGGTGCGCCTCCGGGTCCGCAAGTCCCGCGACGGCTCCACCCTGGAACTCCAGACCTGACCGTCCCGGGCACCCCCCGGGTTCAGGCGAAATTGGGACCGCGCTCTTCGCCGCCCCTGTACCGGCCGGTTGGCGGTTTCAATTGAAACCGCCAACCGGTGATTCGGCCAGTCCCGGCTCGACCCGTCGTCCTGGCTGAGCACACCAGTCCACAGCCAAGTGCGCGGACCTCGCTGCGCGAGGCGACTATCCATATTGGACGATTTCGCTCTCGCGCCGGACGGCTTCTTCGGGGCGTTTCGGGGGACTCCGGCCAATTTCGCCCCGCGGCATCCGGTGCTGGTCCCGGTGGCGATTTCGCGCGAAATCACCACCCCGTCCCCACGCGTAGCGACGATTTCGCGCGAAATCGTCGCGCGCTCGTGCCCGTTCCGGAGCGACCCGTGGGCGAGATCGGAGATGCGCAACTCCCGGGTGCCTGAGGGGGTGAGTTTCCAATTTCAGGCAAAATTGGAAACCTTCTGGGCCGGTCAGGCGGTGGTCTCGTGGGCGAGGAGCCAGCGCTTGGCCGGGAGACCCCAGCGGAAGCCGCCCAGGGAGCCGTCGCTGCGCAGCACTCGGTGGCACGGCACGAACAGCGCCGCCGCGTTGCGGGCGCAGGCCGCTGCCGCCGCTCGGAACGCTTGGGGGCGGCCCGCCAGCGCGGCTAGTTCCGAGTAGCTCACGGGTTCACCGGCCGGGACCTTCCGCAGCACCTGCCAGGCGTGTTCGAGGAACTCCCCGGAGCGCTGCCGCACCGGAATCGCGTCGACCGCGCGCAGGTCGCCGGCGTGGTAGTCGCGGATCGCGCGGGTGACCGCGCCGAGATCCGCTGCTTCGCGCGGTGCTTCGGGCAGGAGCTCGCGGGACACCAGCGGCACGAGCTCGTCCAGGCGGGCCGTCCAGCCGGAGGCGAGGACGGCACCGTCGGCGTCGACCACGGCGGTGAACGGACCGGCCGGAGTGTCCTCAGTGGACCACGTGATCATGCTTCTCTCCAATGTTTCTGCGGCGGCCGGGTCACGAAGCGAGCTGCAACTGCGGCGTGCCGCTGGCCGCCGCCTCCCACAGGAGCACTCCGGCGTAGGAGCGCCATGGGCTCCAGCGCCGTGCATGCGCTTCGATCGCTGCCGGGTCTTCGGACAGCCCGAGGATCCCCGCGCCTCGTCGCAGCGCGAGATCACCGGTCAGCAGCACATCGGGCGAGCCCAGCACGCGCATGGCGACGTAGCTCGACGTCCACGGGCCGATGCCGCAGATGCTCTCCAGGTCTTCCCGAAGCTCGGCTTCGTCTCGTCCGGTGTGCAGCGCGAGGCTTCCGTCGGCGACGGCTGTCGCGACAGCGCGGACGGTTTCCGCCCGTCGCCGCGGCCCGGGCAGGACCTCCAGCGCTCGCTCCGCGAGGGCCTCCGGCGTCGGGAAGAGCGTCGTCACCGCACCTTCCGGGTGGGCCAGCGGCTCGCCCAGCGCGGTGACGAGCCGCTCCGTCGTCTTGCGCGCCGCCGCCACCGAGATCTGCTGGCCGATCACGGCGCGGACCAGGACCTCCAGCCCGTCGACGCTGCCCGGCACCCGAACCCCGGGCGTCTGCGCGACGGCCGGCCGCAGCGCCGGGTCGGCGCCGAGCGCTTCGCCGATCGCGGCCGGGTCGGCGTCGAGGTCGAGCAGGCGCCGAAGCCGGGACACCGCGCTGCCGAGATCGCGCAGGTCCGTGAGCCGCAGCGTGCACGCGACGTACTTCTCGTGCGGTCGGAGCGTGGCGATCCCGGTGCCGTACGGCAGGCGCAGCGCACGCGTGTAGTGGTCCGGCCCGGCATCTTCCAGGCCGGACAGCGCTCGTTCGCCGAGGAACCGCAGCACGCCGGCCACATCGCAGGGAGCCCGGAACGGCAGGCGCAGCTGGACGGCACCGGCGCTGCCGCGGACCTCGCTGCGCCGCTGCGCGCGGCCGCGCATCTCCGTCGGGGTCACGCCGAAGACCTCGCGCAGCGTGTCGTTGAACTGGCGCAGGCTGGAGAAACCGGCGGCGAACGCCACGTCGCCGAACGGGATCGTGGTGGTCTCGATCAGGATCCGCGCCGAATGCGCGCGGTGCGCCCGCGCCAGCCCGAGCGGCCCGGCGCCGAGTTCGGCGGTGAGCACCCTGGTCAGGTGGCGTTCCGAGTAGCCGAGCTGGTCGGCGAGCCCGCGCACGCCGCAGCGGTCCACGACGCCGTCGCTGATCAGCCGCATGGCGCGGCCGGCGAGATCGGCGCGCAGGTTCCACTCCGGCGACCCCGGCACGGCGTCCGGCAGGCATCGGCGGCAGGCCCGGAAGCCGGCGGCTTGCGCGGCGGCGGCCGTCGGGAAGAACAGGCTGTTGTCGGGCTTGGGCGTGCGTGCCGGGCACGACGGGCGGCAGTAGATGCGCGTGGTGCGCACGGCGTGGATGAAGCAGCCGTCGAAACGTGCGTCGCGTGAGGCCACGGCCCGGAGCGCTTCCTCTGTTCCCACCAACATGTCTTCGATGGTGCCAGCGGGCCGGAGCCGGTACTAGCGGGAATCGGACACGCTGATGAAGCCCGATTCGTAGGCGAACACGACCGCTTGCGTGCGGTCCCGGGCGCCGAGTTTCGCCAGCACGTTGCCGACGTGGGTCTTGACGGTCTGCACGCCGATGAACAGCTCGGCGGCGATCTCGCCGTTGGACATCCCGCGCGCCACCAGGCGGAGGACCTCGGCTTCCCGCTCGGTGAGCTCGACCTGCGGGCGGCTCGCGCGGTGTGGCGCGGCAAGCCGGCGGATCGCGGCCGGGAACAGCAGCGATTCGCCGCGCGCAGCGATCCGGATGGCCTGCACGAGGTCCTCGGGCTGGCAGCGCTTGAGCAGGAACCCGGTCGCGCCGGCGCGCAGCGCGCCGTAGACGTGATCGTCGTGCTCGAAGGTGGTGATCACGACGATGCGCGGCGGCTCCGGCACCGAATCCAGGATCGCGGTGGTGGCCTGGATCCCGTCGACGCCGGGCATCCGGACGTCCATCAGCACGACGTCCGGCCGCAGCCGCCGCACCAGCGGGACGACCTCGGCGCCATCGGCGGCCTCCCCGACGACGGTCAGGTCGGGCTCGGCATCGATGAGGGCCCGCAGCCCGGAACGGATCAGCGGCTCGTCGTCGACGACCAGCACGGTCGTGGCTTCGCTCACGCCGCCGAGCGTATTGCGCCGCGGCCCGCCACGGGCGTGACCCGGCACGGACAGTGGTTTACCAGGGGAGACGGACGTGGAGCCGCCAGTTGTCGCCGTGCGCGGCGCCTTCGGCGTGGCCGCCGAGGGCCTTCGCTCGGCGCTTGATGCCGCTCAGGCCCAAGCCGTGACCCGGGGTTGACGCCGAGCCCAGGGGGTTGGTGATCTCCAGCTCCAGTGCGCCGGTGGCGATGGTGATCCGCACCGCGGCCTCCGCCCGGCCCGCGTGGCGCAAGGCGTTGGAGAGGCCCTCGCGCACCGCGCGGTAGGTCTCGCGACCCACCTGCGGCGGGACCGAGCTCGGGTCGCCCCGGACTTCGAGACGCACCGCCAGACCGGCCAGCTCGGTGGAGCGGACCAGGCCGTCGAGGTCGGCCAGGTCCGGGTCGTCCGAAGTGGAGGATCGCAGGCTGCCCAGCGCGCGATCCAGGTCGGCGAGCGCGGTTCGCGTCGAATCCGCGATCACCGCGAGCGCCTCCCGGGCGAAGACGGGGTCGCTGTCCAGCACCCGGTTCGCCGCACTCGCTTGCAGCGCAACGACGTTCAGCACGTGTCCGACCGAGTCGTGCAGCTCGGAGGCGATCCGGTTCCGCTCGGACAGCTCCTCGACCTGCCGCCGCAACCGCTCGTGCTCGGACGGGCCCAGCAATGCCGGAGCGAGTCGGGCCAGCGCCGCGCCGACCGCCGCGACCAGGTGGAAACCCGCGACGATCAGGCCCGCGCCGACCAGCGGTGCCCACCACTGCCCGATGCCGAGCGCCCGGTACAGCGGGATGCCGGTGAGCTCGGGCGGCAGGTTCAGCAGCGGGTCGGCGAGCAGGATCAGGATGAACGGCGGCACGATCAGCGTCAGCAGGCCGACGCCGGAGCCGAGCGCCAGGTGGACGGCGAGCCAGCAGACGGTCCGCCACCGGTCCGGCCAGGCGACGGCGGTGCTCGTTTCCGGCAGCCCGAGCAGCGCCTTCGCGGCGGCTCCCGACAGCGACCGCGTCGCCGGCAGCAACCCGGTGGTTACCACGGCGAGCACGACGAACGCGCCCTGCGCGATCCCGACCACGACAGGCGGCAGGCCGGGTCCGATGCCGGGACCCAGCAGCGGCCCGAGCACCAGCCCGGCCACCGCCAGGTACGGGACGGCCAGGACGGCCCCGAGGATCAGGTGCACCCACCGGCGGTACGTGGCTCGCGCGGTGAACGGTCTGATCAGGCGGGACGGCATGGCCACATCATCCCCGCGCGACCGGCACGCGAGCGCAGGTTCCGCAAGGCTTGCGGCGCGTCGCCCGCTGGTACAGGTAGACGGACGGCCCGAGCACCAGCGCCCAGAACATCCAGCTCACGTAGAACAGCGCCCCGGGCCAGTAGTGCATCCCGGCGATCGGGTTTTCCGACGACGTGCCGGAGATCAGGTCGCCGATCACGTCGGCGAAGCCGGTCGGACCCATCGTGAAGAGCAGCCCGGCACCGAACCAGCCGCCGAAGAGCAGCAGTCCGCGCGGAGTCGGGCGCCCCGCCAGGCCGGGGACCCATCGCGGCCAGATCCGCCCCCACCGGTGCACGAGGGCCAGCGAGAGCACGATGCCGACCAGCGCGGCGGGCACGACCAGCCATCCGCTGGTGAACCCGTCCCTGGCCGGGTCCGGGTAGTCCAGCCCGATCGTGCCGCCCAGCGCCCAGTTGGTCTTGATCACCGGATAGGGCAGCGCGAACAGGACCCCGAGGTATCCGAGCCACGGCGGCGGTGGTGCGGCCGGGCCGCCGCAGCGGACGCAAACCCCGGCGAGCGCCCGGACCCGCAGGACAGTCGCGCGGAACAGCAGGATCGCGCTCGTCAGCGCGAAGGCGCGGGTGGCGAACAGCGGCCAGTCCGGAGCGAAGCCCATCAGCCCGAACAGCCGCAACAGGTCGAACAGGATGCCGCCGGATGCCCAGAGCAGCAGCAGCACGGCCGCGCCGTTGATCGCGACGATCGCGCGGCGGGCTCGCAGCGGCGACATCAGCAGTGCTGCGCCGAGCACGCCGGCCGCTGCGGCCAGCGGTGTCGCCCAGCTCGGCAGCTCGAAGAGGATGCGGCTGCGCGGCAGGAAGTGCCGCGATTCGAAGGCGAGGAAGGTCAGGACCGACGCGATCAGCGCCGCCCGGTTCGGCTTGAGCATCTGTGCTCCTCTGGTGGCTCGGCTGAACTCACCGGCAATGCTCGGGATCTCGCGGCCCGCGAACCTCCCGCCCGGGCTGGGTCGGCCTCCCTCGCGCGGGGGATTTCGATCTAGGTGGGTGCATTTTGCGCGTTTCATCCCTATCGTCGCGGCATGGCTCATTCGAAGATCAGCACCAGGCGTGGCTTCAAGGTCCTCGGCGCCGCTGCGGGCGCCGCGCTCGCCCTCGTGGTCACGGCCGGGTGCAACGACCCGGCGCCTGCCCCGGAGCAGCAGCAGGAGCAGCAGCAGGACGGCGACGACCAGCAGCAGGGCGACCAGCAGGACGGCGGCGACCAGCAGGGCGGCGAGCAGGACGACGACTGACGACGCGGGGCGCGGGTGCACCCCGGCTGTGCATCCGCGCACCCCCGCGCGACCGGCCCCGATGCCGCCGCGAGCGAGCACCTAGACTTCGGGGTGTGAGTCTCACCCTCGGAATCGTCGGGCTGCCCAACGTCGGCAAGTCCACCCTGTTCAACGCGTTGACCAGCAACGACGCCCTCGCGGCGAACTACCCGTTCGCCACCATCGAGCCGAACGTCGGTGTGGTGCCGCTGCCGGACGAGCGGCTGGACAAGCTCGCCGAGGTCTTCAGCTCGGCGAAGACGGTGCCCGCCACGGTGTCGTTCGTCGACATCGCGGGCCTGGTCAAGGGCGCATCCGAGGGGCAGGGGCTGGGCAACAAGTTCCTCGCCAACATCCGCGAGGCCGACGCGATCTGCCAGGTCATCCGCGTCTTCGACGACCCCGACGTGGTGCACGTCGACGGCCGGGTGGACCCGTCCAGCGACATCGAGACGATCAACACCGAGCTGATCCTGGCCGACCTGCAGACCCTGGACAAGGCGCTGCCGCGGCTGGAGAAGGAAGCCCGCACCCACAAGGACAAGCGGCCGGCCCTGGAGATCGCCCAGCAGGCCAAGGAGATCCTCGACTCCGGCCAGACCCTGTTCGCCGCGGGCCTGGGCAAGGACACGCCGGACCTGCGCGAGCTCAACCTGCTGACCACCAAGCCGTTCCTCTACGTGTTCAACGCGGACGAGGGTGTGCTGGCGGACGAGGCGAAGCAGAAGGAACTGCGCGACCTGGTCGCGCCCGGCGACGCGGTGTTCCTGGACGCCAAGGTCGAGGCGGAGCTCAAGGAGCTGGACGAGGAGTCCCAGCGTGAGCTGCTGGAATCGATTGGCCAGGCGGAGCCGGGCCTGAACGCGCTGGCCCGCGCGGGCTTCCACACGCTGGGCCTGCAGACCTACCTGACGGCCGGGCCGAAGGAGGCGCGGGCCTGGACGATCCGCCAGGGCTGGACGGCACCGCAGGCGGCCGGGGTGATCCACACCGACTTCGAGCGCGGCTTCATCAAGGCGGAGATCGTCTCCTTCGACGACCTGATCGCGGCGGGCACGATGGCGGAGGCCAAGTCGGCGGGCAAGGTCCGCATGGAGGGCAAGGACTACATCATGACCGACGGCGACGTCGTGGAGTTCCGCTTCAACGTCTGATCGGCGACGTTTCCGCTGGTAGTCGACTCACAGCAGATCGGCGTTCGGCACCGGTCGAACGCCGGCCCACGAAGCCGCGAAGGGCCGGGCTTGGTCTCCGCACAGGAGTCCCAAGCCCGGCCCTTCTGCGATTGCCCGGGGCGATCGAGCCAGTGCCCCACCGAGCTGTGCCGGTCCACTGGTGGTGGGGCTTCCATTCGTCCAAGCCAGACGGCGAGCGTGGCAACGATGCTGTGGTGATGATCAGGAGAATCCTTCCCTACGCTGACGGAGGCGATCTCGCCGCGTCGCGCGACTTCTACGTCGAGGTGCTCGGATTCGAGGTCGCGATGGAAGATCCCGTCCTCGGTCTGCGGTCGCCGGACAACCCCACGGCTCAAGTCCTCGTCCCGCCACGCGGAATGGAGGATCCCGCGCCGCGCTTCGGGATCGACGTTGGAGAACCGGCGGCAGTTGATGCAGCGCACATCGAGGCGGTCCGCCGCGGTCTGCGCATCGTCTATCCGCTCACCGACGAGCCGTGGGGCGTGCGTCGCTTCTTCGTGGAGGACCCCAGCGGCACGGTGGTCAACGTGCTCGCGCACCTACCCTGACCCGGCGGTAGCCATCTGCGGCCCCGCAGCTCCAGCGGCAGTGGGCGTGGATCTCCGCCATGGCGTGATCTCGTGAACCCCTTCGAACTCGAACAACGCCGAGCCGAATGCTAGTGGGAGCGGCGTGGGGTGAGCCGATCAAGGTCGACGCTGATTTCGAACGGCACTGGCCGCTGGAGGGTGCCGCGGAAGATGCCTGCCGGGGCGTAGATGCCGGTCGGCCCGTCGAGTTCGTAGGCGTGCACTGCCGCTGATGCGTCCTCGTCCTCGACGTACCAGTAGTGCTGGATGCCCGCGTCGGCGTACTTGCGCAGCTTGACCGTTCGGTCGCGATGTGCCGACTCGGGCGAGACGCCCTCCACCACTAGCAACACGTCCTGCGGCTCGTACCAGGTCCGGTCCGGGTCGAACGGTGCCGTGGTGACCAGCAGGTCGGGCTCGGGCCTGTTACGCGCGTCGAGCCGGATCGTCATCTCCCGCTCGACCTCGATGCCGGCGGGGGCTTGGCGGGAAAGCTCTACGGTCAGGCCGGTGACGAGACGGCCGTGCCAGGAGCGCTGCGGGATCGTCCTGAAGACGAGGGCTCCGTCGATCAGCTCGGTGTGCCGCGGTGCTTCGGGGAGGCGGTCCAGATCCTCTGCGAACCAGCCTTCAGCACGCGGTGGGCGCATCCAGCCGGACAGCGCTGTCATGCGTCAACGGTAGCGAGTCGGCGCGGGCGAGCCCACGAGCTGCATGGGTGGGGACCGGCGCCCGGGGCCTACCGCTCGGTGGCTACGAGGTAGGTGGCGAGGGCCGTTCTGGTTTGCTGGAGGCACGTCAGGCGGTCGTCTATCGCCGCCAGTTGGGTTCGGAGGGTGGCCACGAGGTTCGGGCACGGTTCGAGGACCGGTAGCTCGCCCCTCGCGCAGGGCAGGACCGTGCGGATCATCTCCGTGTTCAGACCCGCCGCCAGCAGGTTCCGGATCTGCGCGACGACCGTCACCGCTTCCTCGCGGTAGTAGCGGTAGCCGCTCGGCGCTCGTTCCGAGGTGAGCAGGCCCTGTTGTTCGTAGTAGCGCAGCCGGCGCTGGCTGACGCCGCTCCGGCGGGACAGCTCGCCGATCTTCATGAGATCCGGCTCACGCGTCGTTGACTCTGACATCACTGTCAAACTCTAGCGTCGGTGGCATGCGAAGTCAGCGGAGTGGGTGGGCCCTGGTGGCGCTGATGGCCTGCGTGTTCGCCGTGGGATCCGCCGAGTACGCGGTGATCGGCGTCCTGCCGGACATCGCGGCGGACCTGCGCGTGTCGGTCGGTACGACGGGCCTGCTCGTCACCGGCTACGCGCTGACGGTCGCGCTGGCCGGGCCGGTGGTCACCGCCGCGACCACGCGGCTGCCGCGGAAAGCGCTGCTCGTCGGCCTGATCGTCGTGTTCACCGCGGGCAACGTGCTGGCTGCGGTCGCCGGCGCCTTCGGGCTGGTGATGATCGCTCGGGTGCTCGCGGCGCTCGTGCACTCGACCTTCTTCGCCGTCGGTCTGGTGCAGGCCGTGTCGGTGGTGGGCGAGGAGCGCCGCGGTTGGGCGATTGCGGTGGTGAGCGCCGGGCTCAACCTGGCGACCGTGCTCGGCGCGCCGCTGGGCACGTTCATCGGCCACGAGCTCGGTTGGCGCGCCACGTTCTGGGCGATCGCCGCGGTGAGCCTGGTCGCCACGGTGGTCGTCGCGGTCGCCGTGCCGTCGTCGCGGGCGGCCGGGAGCTCTTCGGTGCGGGCGGAGATCAGGGCGCTGGGCAGTCGCGAGGTGCTCGTGATCGTCGTGGTCACCGTGCTCACGCAGATCGCCCTCTTCACGCCGTACACCTACATCGCCACGATCCTCACCGGCGTCTCCGGTTTCGGGGCCGGGGCGGTGGCCTGGCTGCTGATGGCGTTCGGCGTGGGCGGGCTGCTGGGGAACCTGGTGGGCGGCCGGTTGGCGGACCTGCGGCCGTGGGGTTCGGTTCGCGGGCTGCTCGCCGGAATGGCCGTCGTGCTCGGGGTTTTCGGCCTGGTCGTGCGGGATCCGGTGGCCGCGGCGGTGGGGGTGTTCGTGCTCGGGGCGGTGAGCTGCGCGCTGATCCCGGCGTTGCAGGCCCGGGCGTTCGCTGCGGCAGCGGGCGCGCCGACCCTGACGGTCGCCGTGAACACGTCGGCGTTCAACCTCGGCAACGCCGGCGGTGCGTGGATCGGTGGCCGGGTGCTCGACGGCGGTGCTGGGCCGTACTGGCTCATCGGGATCGGAATTTTCGCCGCGCTGGCCGCGTTGTCGGTCACCGGCGTTCGGCGAACGGTTGATGTGAAAGGAAAAATCGATGTCTCTGTCCGTTGAGGTGCGTGGTTCCGGGCCCGGGCTGTTGCTGGCCCACGGCGCGGGTGGTTCGGCCGCGGCGAACTTCCCGTTCATCGACGAGCTCGCCGGGAAGCGCACGGTCGTCGCGCCAGACTACCCCGGCTCGGGCGGCACGCCGAAGGCCGAGCAGCCGCTCGAACTGGACCGGCTCGTCGACGAGGTCGTCGCGTCGGCGGTCGACGCGGGCGTGGAAACCTTTGGCGTGCTGGGCTATTCGATGGGCACGACGGTCGCCGTCCGGGCGGCCGTGCGATACCCGGAGCGGGTCACGTCGCTGGTGCTCACTGCCGGATTCGCCGCCGCCGACCGGCACTTCCGGCTCAACCTGGACCTCTGGCAGCAGCTGCTCGACGGCCCGGACCGGGACGCGCTCGCGCGATTCGTGCTGCTGAACTGCTTCAGCCCGGCGGCGCTGAACTCCATCGACGACTGGGACGAGGTGTTCCGAGGCACCGCCGACGGCGTGCCGGTCGGCACCGGCGACCACCTCGACCTGCTGCGCACCGTCGACGTCCGCGCCGACCTGCCGAAGATCTCCGTGCCGACGCTGGTCGTCGCGACCACCCGGGACACCCTGGTGTCGCCGCACAACTCCGGCGAGCTCGCCGCGAAGATCCCCGGCGCGCGGCTGGTCGAGGTCGACTCCGGGCACCTCATCGGCGCGGAGAACCCGAAACCGTGGCTCGCGGCGATCCAGGACTTCCTGAGCTGAGCCTCGCTCTGACCGCAGTTCGGCGACCCGGCCACTTGCGCGGGGTCAGCCGAACGGTGTGGCCAATAGCGGGATTCGACGCAGGTCTTCGACCGTGCAGCGCAGGTCGGCGAGAGCGCAGATAGCGCGCATGCAGATGTCGTAGTCGGGTTCGCCAGGATCGAGGTAGTCGTGTTCGACGGTGCCGGCCGCTTCGAACGCTGCGCGCAGTTCGGCCGGCATGCCGGGCAGATCCTTCTCCAGGTCGAGGTCGTCGACGTTGATCCAGGCAAGCTCCTTCCCGTCGACGGCGTAGGTGAGGCTGGCGTCGGCGTTGATGGAGAACATGCTCGTGGCCGCTACGCGACCGTTGGCGGACAGGGCGGTTGTGTCATCGTCGCCGACGGTGTACCCCGCGTCGTCGTACACGAATGTCCACGCACCGATGCGTCCTGCCAGCAGCGTCGCACCGGCGCCGGGTTCGGCGGCGAGGGCCGCGGCCGGGAGGGAGGTCCACTCGTCCGGCTTGCTTCCGGGCAGCTCGCACGGCCGGAACAACCGGGGTTTGGCGCCCAGCGCTTCCAGCGCGTCCGCAGGTTCGAGGTCGCGGACCACGTGCACGGCGTGGTTCGGGTCGTCGCTGGCCAACTCGGTGATCCAGATGGGTACCCCCTCTCCGTCGAGCGTGTCCGGCGGAAATCCGGGCGTTGGCATGTGACCTCGTTTCCTGGCCTCGTGCGTGGTACCGCCAGTTATTCTCGTGCGCGCCGCCGGAGCCACCAAGAGACGAAGGGGCAGAGTCGGATGGCCAGGGGATTCCCTTTCAACTGCGGAGCAAGGAATCTTTGATCGCGATCCTCGGGTGAACCCTGACATCCACTTCTCCGGACAGGTCCTCGGACTCGAACTCCGCGATGAGGTGTGTTTCTCGGTTCTCCGCTCGGATGCTCAGAGCGGTTGCGCCTTCGCGGAAGAAGTGCCACAGAACGTCGTCACCTTGGCGCCACTCGAACCGGATGGAGTTCTCGTGCTGATCGAAGCTGAGCCTGAGGGTTCCGTTCTCGGTCTCGAACTCGGCCCCCTGAATCCAAGGCTCTTCCAAGACTTCGGGCGCTTCGCCGAACTGATCGAGAAAATCCTGTTCGCCGGGGGTCTTCACGGTCTGCACAGTATTGCGCAGGAAGGCACTCGCTCCGGACTGCTCACGGCACCAGCACGAGGCGGCCGCGGAGACCGCCGCGCGCGAGCCGCTCGTGGGCTTCGACGACCCGGTCCAACGGCATGGCCTCGGCGACCCGCAAGGTGATCGTGCCGGACTCCGCCAGCGCGACCAGCTCCGCGAGGCCCTTCCCATCGGCCCGGATCCAGTGGTTGAAGACATGAGTGCCGCGCAGCGGGCGCGGCTCCGCGCCGCCGACGAGCGCCGCGAACGCTCCGCCCGAGCGGACGGCGTCCAGTGCTTCTGCGCCGAGGGCTGCGGCGTCGATCGCTGCGTCCGCGCCGCCGGGCACCAGTCGGCGAACGGCCTCGCCCAGGCGGGCGCCACGCGGCACGAACACCTCCGCACCCAGCTTCCGGACCAGCGTCTCGTCCTGTGCCGAGGCCGTTGCGACCACTCGCAGGCCGCGAGCCGCTGCGAGCTCCACGGCGAAGCCGCCGACCGCCCCGGCAGCCCCGGTGACCAGCAGGGTCTGGCCCGGATCCAGGGCGAGCGCGTCGAGGGCTTGGGTGGCGGTGAGCCCGCTGAGCGGCAGCGTTGCGGCTTCCACCAGGCCGATGCCCACAGGCGCGTGTGCGAGCGCGTCCGCATCGAGCACGACGTGGTCGGCCTGGGTGCCCAGCGGCACGTCCAGCCGGTCCGACATGCCGATCACGCGGTCGCCTGGCCGGAATCGGGTGACCTCGTCGCCGGTGGCCTCGACGACTCCGGCGGCGTCCCAGCCGATCCCGACGACCTCGCGCGCCGGGAGCAGGCCCCGATCGGTGAGCGCACCGGTTCGGGTGGCCAGGTCGACCGGGTTGACCGTGGCCGCCTCCACCCGGATCAGGACCTGCCGCGGCCCGGCCTCGGGCACGGCCACATCCGCGATCTCCAGCACTTCGGTTCCGCCGAACGCGCGGATGACGACTGCTCGCATGGGGTTCTCCTGGTTCCTTCGCGTCTTGATGACGAACTTAAGGAGAGCTACTCTCTGTCGGGAAGTACGCACTTCAAGGTGCGTATCGCACGCAGACGGGAGTGCTGTGGCCACGCAGACCGCCGCGCAGAGGCGAGCAGAAGCCCGAACCGCGTACGACGCGTACCTCGCCGAGTGCCCGGCCCGGCAGCTGCTCGACCGCATCAGCGACAAGTGGGTGAGCCTCGTGCTCAACGCGCTCGCGGTCGGCCCGCAGCGCTACAGCGACCTGTCGCGCACGATCGCCGGCGTCAGCCAGAAGATGCTCACCCAGACCCTGCGGAACCTCGAACGGGACGGGCTCGTGTCCCGCGCCGTGACTCCCTCGGTCCCGGTTCGCGTCGACTACGCGCTCACCGGGCTGGGGGAGAGCCTGCTGCCGGTGGTGCAGGCGGCCAAGGCCTGGGCGGAATCCCACATCGACGAGATCCACGCGGCCCGCGCCGCCTACGACAACCGCTGAACAACCCCGTTGACCAGCGCGAACCGGGGGGCTCGAAGTGTCCTCCGGTCCCAGGAAGTCCTCTGTGGAGCGAGGCGGCGCCGTGCCGGTTCGATCGGCGAGCCCTTCTTCCGGCTCGCGATGCAGTTCGGTCGAGTTCCGGCCGCTGACGCCTGAGCCGGGCGGCAACTTCGAGGCCGTCGAGTTCGTCGGTTGACTGCTAGCGTGTCGAAGATGACCGCAGATCCGGTGCTGGTGATCGGCGCGGGCGTGCAGGGCCTGACGACCGGGGTCGTCCTCGCCGAGGCGGGCCGGCGCGTGCGCATCCGCACCGCCGACCGGCCGCAGGACACCACTTCCGCGGTCGCGGGCGCGATGTGGGGCCCGGCGATGCTGCGGCCCGCCGACCGGGTGTTGTACTGGGTGACCAGGTCCCACGCCGAGTTCACCGCGCTCGCCCGCGACGAGGGCTCCGGCGTGCACCTGGCCGCGGGGCGGATGGCGGCGCGGTTCGACCTCGGGGACTCGGTCCCGCCCGAGGCGAGGCTGATCCCCGACCTGCGCCCCTGCACACCCGAGGAACTGCCGGACGGGTTCGTCAGCGGCTACCGCGCGACCGTGCCGCTGATCGACATGCCGCGCTACCTCGACCACCTGGTCGCCCGGTTCCGCGACGCCGGCGGTGACCTGCAGCTCAGCCCCGTCCCGACGCTGGCCGAGGCGGTCGCCGAATCCGCGACGGTGGTCAACTGCACCGGCGTCGGCGCGCGGGAACTCGTCGGCGACCCCGGCGTTCACCCGGTGCGCGGCCAGCACGTCGTGGTGCGCAACCCGGGGATCGACGAGTACTTCATCGAGCTCAGCGACTCCGCCGAGTTCACCTCGTACATGCCGCACGGCGACCGCGTCGTGCTCGGCGGCGTCGCAGGCGAACAGGACTGGAGCTGCAGGCCCCGCCGCGAGGACAGCGAGGGCATCCGGCGCCGGTGCGCCGCGGTGGAGCCGCGGCTGGCCGACGCCGAAGTGCTCGCGGAACTGGTCGGGCTGCGGCCCGGCCGGGAATCGGTGCGGGTGGAGGTCGAGCACTACGAAGGCGCGCGGATCATCCACAACTACGGCCACGGCGGTTGCGGCGTCGCGTTGTCCTGGGGATGCGCCTTCGAGGCCGCCGACCTCGCCGAAGAGATCGGCTGAGCCGCTCAGGACCTGAGCTGCTCCACGACGTTGTCGATCTCCTGGGCGAGCGACGTGTCGTTGGCCGTGATGCCGCCCTTCGAGTGCGTGGTGCAGTAGAACGTCACGGTGCGCCAGCGGATGTCCATGTCCGGGTGGTGGTTCTCGCTCTCGGCGATCTCGGCGATCCGGTTCACCGCCTGGATCGCCTGCGGGAAGTTGCCGAACTCGACGGTGCGGGTCAGCTTGACGCCGGACTGGGTCCACTCCGGCAGGTGCTGGAGCGCTTCGGTGACCTGGGTATCGGTGAGCAGTTCCGTCATACCGACATGGTGGAGGTTCGGCGCGCCGACCTCCACCCGGCGCCGCTCACTAGACGCGTCGCGGACGCTCCAAGTAGGTGTTGTCCGGGTCGGTGAAGCCGTAGCCGCGGTATAGGCCGTGCGCGTCGTCGGTGTGCAGCATCCAGCGGAAATCGCGGCCGGGGCCGTCCTCGATCATGCCCTGCACCAGGGCCTTGCCGATGCCGTGGCCGCGCGCCTCCGGGAGGACGAACACGTCGGCCAGGTACGCCATGCCCACCCCGTCGGAGAACGCTCGTGCGAAGCCGATCAGCCCGCCGTCGGGCTTCCGGTAGGCGCCGACGACGCGCCAGGCCAGGTCGATCTGCTTGTCGAGATCCGCCCGCTTGCGCCACTTGCCCCAATACGCCTGCGTGGAAAGGAATTCCCACACCGCGTCGCGATCGACCCTGGCCCGCGAATCGTCCACCTCGAACTCCATGCCCCGAGCGTATCGGCCCGGCCAACCGATTTAGCCGGACAGCTGCGGGGGCCGTGCCGCTTGGGGTGGCGTTTTCGCGCGAAACGGCGGCTGGTAGGCGTGGCGCGCGCCCGTTTCGCGCGAAAGCGGCGCGCGACCAAGCCCTACAGGCAGGCGTGCAGCGCGGTCAGGAGGCGGTGCGAACGGTCGTCGAAACCCTCCGTTCGCATCAGGCACGGGCTGAAGGCGAACGCCACGCCCAGGCGCGGCCAGCAGCCGAACAGCGAACCGCCCGCCCCGCTGTGGCCGAACCCCGTGGCCTCCGGGCCATAGGTCTCGATCGAGTCCTGCAGCTCGTAGCCCAGGCCGAAGGCCAGCGGCCGGCCGGTGCCCGGATCGGTGCCCCGGCTCTCCTCGCGGCGGATCCGGTCGAGCGTCCGGCCGCCGACGAGCTCGCCGGTCACCAGCGCCGAGTACACCGCGGCCATGCCGCGAGCGGACGCCATCGCACCGCCGCCCGGGCTGCCCCCGACCCACCACGCCGGGGTGTTCCAGGGCGCGTCATCGCCCAGCAGCGTGGGCGGATTCCCGTAGACCTTGTCGCGGTAGGCCAGGGCCTCCGGCGTGTTCAGCCGGTTCGCCACCTGGTAGTCGGCCGCCCGCCAGCGCCGCCCGGTGCGCGGCCACTCGGACTCGGGCAGCCCCAGCCAGAAGTCGGCCGGAACCCGCTCCGCGACCTCGGCGCGCAGGTACTCGCCGACCTCCCGCCCGTCGACCCGCCGGATCAGCTCCGCCGCCAGCCAGCCGAAGGTCAGCGCGTGGTAGGCGGTGGTCGTCCCGACCGGCCACAGTGGAGCCTGCGCGGCCAGCAGCTCGGCCATCGCCCGGTTGTCCATCGCCGCCTCGCGGGTGACCGGCTTCGCCGGGTACGGCAACCCCACCGAGTGCGAGAGCAGCTGCCTGACCAGGACGTCCTGCTTGCCCGCCGCGCCGAACTCCGGCCAGTACCGGACCACCGGCGCGTCCGGGTCGAGCGCGCCGCCGTCGACCAGCAGGGCGACGCCGGTGGCGACGATGCCCTTGGTGCCGGAGAACACCGGCATCAGGGTGTCGGTCGTCATCGGCTCGGTGGCCGCCTGGTCGCGGTGCCCGGCCTGCAGGTCGAGGATCTGCTCGCCGTCGCGGAAGACGGCGAACGCCGCACCCGCCGCATCGGCCGCCACCACCTCGGCGAACGCCTCGGCAACCCGCTCGAAACCCGCTGCGACCGACATCAGTTCTTCGCCTCCAGCTGGAAGTTGGGCGCGTCGCTCAACAGCGACCGGGTGTAGTCGTGCTGCGGCGCGGCGAACAGCTCCTCGGCCGGCGCCTGCTCGACGATGCGCCCGTTCTGCAGGATCGCGACCCGCTGCGCGATGTTGCGCACCAGCGCGATGTTGTGCGTGACGAACACCAGCGCCAGCCCCATCTTCTCCCGCAGGTCCCGGAGCAGGTCGACGATCGCCGACTGCACCGAGACATCCAGCGCGGAGGTGATCTCGTCGCAGATCAGCACCTCGGGCCGGGTGACCAGGGCGCGCGCGATCGCCACCCGCTGCCGCTCGCCGCCGCTGAGCTGATCGGGGTAGCGCTCGGCGATGTCCGGCCGCAGCGCGGCGAGCTCCAGCGCCTCGATGACCCGCTCCGACGTGCTCTTGCCGCCGGAATCCCCGCCGAGCACCGAGATCGGCTGCGCCACCAGGTCGCGGACCCGGCGTCGCGGGTTCAGCGACTCGTACGGGTTCTGGAACACGTACTGCACCTGTCGCCGCTGCTCGCGGGTGCGCTTGCCGCTGCCGGCCGCCAACTCCTCGCCGTGCAGCAGCACCGAGCCCTCGTGCTTCGGGTGCAGGCCGGCCAGGCAGCGCGAGAGCGTGGTCTTGCCGCTGCCCGACTCGCCCAGCAGCGCGAGGCAAGAACCCGGCGACACGCTCAGCGAAACGTCTTGCAGCACCGGGGAATCGGTGTACCAGGCCCGGATGTTGCGGATCTCGAGAACCGGTTCCGCCTCGGCCGGAACGGATTCCGACGCGCGAGCCGGTGCCACGAGACGTCTGGAACGCGGCTGCAGGCAGCGGATTTCGTGGCCGGGCGAGACCTCTTGCACCGCCGGAACCTCGGCGCGGCACTCGTCGGTCGCGACGGCGCAGCGCGGCGCGAACGCGCAGCCGTCCGGGCGGCTCAGCGGCGACGGCGCTTGGCCGTCGATGGCCTGCATCGCCCGCTCGCCGTCCAGGTCCGGCACCGCGAGCACCAGGCCTGCCGTGTAGTGGTGGCGCGGCTCGTTCAGCACCTCGGCGGTCGGGCCGGTCTCCACGATCCGACCCGAGTACATCACCGCGATGCGGTCGGCCAGCTCCGCGACCACCGCCATGTCGTGCGAGATGTACACGCCCGCCGTCCCGTGCCGCTCGCACATCTCGCGGATCGTGGTCAGCACCCGCTTCTGGGTGGTCACGTCCAGGCCCGTGGTCGGCTCGTCCAGCACCACGACCTCCGGGCGGCCGACGAAGGCCATCGCGATCGCGATGCGCTGCTGCTGACCGCCGGAGAGCTGGTGCGGATACCGGCTCAGGAACTCGTCGTCATCGGGCAGCGCGACCTCGGTCAGGACCTGCTTGATCCGCCGCTTCGCCGCTTCACCGGAGACGTCGTGTACACCCTCCGCGAGCTGCGTGTGCAGGCGCAGCGCCGGGTTCAACGCCGAGCCCGGCGACTGCGGGATGTACGCGACCCGGCGGCCGCGCAGCGCGGCGGCCCGCTTCGGCGGCAGCGCGGTGAGATCGGTGTCGCCGACGAGGATGCGGCCGTCGGCGATCCGGGTGCCGCGCTTGCAGTAGCGCAGCATCGCCAGGCCGAGGGTGGTCTTGCCGGAGCCGGATTCACCGATCAGGCCGAGGATCTCGCCCGGCGCCAGGGTGAAGCTCACGTCGGCGACGATGGCGGCTTCCGAGGGCACGCCCCGGATCTCCAGTCCGGTGGCGTCCAGAGCAGCGGCGGTCATCGGCACCCCCAACGGGTCGGCGGCAGGTCGTGGTCCGGGATCTCCCGCAATTTCAATGGAAATCGGACCTTCGATTTCAATGGAAATTGCGGATCACAGGTCTGCGGTGGCATCAGCGGGCCTTCTCGATTCCCCGGTCGACGCCCGCGACCGAGCGCGCCAGGCCGTCCGCCACCAGGTTGGTGCCGATCGTCAGCACCGCGATGGCGATCACCGGCAGCGCCACCGCCCACGGCTGCACCGTCAGCGCGATCCGGTTCTCGTTGATCATCAGGCCCCAGTCCGCCGTCGGCGGCTGCAGGCCCAGGCCCAGGAAGCTCAGCCCGGCGACCAGGCCGATCGAGTAGTTCAGCCGCAGCCCGAGCTCCACCAGCACGGTGCCGGTGACGTTCGGCAGGATCTCGCCGAGCAGGATGCGAACCCGGGACAGCCCGATCGCCTCCGCCGACTTGACGAAGTCGCGTTCGGCGACCGAAAGCGTCGCCGCCCGCACCACGCGCATCACCCGCGGCAGGTGGCTGCCGCCGACGACCAGTACCAGCAGCCACAGCTCCGGGCCGACGACGCTGACGAACAGCAGCGCCAGCACCACCTGCGGGAAGGCCAGCGCGATGTCGCCGAAGCGCATCAGCACCTCGTCCAACCAGCCGCGCCGGTAGCCGGCGTACATGCCCAGCAGCGAGCCGAGCCCGACGCCGAGCAGCGTGGCCAGCACCGCCAGCACCAGCAGCGTCTGTCCACCGTGGAGGAACCGGGTGAGCACGTCGCGGCCCAGGTTGTCGGTGCCGAACCACGAGGTCGCCGTCGGATCGGAGAACGGCGTGTCCACGAACTCGGTGGCACCGTGCGGCGCGAGCAGCGGCCCGACGATCGCGGTCAGCACCACCAGGATCGACAGCGCCAGGCCGATCTTGGTGCGCGGCAGGCGCAGCGCCGCCCGCCACGCGCCGACCGCGCGCGGCACGGCCGGGGCGGGAGTCGCTCGGGTTTCCTCGGTCTGCGCAGTCGTGGTCATCGCGCGGCGGACCTCACCTTCGGATTGGCGGCCAGACTCACCACATCGGCCAGCAGATTCACGACGATGTACACGGCGGCGATGGCCAGGGTCAGCGTCTGCACCACCGGCAGGTCGCGGTTGTTCACCGCGTCCACCAGCGCGAACCCGATACCGGGGAAGCGGAACAGGAACTCGACGATGACCACGCCACCGGCCAGCCACGCCAGCTGCAGCGCGATCACCTGGGCCACCGGGCCGATCGAGTTCGGCAGCGCGTGCCGCAGGATCACCGTGCGCTCCGGCAGCCCCTTCAACCGGGCCTGCTGCACGAACTCGCTCTCCAGCACCTCGATCATGGTCGCCCGCATGATGCGCACGATGTACGGCGAAACCGCGAGCACCATCGTCAGCGTCGGCAGCACCAGCTGCGTAGGATCGCTCCAGGCCGAACCCGTGCCGGTCATGACGTACACGGCAGGCAGCAGGTTGAGCATCCCGGTGGAGAAGACCAGCACCAGCACGATGCCGACCACGAACTCCGGCAGCGAGGCCAGCACCAGGCTGACCACCGAGGTCGCGTGGTCGAAGGCCTTGTCGCGGAGCAGCGCGCTGTAGGTGCCGACCAGGATGGACAGCGGCACGCTGATCGCCGTGGCGCACAGCATCAGCGCCAGCGAGTTGTTCAGCCGCGAGCCCAGCAGCTCGGCCACCGGCATGCCGTTGGCGTAGGACGTGCCGAGGTCGAGCCGGAAGATGTTGCCCAGCCACGAGAAGTACTGCACCCACATCGGCTCGTCGAGGTGCAGCTGCGCGCGCAGCGCGGCCAGCCGCTCCGGAGTCGCCTCGCGGCCCAGGATGGCGCGGGCGGCGTCCCCGGGCAGTGCCTGGGTGGCGAGGAAGACCACCACCGACACGGCCCACAGGATGACCACGCCGAGCAGGATTCGCTTGACCAGCATTCGATTCATCGGTCCGCCCTCACTTCGCCAGCCACGCGTGGCGGAAACCGTAGGAGCTCAACGGTGCGCCGCTCTTGTCCGGTTCGAGCCCGACGACCCGGACGCTGTGCGCGTCCAGCTGGTTCGGGAAGCCCCAGATGATGTATCCGCCGCTCTCCCACTCGATCTGCTGGGCGCGCGCGACGAGCTCCCTGCGGCGCGCCGGATCGGTGGTGGCCCGAGCCTGGTACACCAGATCGTTGAATTCCGGGTGGTTCCAGTGGGTCTCGTTGTACGGCGAGTCGGGCAGGCTGCCGGAACCCGCCTGCGCCAGGAAGTTCCGGGTGAACCAGTAGTCCTGCGCGAAGTCCCAGGACAGGTACATGTCGCCGAAGAACTCGCCGGAATCGACCCGGCGGATGTTGACGGTGATCCCGGCGTCGGCGGCCTGCTGGGCGAACACCTGCGCCGCCTCCACCACACCGGCCGCGACCGGCGACGTCACCAGCTCCACGGTCAGGTTCTCCCGGCCCGCCTCGCGCAGCAGCTGGCGGGCCTTGGCCACGTCGCGGCCCCGTTGCGGCAGCGCCGAGTTGTACAGCGGATCCGCCGGCGAGTAGATGTCGTTGCCGATCGTGCCGTGGCCGCCGAGCACCTGCTTGATCATCTGCTCGCGGTCCACGACGAGCCGGAACGCCTGCCGCACCCGGACGTCGTCGAACGGCGGCCGGTCCACCCGCATGGTGAACGGCACCCACGAGCCGGTCTGGGATTCCAGCAGCCGGAGGTTCGGGTCGGCGTCCAGCACCCGCAGCAGCCCCAGCGGCACCTGGTCGATGGCGTCGACCTGGCCGCCGAGCAGCGCGTTGATGCGGGCCGTGTCGTCCGGGAAGTCGATGATCACGACCTCGTCCACGTACGGCTCGCCGTCGCGCCAGTAGTTGCGGTTCTTGGTGAACAGGCTCTGCTGGCCGGGTTCGAAGGAGTCGTAGGCGAACGGGCCGCAGCCGACCGGCCGGTTCGGGTCGTAGCCGACCGGGACGATGCCGTTGGCGTACTCGGCGAACTGGTCGGGCAGCGTGACGTCCGGGCGGGACAGCGTCAGCCGGACGGTCCGCTGGTCCAGTGCCTGCATGGCGTTGAGGTCCAGCGAGCTCAGCCCCACGGCGCCGTTCTTCGGGTCCGCCGGGTCGGCGATCCGGCGGAGGGTGTGGATCACGTCCTCGGCGGCGAGGGTCTTGCCGTTGTGGAACTCGACGCCCTCGCGCAGCCGGATGGTCCAGGTCAGCGCCTGCGGATCGGACTCGACGGATTCAGCCAGCGCGGGCTGGATCTGGTAGTCGGAGTCGAACCGGAGCAGCGTGTCGTAGAGCTGGAAGATGCGTGCCTGGTCCGGGTGGGTCACGGTGGCGTGCGCGTCCAGGGTGTCCTTGCTGGACCCGCCGACGATGCCGACCCGCAGCCGACCGCCGTACTGCGGCGGACCGGAGGGGATCGGTGCCTTTCGCACTGCGCCGCCCGCGCACCCGCTGACGATGGCGCCCGCGCCCACTGCGCCGGCACCCACCGCGACGTACCGGAGGAAGTCGCGACGACTGGGGCCGGCGTTCGACTGTCCTCTGCTCGGCATCCGGCGGAACCTCCTGTGTCTCGCGGGGCGCGCGGCACCCGTCGGCGCGGACTGGCGCCGGTGATGCGGCCGCTGGGGCGGCGCTGGAGCCTCTCGACAGCACCCCGCTGGCGTTGCGTTTCGACCTTCGACTGATTGATCAGTCAATCGATCGCATCGACCCTTGCCGACGCGGTGGAGGCTGTCAAGCCGTCATGTGCTGGGGCGATATGTCAAGACCCGGGTCGTCGGTGACGGTCCAAACGTTGCCGGCTCTTGCTACTTTCGCAACGCTTGATCATGTCGTCGAACCGCGTTTGGCCATGGGTTTCGCCGGTGCCGGCGGCCCCGGAGAGCGCCTCGGACACGTCGGGGACGACGTTTTTCGCAGGTGGTTCTCCCGGCGTTAGCCGTCCGGTCGGATGGCGACCAGCATCACAATGCGCCGGGTTCGGTCCATCACCCGGTGCGGCCGATCGGATCCGGGCGGTGATCGCGGGAATCGGTCGTTCCCGTCATTCCCACCGGTTCGGTTTCCGTGATCGATTCGTTTTGTCGGCTTCGGTGAGCCGTCGACCGCAACCGCGCGGGCGATCGGCAGCGGCGCCCCAAGCCGGTCCGAGGCTGAGATCCACCTGAGAAAGAAGCTCTCAACTGAGAACCGACTGAGATTTCCCTGCCGCCGTGGCCGGCGGATCGGCATGCTTGGGCCATGGTGCCGCGGGTGTTGGTGGTGGACGACGAGCCGGGAGTTCGTGCCGCGCTGCGCCGCGGGCTGTCCGCCGAGGGCATGGACGTGACCATCGCGGCCGACGGCATCGATGCCCTGCGCCTGGCCCTGACCGGTGCCTTCGACGTCGTGGTGCTGGACGTGATGCTGCCCGGCCTGTCCGGTTACCGGGTGCTGGAGCGGATGCGCGCCGACGACGTGACCACGCCGGTGTTGTTGATCTCGGCGAAGAACGGCGAGGTCGACCAGGCCGACGGGCTGGATCTCGGTGCGGACGGTTACCTGGTCAAACCCTTCTCCTTCCTGGTGCTGGTCGCGCAGGTGCGCGCGTTGCTGCGGCGGCGCGAAACCGCCGGGCGGCAGGTGAGCCTGCGGGTCGGCGATCTGGAGATCGACCGCGCCGCCCGCGAGGTGCGCTGGGCGGGCGAGTCGATCGCCCTCTCGCCGAGGGAGTACGGACTGCTGGTCGCGCTGGCCAGCCACCCGGAGGCCGTGGTGCCCAAGGACGACCTGCTGCGCATGGTCTGGGGCGAGGAGCAGTTCGTCACCCGCAACGTCGTCGAGGTCTACGTCGGTTACCTGCGCCGCAAGCTCGCCGCGGCCGGCGCCGGGGAACTGGTGCAGACCGTGCGCGGTCAGGGCTACCGGGTCTGCGCCGAACCGGCATGATGATGCGCCTTCGCAGGTGGTGGCACCGCCGCACCATCCAGTTCCGCACCAGCGTGGTGGCCGCCGTCGTGGCGTTGATCGGACTCGGCGTGGTCGCGCATGTGAGCACCGGCGTCGTCAGCTGGCTGCTGATCGACTCCGTAGATGCCGACCTGCAGCGCACCGCCACCGCGACTGCGAACCGGCTTGCCGCCGGCGCCTCGCCTGCCGCCGTCGCCGCCCCCGACATCCGGGTGCTGGACACCTCGGGCGCTCCGCTGGACGGGCTGCCCGAGTCGAGCCTGCACGGCTGGCAGATCGACGAGCTGCGCGCCGGCGACGGCGTGATCGACTTCGAGCCGCCCGCCGAACTGCACCGGTGGCGCGGCGTCGTCGTGCCCGATCCGACCGGTCGCCCGCTGCTCGTCGCGACCGGGGCACGACTGGTCGGGTTCACCGACACCGCGGGCAAGACCGGCCGGCTGCTCGGCTTCGGCTCGATCCTCGCCGCCGCGCTCGTCGGGCTCGCCACCTGGCTCGTGGTGCGCCGCTCGCTGCGCCCGGTCGAACGGATGCGGATCGCCGCCGCCGGGCTGCCGGAGGGCGAGCGGCTGCCGGTGCCCGCAGCCGTCGACGAGATCCGCGCCCTCGCCGAGGAGCTCAACACGATGCTCGCCCGCCGCGACGCCGACACGGAACGGCTGCGGCGGTTCACCGGCGACGCCGCGCACGAGCTGCGCAACCCGGTCGCGTCGATCCGCGCTCAGGCCGAGGTCGCCGTGATGCACCCGGACCCGGAGCTCGCCCACGAGACCCTGCAGGACATCGCGCACGAGGCGCAGCGCCTGTCGGTGCTGGTGGAGAGCCTGCTCGCGTTGGCGAGGGCCGAGCGCGGCACGGTCGCCCCGGGGCAGCCGGTCGACATCGGCACGGCGGTGCGGGCCGCCGCCAACCGGCTCGAGCTGCCGGGCTCGCCCGGCCTCGGACCGCGGATCGAGGTCGAGGTCCCGGCCCGGCCGGTGCTGGTCCTCGCCGATCCGGCGGAGCTGTCGACGGTGCTGGACAACATCGTCGGCAACGCGCTGCGCTACACGCGCACCCTGGTGCGGGTCTCCGTTTTCGCTGATGGCATGGGCTCCTCCGGGGTGGGTTGGGTGCGGTTGGTGGTGGACGACGACGGGCCTGGGATCCCGGTCGAGCACCGCGAGCGGGTGTTCGACCGGTTCCACCGGGTCGAATCGGACCGGGCGCGCAGCACCGGCGGAGCCGGGCTCGGACTTGCCCTCGCAGCCGAGGCGGTGCGCCGTCGCGGCGGAACGGTCCGCGCCGCGGAGTCGCCGGACGGCGGCGCTCGCGTCGTGGCGCGCTGGCCTCGGTACGCGGCCGACAGCTGAGCGGACGCACCCCGCGGCGGTGCCGATCGCGGAAACCGTCGGCGCTCGGATGCCGCCGCGACGCGGTCGTGCTCGTCACGCTCCCCGTCGGTGCCGCCTCCGGCCAGGCGGTGGTGGTTGACCCGACCGGGTGGGGCAAGATGTCTGCACGTGTCGGTTTTGCGGAGCACGGGACTGATCGAGGCGCCGGTGGCCACGGTGGGCGCCGCACTGCGGCACACCCGGACCGCCGAGGTCGGACTCGCGCTCTTGGGCGTCAGCGGCCGCGCCGCCACCCGTCCGGCCGCGTTGCTCGTGCCCGGCGATGAGATCGTCTTCCACACCAAGATCGCCCGCCTTCCCGTCGATCTGACCACTCGAGTCGTGCGCGCCGATGCCGACGCGATGAGTTCCGTGCTGATCTCCGGCCCGCTGCCGGAGTTGCGCCACGAGTCGGTGCTCGCCGAGGTCGGCCCCCGGACGCTGCTCACCGACTCGTTGCACTGGACGACGCCGTTCGGTCCGTTGGGGCGGCTCGTCGACGTCGCCGTCGTCCGCCGGTTCGCGTTGGACGTGCTGGCCGCGCGCATCGCCGGCGTGCGGGAACTCGCCGAATCCTGGGCGACCCGCCCGATCGTCGTCGGCGCCGCAATCGTCCACAAGGGACGATTGCTGGCGCAGCAACGCAGCTACCCCGCCCCGGACGCGGGCCGCTGGGAACTGCCCGGCGGCCGGGTCGAGCCGGGCGAGGACGAATCCGCCGCGGTCGTCCGGGAATGCCGGGAAGAGCTCGCCGTCGAAGTCCGCCCGACCGGTCGCGTCGGCACGGACGTCCCGCTCAGCAACGGCATGCTCCTGCGCATCCACGCGGCCGAACTCGCCGACCCGACGGCGACCCCGAAAGCCGTGGAGCACAGCGAAGTCCGCTGGGTGGAGGCGGACGAACTGGCCGGGCTCGACTGGCTCGACGCCGACCGGGTCCTCGTCCACTCCCTCCGAAACCTGCTGGCCGGAACCTAGTCAGGGCGCCGGTGGCGGTGTTGGTCTCAATCGCAGTACTCATGGGTCCAGGCTGCCGGTGCTGATCGGCTGTTCGCCAGGTGATCCACTCGAACTGGTGAACGAATGCGCAGGTGGCACGGGGTGTCCGCGGCCAGGTCGCGGGCACCCCGTGCTCTGGCGGATCAGCGCAGGCCGGTCACGCGCAACGCGGCCTGCAGCCTCGGCTGCGCCCGCTCGCTCGCCCGCTTCGCCCCGTGCGCTCGGATGCGGTCCAGCTCCGCCGCGTCCTCCAGCAGCTCCCGGGCGCGTTCGCGCACCGGTCGCAGCTCCTCGATCACGGCGTCGGCCACCGCCTCCTTGAGCTCCGCGTAGGTGCTCGCCGATTCCGTTGCGGCGTAAGGGCTCGTGTCGTTGCAGGCGGCGAGGATCTCCAGGAGGTTCGCCACCCCCGGCCGGCCGGCCGGGTCGTACCGCACCTCGTCGAGGCCGTCGGTGACCGCGCGGCGGAACTTGCGACGGATGACGTCGGGCTCGTCGAGCACGAAGACCACGCCGGGGGACTGCTGGTTGGACTTCTCCATCTTGCGCGTCGGGTCGGCGAGGTCCCGGATCCGCGCCGCCGTCTTGGGCACCACGGCTTCCGGGACGGCGAACACGTCGCCGTAGTTGGCGTTGAACCGGCGGGCGAGCGTGCGCGCCAGCTCGACGTGCTGGTCCTGGTCGCTGCCGACCGGCACCTCGGTGGCGCCCTGCAGCAGGATGTCGGCGGCCATCAGCACCGGGTAGGTCAGCAGGCCCACCCGCACCGACTCCTGCCCGGCACCCCGCTCCTTGAACTGGACCATCCGGGCGGCTTCGCCGTAGGAGCAGGTGCATTCCAAGATCCAGTTCAGCGTCCCCAGCTCGCCCGCCAGATCCGACTGCACGAACAGCGAATCCGGGTCGATGCCCGCCGCGAGCAGCACCGCGAACTGCTCGCGGGTGAGCGCGCGCAGCCGCTGCGGCCGGTGCGACGTGGTCATGGCGTGCAGGTCGGAGACGAAGAACAGGTCCGCAGGTTCGCGCTCGGCGGCCCACCGCCGCACGGCGCCGAGGTAGTTGCCCAGCTGGACGTGGCCGGACGGGGTGATCCCGGACAGGCGGGTCATTGGTCTCTCCTGGGGTCCTGGGCCGCTGCCACCCGGATCGACCTCGCACCGCTCGGCCGCCCGGAGGGGCGGCCGATGGTCTGCGTGTCAGTGCACGACGATGCTGGGCCGCCCTCGGACGGCCCACCACATGTTCGACATCACGCGCACGCGGCAATGTTACCGCTTGGTGATCGGCAGCGGTCAAGTGGAAGGGCTACCGTGAAAGAATGTTTGTAGTGCTGCTGCAATACACCGCGCCAGAATCGGATATCGACGGCCAACTGGTAGATCACTACGAATGGGTAACCCAGCATTACGATGCCGGTGACTTCATCGCCGCCGGCCATCGCCACCCGCGCAGCGGCGGAGTGATCATCGCCAGGGCGATGTCTCGCGGCAGGCTCGACGCGATCCTCGCGACGGACCCGTTCGCGCTGCACAAGCTGGCTCGTTACGAAGTCATCGAGTTCGCCGCGCTGCGGACGATCCCCGAGTTGGCGAAGTACGCCGACCCGCTGTCCACGGCCGCCCACAAGTAGCTCCGAGGACGTCTCGCAACCGCGGCGGGTGCCGCGGTCAGATCAATTCGCGCTATTTCTTCTTTGCCGCTTTCTTGACCTTCTTTTGCGTTTTCTTGACCTCTTCCGCCTTGGTTTCGCGCAGCAGGTCGCGCAGTACCACGATGGGGCAGCTCTTGCAGGGCGGTCGCGACCGACAGCATTTCTTCTTGACCTTGATGGTGCCTTTGCCCACGGTTTGTTCTTTCGGTGCCGAGACGGGGTTGGGCACAGGCTAGGCGAACCTAACCTGAAATGGCGAACTTGATGTTGGGCACCGGCCCCGGGTGTTGCGCTGAGCACGCGGCGGCCGGTCCCGCACGAGGTTGCACTACCCTGGGAGGAGCCGCGCGTCGACGTGCGCGCCTCCGCCCCGGGGTGGTGGCGCCCGATCAGCTCCGCAGCTGCGGCGCAGTGGAGCCGCGGCACGGTGCCTTGCGGATCGTCCCGCACCCGGACCAAGTCGACGAACCCCGCCGCGCCCATCTGCGCCGATCCAGGAGTACCCGCGTGTCCGCCACCAGCGTCGCCGCCCCCATTCGCAGTGATCTGCGCAACGTCGCCATCGTTGCCCACGTCGACCACGGCAAGACCACCCTGGTGGATGCCATGCTGCGGCAGTCCGGCGCCTTCTCCGAGCGCGCCGAGCTCGTCGACCGCGTGATGGACTCCAACGACCTGGAGCGCGAGAAGGGCATCACGATCCTCGCGAAGAACACCGCGGTCCGCCGGGAGACCGACGCCGGCCCGGTGACCATCAACGTGGTGGACACCCCCGGTCACGCCGACTTCGGCGGTGAGGTCGAGCGCGCCCTGTCGATGGTGGACGGGGTGCTGCTGCTGGTGGACGCCAGCGAGGGCCCGCTGCCGCAGACCCGGTTCGTGCTGCGCAAGACGCTGGCCGCCGGGCTGCCGGTGATCCTGGTCGTGAACAAGGTCGACCGCCCGGACGCCCGCTGCGCCGAGGTCGTCGAGGAGGCCCACGACCTGCTGCTGGAACTGGCCAGCGAGCTCGACGGCGAGGTCGAGCTCGACATGGAGGCGATCCTGGACCTGCCGGTCGTCTACGCCTCCGCGCGGGCCGGCCGGGCGTCGCTGGCCCAGCCGGTGGACGGCGGTCTGCCCGACGAGGAAGACCTCAGCGCGCTGTTCGAGGTCCTGCTCAAGCACGTGCCCGCGCCGACCGCGGACACCGAGGCCCCGCTGCGCGCGCTGGTGACGAACCTCGACGCGTCCTCCTTCCTCGGCCGGATCGCGCTGTGCCGGATCCACTCCGGCACCTTGCGCAAGGGCCAGACCGTCGGCTGGTGCCGCGCCGACGGCACCGTCGAGAAGGTCCGGCTGACCGAGCTGCTGATCACCGAGAACCTCGACCGGGTGCCGTGCAGCGAGGCGTCCGCGGGCGACCTGGTCGCCATCGCCGGTATCCCGGACATCACCATCGGCGACACCCTCGCCGACCCCGACGCCCCGGAGCCGCTGCCCCGGATCACCGTCGACGACCCGGCGATCTCGATGACCATCGGCGTCAACACCTCGCCGCTGACCGGCCGCAACGGCGGCACCAAGGTCACCGCGCGGCAGGTCAAGAACCGGCTGGACGCCGAGCTGATCGGCAACGTCAGCATGAAGGTGCTGCCCACCGAGCGGCCGGACGCCTGGGAGGTGCAGGGCCGCGGCGAGCTGGCGCTGGCCATCCTGGTGGAGACCATGCGCCGGGAAGGTTTCGAGCTCACCGTCGGCAAGCCGCAGGTGGTCACCCGGACCATCGACGGCCAGCTGTGCGAGCCGTTCGAGCGGCTGACCATCGACTCCCCCGAGGAGCACCTCGGCGCGGTCACCCAGCTGCTGGCCGGGCGCAAGGGCCGGATGGAGACCATGGACGGGCACGGCACCGGCCGCATCAAGCTGGAGTACGTGGTCCCGGCCCGCGGCCTGATCGGGTTCCGCACCGAGTTCCTCACCGAGACCCGCGGCACCGGCATCGCCAACCACGTCTTCGAGGGCTACTTCCCGTGGGTGGGCGAGCTGCGCACCCGGCACACCGGCTCGCTGGTGGCCGACCGGGCGGGCTCGGCGACGACCTACGCGCTGATCCAGCTGGCCGACCGCGGCAGCTTCTTCGTGGAGCCGGGCAACGAGGTCTACGAGGGCATGGTGGTCGGGGAGAACCCGCGCGCCGAGGACCTCGACGTGAACATCACCAAGGAGAAGAAGCTCACCAACATGCGGTCCTCCACCGCGGACGAGCTGGAGCGGCTGGCCAAGCCGCGGACGCTCGCGCTGGAGGAGGCGCTGGAGTTCTGCTCCGGCGACGAGTGCGTCGAGGTCGGCCCGTCGGCGATCCGGGTGCGCAAGACGGTCCTGGACAGCACGACCCGCGCCCGCGAGCGCTCCCGCGCCAAGGCCCGCGACAACGGCGTCAACTGAGAACGCTGTTTCCAGTCCACCTTGCGTGGCGGTGCGGGTAGCGGAACCCCAGAGGCCTTCTCGTTGTGGGATTTCCGACACGTGCGGTGGTCTCGGTGGCGGCTCGAACATCGGCCGCCGCCGAGTCCGCTCGCGCTCGTCCCCGGCGTGACCGGGGATTTCGCCGAATCGCGCGCAGCGCGGGCCGTCGGCTAGCACACTGGGCCGTGACCCCGGTGTCGATCATTTCGGCGACGGCAGGAACCATGGAGGGCTCTCGCGCGTCTTCCGCACGTGCGAGCCGCCCCGGGTGGGCCGGGGTGTTCGGGGGAGCAGACGTGAGGGGAGGTCCGGCGTGTCTCAGGGTCGACGCCGCCCACTGGCAGTGGTCTCCCTGCTGCTGACGACCGTCAGCGTGGTGGCTGCCTGCACGAATGCGCCCCCGCCGCCGCTGGTGCCGCAACCGCAAACCCCGACGCAGGCCCCGCCGACCAGCGCGCCGCCGACGCAGCCGATGCCGGTGGAGGTCGTCGTCGGTGTCGACGAGCTCGAGGGCGGGTTCAACCCGCACACCCTCGCCGACCTGTCGCCGACGAGTTCGGCGCTGGCCAGCCTGATGCTGCCGTCGGTGTTCCGCCCGGGGGCCGACGGCCACCTGCAGCTGGACGGCACGCTGATGGAATCGGCCGAGCTGGTGCCGGACGCGGAGAAGTTCACCGTCCGCTACCGGATCCGGCGGGAGGCCAACTGGTCCGACGGCGCGCCGATCGCCGCCGAGGACTTCGTCTACCTGTGGGAGCAGCTGCGTTCCCAGCCCGGCGTGTCCGATCCGGCCGGCTACCAGCTGATCGACGACGTCGCGTCGCGGCAGGGTGGCAAGACGGTCGACGTGACCTTCGCCAAGCCGTTCCCCGGCTGGCAGACGCTGTTCAACAACCTGCTGCCCGCGCACCTGCTCAGGGACGCGCCGCGCGGCTGGGCGACGGTGCTCGACGACGGCTACCCGGCCTCCGGCGGCCCGTTCGCGATCCGGCAGATCGACCTGGACCGCGGCGAGATCATCCTGGAGCGCAACGACCGCTACTGGGGTCCGCCCGCGCAGTCGGACCGGATCGTGCTGCGCGCGCTCGACAGGGCGCGTCAGGTCGAGGCGTTGCGCAGCGGAGACAGCCACCTCGCCGTGTTCGGCGCGGACCGGGGCACCATGCAGTCGCTGCGGGACCTCGGCGACGCGGTGCAGCTGATCACCGTGCCTCGCCCGGCCACCATGGAGGTGCTGCTGCGGCACGACAGCCGCGAGCTGGCGGACGTCAAGGTGCGCCGGGCGGTTCTCGCGGCCCTCGACCGGCCCGCGCTGGTCGAGGCGGGCACGGGTGGCGGGCCCGCGGATCAGCTGCAGGCGCACGCCCAGGTGCTCGCCCCGTCCGAGCGCGGCTACACGCCGACCGAACAGGGGTTGCCGAACCGGCCCGATCCCGCGCAGGTCGAGCGGCTGCTCGGCGAGGCCGGTTACCACCGCAGCGGCGGCGCGTGGCTGCGGGACGGGCGACCGCTGAACCTCGTCATCGCGGCGCCGTTCGAGCACGAGTCCTACATCCGGGTCGCCGAGGCGGCCGCGCAGCAGCTGCGGGAGCAGGGGATCCAGGCGACCGTGGTGACGCCGACCGGCGATCAGCTGTTCGGCGAGATGCTGTCGGCCAATCCGCGGTCCGGGGAATCCGGCGGGGCGGGTTCGGTGGACATGGCGATCGCGCCTCGTCCGGCCGGCGGCGATCCGGCGGCGATGATGGCCTCCTCGTACGGCTGCCCGGGCGTGGCCGCGGACAGCGAGAAGCCTTTCCCGTACAACGACGCCGGCTTCTGCGACGAGCTGCTGCAGCCGACGATCGACGCGGCGCTGACCGGGCAGGTGCCGTTCCCGGAGGCCTCGGCGGTCGTCGAGCCGGTGCTGTGGCGCGACGCTGTCGCGCTCCCGCTGTACCAGCAGGCCCAGGTGATGGCGCTGCGCCGGGAGGCCACCGGGGTCGAGGCCGGCAACGGCCTGGCCGGGCCGTTCTCGACCGCTGCCAAGTGGATCGGAACGCCTGCCGATAACGACGGCTATTAATTCCCGCGGCGTGGCCACCCAGCGGACATGCTGTCGCTGAGCTGCGAGAACGTCGGTCCGTTCGGCTCGCGGGCGGGTCGGAGCCGGGTGGTTGCCGCGATCGGGGTGCGCCGTTCGCGGCGCGCCGATTCGGGCGTTCGGGGTAATGCGGCTACCGTGCGCAGTGTGGTGTGCGCCGCAGATTAGTCTGGACCGGTGACGCTGACGGCCCCACCGAGGTTGCTGCTGGTACACGCGCACCCAGACGACGAAACCCTCTGGACCGGCGGGACGATCGCCCGCTACGCCGCTCGTGGCGTGCAGGTGGTGGTGGTGACCTGCACCCTCGGCGAGGAGGGCGAGGTCATCCCCGAGAGCCTGCGCGGCCTGGCTTCGGACCAGGCCGACCAGCTCGGCGGCTATCGCGTCGGCGAGCTGCGCTCGGCCTGCGCCGCGCTGCGGGTGGCCGATCACCGGTTCCTCGGCGGCATCGGCCGCTGGCGCGACTCGGGGATGCTCTGGGAGCAGCCCGGTCAGGCGGGCGCGCTGCCCGACGCGCACCCGCGCGCCTTCGCCGTCGGTGACCTGCAGGAGCAGACCGATGCGCTGGAAGCCGTGCTGCGGGACGTGAAGCCGCAGGTCGTCGTGAGCTACGCGGCCGACGGTGGCTACGGCCATCCGGACCACGTCCGCGCCCACGAGGTGACCGTCGCGGCGGCCGCGAAGGTTCCCGAGGTCCAGCGGGTGTTCTACGCGGTCCCGTCCCGCGACGAGCTCGCGAAGGGGCTCGCCGGGCTGGCGGAGGCCGCGGACATGCCCTTCGAGCTGCCCGAACCGCACGAGCTGGCCAGCGTCGAGGACGAATCGATCACCACGGTCGTCGACGTCTCCGAGCACCTGCCGGCGAAGATCAGCGCCCTGCGAGCGCACGGCACGCAGGTGAAGGTGTGGCTGGATCAGTGGCACAACGGCGAGGGCGTGGCGGCGTACGCGCTGTCCAACGGCGTCGCGCAGCCGATCGTGACGACCGAGCACTACGTGCTGGCGACGGGTGATCCGCAGGGCTGCCAGGCCGATCTCTTCGGCGGGCTCGGGGTGAGCGGAACCGAGCCGGTGGGCGACCGTTGACCGCTCGCGACCGCGTGCTGCTCGGTTTTCTGCTGCTCAATGCCCTTCTGCTGGCCTTGATCGAGCTGTTGTTCCTCCCGTCCTACATCGGCTCCGTGCAGTTCCCGGTCACCGCCGCGCTGGCGGTGGTGACCACGCCGCTGCTGGTGGCCGAGGCCGCGCGGATCTCGCCGCGGCGCCGGATCGCCGGGGCCCCGTTGCTGGTGTGGTTCGCGACGGTTTTCGTGTTCGGCCTGTTCGGGCCGGGCGGCGACATAGTGCTGCTCAACGACTGGCGCGCCCTGCTGCTGATCGGTGGCGGCGCCCTGCCCAGCGCGATGATGCTTGGAATCGTGCTGGGCAAGAACGCGAAGCGACATGGCTGAGGTGCTGACCGACGAGCGGATCGCGGCGGTGCTGCGGCCGTTCGTGCGGGCGACCGCGCCTGTGCTGGACGCGCTGCGGGAGTCCGATCCGCTGCGGCTGCGCGGTCGGTCCGGCGATCTCGACGCCGACGGGGCGTTGCGGAAGGTCCTGCGGCAGCTGGACGGGATGCAGGTGCCGGGAAGTTCCGCGTGGGACGCGATGTCCGTCGAGCAGCGCTGCGACTGGTGGGCCTCCCGGGTCGGGCGGTTCCTCGCGCTGGTCGCCGGGCTGCCCCGGTTCGGCGGCGTCATCACCTCGCGGCTGCCGATCCGCAACGCGCTGGGCATCACCGGCCAGGGCCTGGTGCTGTGCGCCATCGCCGCCGAGCACGGCGTGACCGATCGGGCCGTCAAGGTGCAGCTGATCGCCGAGGTGCTGCTGGGGCGCGAGTTGTCGGACGAGCTGGCGGCCGGGCGCGCCGAGGACGACGAGCGGGTCTCGGAGCTCACCGAGGACCTCGACGCCGCGCGGCGCGAGCACGGCCGGGCGACGCCGAAGGCCGTCGTGCGCACGGTGTGGCGAATGGCACGTGCGCTGTGGGAGATCGATTCGGAACTCGACAAGCGGCCGCAGGGCCGCTTCTACCACGAGTTGATCGGCAGCGTCCCGGTCGTCGGCGTCGTGGGCGGCTACCTGGGAGAAAGATCTGCCCTGCGCAAGGTGGGGCGGTTCGGCGCGCAATGGTTGCGGCGCAATGGTTTACGGCGTTAACCCCGGCGTCGTAGAGTCGGTCCGGCTCTCGCGCTGTGGGACCAGTTACGTGTCCAGGGTGGGTACGAGAGATACTGTCAGCAGTCGCCTCAGGAGGTTCCTGAGCGCGATTAGGACAACGCTTCGAGCAGGAGAGCAACCGTGACCTACGTGATCGCCGAGCCCTGCGTCGACGTGCTCGACAAGGCATGCATCGAGGAATGCCCTGTCGATTGCATCTACGAGGGCGGGCGGATGCTCTACATCCACCCCGATGAGTGCGTCGACTGCGGTGCCTGCGAACCGGTCTGCCCGGTGGAGGCCATCTACTACGAGGACGACGTGCCGGAGGAGTGGGCCGCTTACACCAAGGCGAACGTGGACTTCTTCGACGAGCTCGGCTCGCCGGGTGGTGCGGCGAAGGTGGGCAAGGTCAACAAGGACGTCGAGCCCGTCACCAGCCTGCCCCCGCAGGGCGAATGAGTTCCGCGACCGGCCCAGGTGCTGCGGTGCCCGGGCTTCGGGGCCCGCAGCTGCCGGACTTCCCGTGGGATTCGCTGGCGGCCCAGACCGAGACGGCCCGGTCGCACCCGGACGGCATCGTCAACCTGTCGGTCGGCACGCCGGTCGACCCGGTGCCGGAGGACCTGCGGCGGGCCCTGTCGGCGGTGGCCGATCAGCCGGGCTACCCGGCCACGCACGGAACCCCGGAGCTCCGGGAGGCCGCCGTCGCCTCGATGGAGCGGCGCTACGGCGTTTTCGGCCTGGAGCCGGACGCGGTGGTGCCGACCATCGGTTCGAAGGAACTGGTGGCCTGGTTGCCGACGCTGCTCGGCGTCCGGCCCGGTGACCTCGTCGCGATCCCGGAGCTGGCGTACCCGACCTACGAGGTCGGCGCGAAGATCGCCGGCGCCGAGGTGGTCCGGCTCGCGCCCGGCGAGCTGCCGCCGGCCGGTACCCGGCTGCTGTGGCTGAACTCCCCGTCCAATCCGACCGGCCGGGTGCTGGACGCCCAGCAGCTCGCCGACTCGGTGCGGGCGGCGCGGGAGCTCGGCGCGGTCGTCGCCTCGGACGAGTGCTACCTCGCGCTCGGGTGGGACGCCGAGCCGGTTTCGGTGCTGCACCCCTCGGTGAGCTCCGACTTCCGCGGCGTGCTCGCCGTGCACTCGCTTTCGAAGTCCTCGAACCTGGCGGGGTATCGCGCCGGGTTCTTCACCGGTGATCCGGATCTGGTGCGGGGCCTGCTGGAGCTGCGCAAGCACGCCGGGATGATCGTCCCGCGGCCGGTGCAGGAGGCGATCACCGCCGCGCTGAGCGACGATGCGCACGTGGGCGTGCAGCGCGAGCTCTACGCGGCGCGGCGGGCGGTGTTGCGGCCCGCGCTGGAGGCGGCGGGGTTCCGCATCGAGCACTCGCAGGCGGGCCTGTACCTGTGGGCGACCCGCGGCGACGATGCTTGGCAGACGGTGGATTGGTTGGCGCAGCGGGGAATTCTCGTGGCGCCGGGCACCTTCTACGGCCCGGCGGGGGAGCGCCACGT
This sequence comes from Saccharopolyspora sp. NPDC050642, assembly GCF_040654735.1. Taxonomy (NCBI): domain Bacteria; kingdom Bacillati; phylum Actinomycetota; class Actinomycetes; order Pseudonocardiales; family Pseudonocardiaceae; genus Saccharopolyspora; species Saccharopolyspora sp. NPDC050642. The sequence continues at coordinate 17,404 of NZ_JBFAIN010000015.1, read as the reverse complement.
CCGCATCGCCCTGACCGCGTCGGACGAGCGCATCGCCGCGGCCGCCAAGCGCCTGAGCGAGTGATCCGGCCACCGGACCGCTATCGCTGGTAAAGGCCCGTGATCGGTTTGGGGTGCTAGAGCGCCCCAAACCGCTCACGGGCTTTTGCCTGGGAAACCTTCAGATCTCAGCGGCTGCGGCGTCGAGCGCTTCCCACGCCGGCCACCACTGGGCGCGGCGCTCCGCTTTGCGCGCCTGCTCCCGCTCCACCAAGCGGCCCGCCACGAACGCGACCGCGGCGTCGACGTTCTCGCCGAAGCCGCGCAGGAGGCCGCGAACGCGTTCTTCGGCCACGCAGGCGTCCTGGTGCTCTCCGAGCACGTCCTGGAACTGCTTCGCCGCCTTGATCAGCTGCTGCATCGGCTTGCCGAACGCCGGTTGCGCCAGTTCCGCCGTGTAGCGCACTCGCTTGCCCCGGATGCGCAGCGCGTGCAGCTCGTCGTCGGCGGGCGTTTCTGGCAGCCGCGCAACGGATTTCCGGACCTTGCGGAACTGGCCGAGGACCAGCCTGCGCAACTCGCGTTCGGTGTCCGCATCGGACTCCGGCGTCGGCAGTCCGGCGCGGAGCGAGTCCGAGATCGAGCGGAGCAGGGCGAGGTAGCGGTCGCTGTCCAGCGCCGCGAGCATCTCCACCCTGGCCAGGCCGTGCTCGGCCTCCAGGCCGGAGATCAGCCGGGCCGCCGCGGCGCGTTCGTCGGCCGGGAGATCGGCGCTCTCCGCGCGCAGCCGCTCCAGCAGCACGTCGAGATCGCGAACCGGGCCGAGGGCCCTGCCCAGCCAGCCCAGCTCCGCGCGCAACGGCTCCGACCAGTCCCGGTCCAGGAACCGCCGACCCGACAGCAGCATCGCCCGCATCCGGCGCACCGAGACCCGCATCTGGTGCAGTTCCTCGGGATCTTCGCCCTGCCGGGTGCCGGGGTCGTGCGAGATCAGGGCGCGCAGCCGGGCGTCCAGCCCGGCCCTGATGTGCTCGGCGAGCGGTGCCCGCCGGTCAGCCGTGCGGGGCTCGGCGGGCAGGTCGACGACGCCCGTGAGGTCTCGTCGTTGCCAGCTGATGGCCATTGCTCATGATAAAACCGGCCGCCCCGGCCGCCGCCTCGTCCATCCAGCGGATCCCGCCCGCAGGAAGCACGAAGGGCACCCCCGGCCGGAGGTGCCCTTCGCCTTGCCTCGGGTCAGTCGTTGGCGTGCAGCGCCGCGTTCAGCTCGACCTTGCCGCCGGTCCGGGCGGTGACCTCGATCGTGCCGGTGGTGGAGTTGCGGCGGTACAGCAGGCCGTCCGAGCCGGACAGCTCCAGCGCCTTGGTGATGGTGCCGTCCGGCAGCGTCACCTTCGTGCCCGCCGTGATGTACAGGCCCGCCTCCACGACGCAGTCGTCGCCCAGCGAGATGCCCACCCCGCCGTTGGCGCCGATCAGGCAGCGCTCGCCGATGGAGATGACCTCCTTGCCGCCGCCGGAGAGGGTGCCCATGATCGAGCCGCCGCCCCCGACGTCCGAGCCGTCGCCGACGACGACGCCCGCCGAGATCCGGCCCTCCACCATCGACGCGCCCAGCGTGCCGGCGTTGAAGTTGACGAAGCCCTCGTGCATCACGGTGGTGCCGCTGGCGAGGTGCGCGCCCAGCCGGACCCGGTCGGCGTCGCCGATGCGGACCCCGGACGGCACGACGTAGTCGACCATGCGCGGGAACTTGTCGACGCTGTAGACGGTGACCGGGCCGCGCGCCCGCAGCCGCAGCCGGGTCGCCTCGAAGCCCTCCACCGGGCACGGGCCGTGGTTGGTCCACACGACGTTGGCGAGCAGGCCGAACATGCCGTCCAGGGTCTGACCGTGCGGGCGGACCAGGCGGTGCGACAGCAGGTGCAGGCGCAGGTAGATGTCGTGCGCGTCGACCGCTTCGTCGGAGAGGCGGCCGATCTCGGTGCGCACCGCGACGACCTCGACGCCGCGGGCCTCGTCCCGCCCGAGCAGGGCGGCCCCGGCCTCGCCGAGGGACTCGGCCGCCTCCTCGGCGGACAGCCGCGTGCTGCCGGACCGGCCCGGCTCGCCGAGCTTGACGGTCGGGAACCAGGTGTCCAGCACCGTGCCGTCGTCGGTCACGGTGGCCAGGCCGACGCCGTGGGCGCCCGTGGTCTGCGGGTCGGGAGACTGTGCACTCATACCCGAAACGGTAATCGGCGCAGGTGGCGGCGGCCCGCAGGGGTGGCCGCCACGGGTGCCGCCGACCGGGTGCCGCGCCGTTTTCGCGCGAGAACGGCGTCAGCCCTTGGCGGCGGCCAGCAGGTGGCAGCCGGTGGTGATCATCAGGACCGTGTTGGCGGCGGTGCCGAACTGGTAGACCGCGCCGTACTGGTCGTTGCCGATGATCTCGTGGTCGCCGCTGCGGTTCACGATGATTTCGGGCTCGTCGAAGCCGTACTCGGCGGTGATCTCCTGGACGATCTCCACCGCGAGCGACCACTCCGAGTCGGGCAGGTTGCCCGGCGCCCGCCACGACTCCAGCACCCGGCTCTCCGCCTCGTGGACGTCCGGGAACTCGGTGCAGCCGGCCCGGCTGACCGGGTCCGACACCGCCCACTTCAGCGGCCCGACCTCGATGTTGAGCCGGTCCAGCAGCCGCTGCTGCATCTGTTCGTAGCGCTCGCTGATCTCCTCGATGCTGGGGCGCTGGCGGAGCAGGTTGCGCGGGTCGTCCACGATTCCCCCGTACGGTCGGGTGCTGGCGGCGGTCGCCTCAGGAGATCATGCCGGAGATCACGTCGCCGATCCCGCGGCCGCCGTCCTTGACCGCCCGATCCGGCAGTCCGGCGACCACCGTGCTCATGTTGTACTGGCTCGTGCTGTCCGGCGCGAAGTAGCTGCTGTGGCCTTCGACACCCTTGCCGTGCTCGGATTCCTTCGCGGACAGGCCCGTCATCCCGTCCAGGTGGCTGGGGTCGCCGCCGAAGCGACCCAGGTCGGCCACCCAGTCGTTCTTCGCCTCGATCCGGTACGAGTGCCCGGCCGGTACGTTGAGGTCCTCGACGTCGTCGGTGCCCACTCCTGGCGAGCCGGAGAACACCGCGTCGTCGACGCCGTGGCCCTGCTCCTGCATCGCGTAGCCGGTGATCGTGGAGCCGTAGGAGTGGCCGATCGCGGTCAGGTGCGGGTCGTCGTCCCGCGAGGCGTTGATGCCCTCGCAGAAGGAGGCGAGCTTCTTGCCGCCGTCCTCCGCCAGCTTGGCGGTGGCCACCGAGCGGTCCAGGTCGGTGACCTCGCTCCGCTGCGGGAACTCGGTGCCCACCCAGGTGACCGCGGCGACCTTGCCGCCGTCGCCGTGCCGGTCGCTCTCGAACTGGGCCTGCCTGCGCAGCTGGTCCATCTGCTTGTCGGCGTTGAGCGAGCCGTCGACGGTGGTGTTCATGCCCGGCGTGTACACCGAGACGTGGTCGGCGGTGTCCACATTGCCCACGGCGACCGCCGCCTTCGCCCGTTCGCCACCGGTGTCGAGCAGCAGCAGCTGGCGGTCGCCGCGCGCCAGCATCTGCTCCACCGCGGCGATCGACTTGAGCTTGGCGTCGACCTTCGCGAGCTCCTCTTCCTCGTCGCCGGAAACGCCGCCCTCACGCAGCTCGTCCTTGCGGGCCTGCAGCGCGGATCGCTCGCCGGCGATGCGGGCGCGGTTGGCCTTGTCCCGGACTTCGGCCGGGATGCCGTCGCGGTTGCCGAGCCAGGCGGGCGGATTCTTGGTGTACGCCTCGCGTTCGGCGTCCGACAACGACTTCCACCACTTGGCGTTCTCCGACGGGCCGCCGTCCTCGGGGGCCTTGGCGGCCATGGTCTGCGCCGGGGCGGCGCCGGGCTGGATCTCGTCCTGTTCCGCCGCGGTCAGCGTCTTGGCCAGTTCGGCGTCGGTGCGCTCGGCGTCGTCGAGGATCGATTCGACCGCCGCGGCCAGCTCGTCGCGGGCGCGCAGCCGCTGCTGCTTGACCCGCTCGATCTCCTCGGCGGGCACGTCCTGCGGCGGTGCGGCGTCGCGGATGCCGCCGTCCTCGGTGATCTCGAAGCCGTTGGCGCGCGCCTGGTGCTCCGTCGCGTCGAGCCGCTTCTTGATCTGCTCCACCTCTTCGGCTGCCTTGCCGACGGCGTCGCGGACGCCGTCGACTTCGGCGACCAGCCGGTGCAGGTCCTTGCCGAGCTCGGCGTGCCGCTTGGCGGAGCTCTCCGCCGCCTCGCCCGTCCAGCCCTCCGGGTTGCGCGCGGCATGGAGGTCGTCGTCGAGCCCGACCAGCTCGTCGCGGCGCTTGCCGAGGGTGCGGAAAACCTCCTCCAGCGCATCGGGTTTCCAGCGACGCACGTCGGCGAACGACACCATGGAGCGGTCTTTGCCTTTCGAAGCGAGAGATCACGCGGCCGCCGGCCGCAAGCCCGGTGGACTCGTGGCCGGCGGCCGCGGGCGGGATCAGCCCTTGGCGGACTGGAGGAGGTGGCAGCCGGTGCGCAGGCTCAGGATCGTGTTCACCTTGGTGCCGAACTGCAGCTGCGCGCCGAACTCGTCGCGCATCTCGACCTTGTGGTCGCCGGGCCGGTTGACCACGATCTCCAGCTCCTTGAAGCCGTACTCCTTGGTCACGTCGATCCCGATCTGCTGGGCCCGCTCCCACTGGGTGTCCGGGATGTTGCCCTCGTAGGCCCAGGTGTCCAGGCTGTGCTGTTCGGCGCCGTCGACGTGCGAGAGCTCCTTGCCCTGGCAGGCGGCCTGGCCGGGGTCGCCCTTGTTGATCCACGGCGTCGCCAGGCCGAGGTCGGCGGAGAGCCGGTCCCGCAGCTTCTGCTGCATCTCCTCGTAGCGGGCGGTGATCTCCTCCATGGACGGTCGCTGCCGCAACATGCTGAGCGGGTCTGCCACGTTTCCCCCGTCGGACGGTTCGGGTCCGCTCGCGCAACCGGCGGCGAGCAGACCGCAGAGGACGAACAGGACGAGCTTTCTCATGAGAAGAAGTCCTTGATGCCGGACACCGTTTTCTCACCCAGGTCCTTGGCACCGGACACCGTCTTCTCGCCGAAGTCGTAGATCGCGGAGCCGGCTTCCTGGGCCTGGTGCGGGACGTAGGAGATCACATCCCCGACGCCGTTGGTCTTGCCCTCCACGGTGTTGTCCGGGAGGCCCGCGACCACCGAGGCCATGTTGTGCTGGCTGGTGGTCTCGGTGTCCAGGTAGTCGCTGTGGCCCTCGACGCCCTTGCCCTCGTTCGACTTCTCGGTGGACAGGTCCTTGAAGCCGTCCATGTGGGACGGGTCGCCGCCGAACCGGGCGAAGTCCGCGACCTGGTCGTTCTTGGCCTCCAGCCGGTAGGCGTGGCCCTCGGGGACGTGCAGGTCCTCGATGTCGTTGGTGCCGATGCCGGGGGAGCCGAAGATGATCGCGTCGTCGACGCCGTGGCCGCCGCCCTGCAGGGCGTAGCCGGTGGTGGTGGAGCCGTAGGAGTGGCCGATCGCGGTCAGGTGCGGGTCGGTGTCCCGGGACTCGTTGATGCCCTTGTAGAAGTTGTTCAGCTTCTCGCCGCCTTCCTGGGCGGAGTTGGAGCTGATCACCGAGTCGCCGAACACGTCCGTGTCCTCGGACTTCTGCGGGGCTTCGTAGCCGAGCCAGGCGACCGCGGCGACGCTGTCGTCCTTGCCGTTGCGGAGGAGCTCGGCCTTCGACTCCTTGACCAGTTCCTGCATCTTCGAGTCGTAGTTTCCGAGGCTGCCCTGGACGGTGGTCCCGTAGCCGGGCGTGTACACCGAGACGTGGTCGGCGGTGTCGACGTTGCCCACCCCGACGGCGGCCTTCATCCGCTCGCCGCTGCTGTCGAGGACCAGCAGCTGGCGCGGCGGGTCCTCCTTGGCGATGGTCTTCTCGACCTCGTCCAGCGATTTGATCTTGTCGTTGACCTGCTGGAGTTTTTCCTTCTCGTCCTCGGAAACGCCGCCCTGCTCCAGCTGCCTCTTCTGCTGTTCGAGGTCGTTGCGCACGTCGTCGATGCGGCCGCGGTTGGCCTCGTCGCGGACCTCGGCGGGGATGCCGTCGCGGTTGCCCAGCCATTCGGGCGGGTTCTCCCGCAGCGCCGCGCGCTGCTCGTCGGACAGCGACTTCCACCATTCCGCCGCCGCCTTCGGCGAATCGTCCTTCGGCTTCCCGGCGGAGGCGGCGAGGGCCTGGATGTCGTCGGTGTTCGCGGCGTCGGCCAGGGAGTCGCCCTTGCCTGGCTCGATCTTGTCCTGCTCCGCGGAGGTCAGCGCCTTGGCGAGCTCGGCGTCGGCCTGCTCGGCGTCGTCGAGGATCTTCTCGATCGTCTCGACGAGCTTGTCGCGGACCTGGATGCGCTGCTGCTTGACCTGCTCCAGCTGGTCTTCCGGCACGTCCTGGGGCGGCTTGACGTCGCGGACGCCGCCTTCCTCGGTGATCTCGAAGCCGTTGGCCTGCGCCTCGTGGTCGGCCTGCTGGATCTGCTGCTTGATCCTGGCGACGTCGTCGGCCGCCGCGGCCACCGCGACCCGCACGGTGGCGACCTCGGCCACCAGCGAGCGCATGTCCGACACCAGCTTCTCGTGCTGCTTCGCGGAGCCGTCGGCGGCTTCGCCGCTCCAGCCCTCCGGATTCTTCGCGCCGTCCAGCTCGTCCTGCAGGTTGACGAGGTCGTCGCGGCGTTTTCCGAGGTCGTTGTGGACGGCGTCGAGGCCCTCCGGCTTCCAGCGGCGCACGTCGGCGAAGGACACCATGTTGCCGCCTACCTCCCGGCCTGCGTGCCGACGCGGTCGATGTCCGCCGCGCTCGACTCGTCGGACTGCTGGTACCCGTCGGCGCTCGCGGTCAGCGATTCGCCGTGCTGCGCGGCGGCCTGGCTCCAGGACTTGATCGCCTTGTCCCAGCTCTGCGCGACCTGCTTCGACGCCCCCTCGGACTTGCCGCCGGGCATCGCCTCGGAGATGTCCTCGGCCGGCGGCCCCAGCTTCACCTGCCCGGCCTGCTCGCCCGCCGACTTCGCGCTCGCGCCGGCCTTCCTGAGCGCATCGGGATTGACCGTGTAGTCCATGCCCACCTCCAGCGGCGGAAGCCTAGCGCGATGATCACGGCTTGGACGGCGGTTGCGCGGATCCGTTTCCCACCTGTTCACAGGACTGAACCGCTGGTCCCGCCGCTATCCGGGCGTCCGGGTAGCCTCCGGGGCGTGACTGCGCCGTTGGATCTCACCGCTGACCCCGTCGAACTCACCGCCGCGCTGGTGGACATCCCCAGCGTCTCCGGCGGGGAGAAGGCCATCGCCGATGCGGTGGAGCAGGCGTTGCGCGACCAGGCGCCGCACCTCGAAGTGGTGCGCAACGGCGACGCCGTGCTGGCGCGCACGAACCTCGGGCGGGACTCGCGAGTGGTGCTCGCCGGGCACCTGGACACCGTGCCGATCAACGACAACCTCCCGGTGCGGCGCACCGGTTCGGGCGCCGAGGAGGTCCTGCACGGCTGCGGCACGGTCGACATGAAGGGCGGCGACGCGGTCATGCTGCACCTCGCCGCGACGCTCCCGGAACCGCGGCACGACCTGACGTTCGTGTTCTACGACTGCGAAGAGGTGGAAGCCGAGCGCAACGGCCTGAACCGGATCGAGCGGGAGCTGCCGGAGTGGCTGGCCGGCGATCTGGCGGTGGTGTGCGAGCCCTCGAACGCCGCGATCGAGGCGGGCTGCCAGGGCACGATGCGGGTGGAGGTGCGCACCACCGGCGCCCGCGCGCACACGGCCCGCGCGTGGATGGGCGTCAACGCGATCCACGCCGCGCAGCCGGTGCTGCAGCGGCTGGTCGAGTACACGCCGCGCAACCCGGTGATCGACGGCCTGCAGTTCCGCGAGGGTCTGCAGGCGGTGCGGATCGAGGGCGGCGTCGCGGGCAACGTGGTGCCGGACTCGTGCGTGGTGACGGTGAACCACCGGTTCGCCCCGGACAAGTCGCTGGCGGAGGCCGAAGCACACCTGCGCGAGGTCTTCGACGGCTTCGAGGTCGTGGTGACCGACGGCGCCCAGGGCGCCTTGCCCGGACTGACCTCGCCGGCGGCGGCGCAGCTGGTCGAAGCGTCGGGGTCGGAGCCGGTCGCGAAGCTCGGCTGGACCGACGTGGCGCGGTTCGCGGCCCGAGGCCTCCCGGCGGTGAACTTCGGCCCGGGCTCGCCGACCCTCGCGCACACGAAGCAGGAGCACGTGGCGACCGCGGAGATCCGCCGCTGCGCCGACGTCCTCCGCCGCTTCTTCGCCTGAAGCCCGCGCTACGCGCGGTCAGGCGATGCCCAGCATCGACTCCTCGTCGCTGTCCGCGCTCTCCGAGCGCTCCGCGGCGCGCGGCCTCCTGCCGTCGGCGGCCGTGCCCTCACGCTGCCGCGGCAGCTCCGCCGCCGGCTCCGATGCGGGGAGCTTCGCTGCTTCGCGCTCCGCGTCGGTGAGTTCCGCTGCTTCGTGCGCCGCGTCGGGGAGCTCCGCCGGCTTTGCGCTCGGGGCTTCGCCCGTCGCGCCGATGCGCTTCGCGGTGTCGACGAACTGGAGGAGTTCGACCGGGAACGGCAGCACCAGGGTCGAGTTCTTCTCCGCCGCCACCTCGACGACCGTTTCCAGCAGGCGGAGCTGGAGCGCGGCCGGGGTGTCGGCCATGACGTGGGCCGCGTCGGCGAGCTTGCGGGACGCCTGGAACTCGCCGTCCGCCGAGATGACTCGCGAACGCCGCTCGCGTTCCGCTTCGGCCTGGCGGGCGATCGAGCGCTTCATGGATTCCGGCAGCGAGACGTCCTTGATCTCCACCCGGTCGATGTGCACGCCCCAGCCCAGCGCCGGGCTGTCGATCATCAGCTCCAGGCCCTGGTTGAGCCGTTCGCGGTTGGACAGCAGGTCGTCCAGGTCGCTCTTGCCGATGATCGAACGCAGCGAAGTCTGCGCGACCTGTCCCATGGCGAAGAGGTAGTCCTCGACGTTGACGATCGCGCGCGCCGGGTCCTCGACCTTGAAGTACACGACCGCGTCAACCCGGACGGTCACGTTGTCGCGGGTGATGCCCTCCTGGGCGGGCACCGGCATGGTGACGATCTGCAGGTTGACCTTCCGCATCCGGTCCATCACCGGGACGATCGTGGTCAGCCCGGGTCCGCGGGTCAGCTCCTGCAGGCGGCCGAAGCGGAACACCACGCCGCGTTCGTACTGCTTGATGACCTTGACGCTCGCGGCGACGTAGACAACACCCAGGGCGATGATGAGGATCAGCAGTTCGATGAGCATGGCTGGCTCCCGGGCTCGACTTCTGGCCTTGCCCGGCGACCCGTCTCCGGCGCCTGCGTAGATCGGGTGATCTGCGTGGTGTGCACGGCCGGCATCGCCGGCACCACTAGATCTTTTCTTCGTATCGTACGCCGCCGCACGCTCGTGTGAATCCCTCGTGAACAGGCATTTCCCCGCTCGGCGCGGTGGCCGGGCAGGCGCCGGGGGCCGAGGGCCCGTGCGTACTCTCGACCACATGACGATCGAAGGCCCGTGGGGCGAGCCGAACGGCTCGGAGCGCCCCCAGGAGAAGCAACGCGGACCCGTGGTGCTGCGCCGGTCGAGGTTGCGCGAACCCACCACCACCGACCAGCGGCTGCTGGACTCGCGCGGCCCGTCGGACTGGGTGCACACCGATCCGTGGCGGGTGATGCGCATCCAGTCCGAGTTCGTGGAGGGCTTCGGCGCGCTCGCCGAGGTGCCGCGCGCGGTGACCGTGTTCGGTTCGGCGCGGACGCCGCGGGAGCACCCGGAGTACGCCACCGGCGTCGAGCTCGGCGCGGCGCTGGCGAAGATCGGTTGCGCGGTGATCACCGGCGGCGGCCCGGGCGCGATGGAGGCCGTCAACCGCGGCGCGTCGGAGGCCGGTGGGCTGTCCATCGGGCTCGGCATCGAGCTGCCGTTCGAGCAGGGCCTCAACCCGTGGGTGGATCTCGGCGTCAACTTCCGCTACTTCTTCGTCCGCAAGACGATGTTCATCAAGTACGCGCAGGCGTTCGTCTGCCTGCCCGGTGGCTTCGGCACCATGGACGAGCTGTTCGAGTCGCTGACCCTGGTGCAGACCAAGAAGGTCACCAAGTTCCCGGTGGTGCTGTTCGGCAAGTCCTACTGGCAGGGCCTGTACGACTGGATCCGCGACAGCATGCACGCCGCGGGCAAGATCGGCGACAAGGACCTCGCGCTGCTGCACCTCACCGACGACATCGACGACGCGGTCAGCATCGTGCAGGAGGCGTACGAGGCGTGGGAGGCCACTCATTGAGCAGCGTTGAGCCCGAGGAGACCACTGTGGACGTCGCCGTCTGCGTCTACTGCGCATCGCGCCCGGTGCCGCAACAACACCTGGACCTGGCGGCGGAGGTGGGCACCAAGATCGCCAAGCGGGGCTGGTCGCTGGTCTCCGGTGGCGGGCGCGTGTCGATGATGGGCGAGGTCGCCCGGGCGACGCGGGCCGGCGGCGGCCGGACCGTCGGCGTCATCCCGCGCGCCCTGGTGGACCTCGAGGTCGCCGACACCGATGCCGACGAGCTGCTGGTCGTGGACACGATGCGGGAGCGCAAGGGCCTGATGGACGCGCACGCGACGGCGTTCCTCGCGCTGCCCGGCGGCATCGGCACCTGCGAGGAGCTGTTCGAGATCTGGACCGCCCGCTACATCGGCATGCACGCCAAGCCGGTCGTGCTGCTCGACCCGGACGGCCACTACCGCGGCCTGCTGGACTGGCTGCACGGCCTGGTGGACACCGGATTCGCCACCCGGCACTCGCTGGACGCGCTCACGGTGGCCACCGACGTCGACGAGGCGCTCGACGCCTGCGCCGCAAGCCGGGAACCGGGTGCCTGAGGTTCCGCCACTCGCACCACAACGCAAGCCGGTCCGTGTACCTCCAACGGCCGATGGCGTGCCAGGATCTGGGGTTGTGCAGGCTCTCCGGTTCCGCGACAAGGACATGCCCCAAGACCGACCGCTGGTGATGGCGATCGTCAACCGCACCCGCGACTCGTTCTTCGACCGGGGGCGGACCTTCGCCGCCGATGCGGCCACCGCCGCCGTGGACCGGGCCGTCGCCGACGGCGCGGACATCATCGACATCGGCGGGGTCCGCGCCGGGGCGCAGGGCGAGACGGTGGACGCCGCCGAGGAGATCGAGCGGGTGGTGCCGTTCGTCGCCGCGGTCCGGGAACGCCACCCGGACCTGGTGATCAGCGTCGACACCTGGCGGCACGACGTGGCCCGGCAGGTGTGCGAGGCCGGGGCGGACCTGCTCAACGACACCTGGGCGGGCGCCGATCCGCTGCTCGCCGAGGTGGCGGCCGAGTTCGGCGTCGGCGTGGTGTGCTCGCACACCGGCGGCCTGCCGCCGCGCACCGACCCGTACCGGCCCCGCTACGCCGACGTGGTCGCCGAGGTGACGGCCGAACTCGTCGAGCGGGCCGAGCGGATGGTGCGGCTCGGGGTGCCCGCGCACGGCGTGCTGATCGACCCGACCCACGACTTCGGCAAGAACACCTGGCACGGCCTGGCGCTGCTGCGGCGGGTCGGCGAGCTGGTGGCCACCGGTTGGCCGGTGCTGATGGCGTTGTCCAACAAGGACTTCATCGGCGAGACGCTGGGCGCGGAGGTGACGGAGCGCCTGGAGGGCACGCTGGCGGCCACCGCGATCGCGGCCTGGGGCGGCGCCCGGATCTTCCGCGCGCACCACGTGCTGGAGACCCGCCGGACGGTCGAGATGGTCGCGGCCATCGCGGGCACCCACCCGCCGGACCAGGTCCTCCGCGCCCTCGCCTGAGGCTTCGTGAGCGCTCGATCCGGTAAGAACCGGCATCAGCGCTCACGAGGCGGTGAGCGGTTCAGAGGTTGCCGACGGCCCGATTGAGCAGTTGGGTGAGGATCGCGATCGGCACGTCCGGGCGGACCTCCCGGAGCACCGGGACCAGCCGCAGCCACCGGGACTGGACGCGCGGCGGGCTCGGCGGCGTCCTGGCCAGCTCGTCGACGAGCTCCTCCAGCCGCCACTGCGCCTCGTCCCGCTCCATGCTCGCCTCCGGGTGCTGGTCGATCACGTCGACGAGCATCGCGAGGTACGAGCGGAGTTGGTCGAGGGCCTGCTGCCGCGGGGCGAAGGTCGTCTCGGCGTCGAGTCGCGAAGCACCGGTGGTTTCCTGGGCGCTGTCGTTGGACACGGCAATCGGCTCCTGATCGCTCGCCCGGTACGTCCGACACCGCAGTGTGGCGGGAATCGAGTGCTGTCAACGGATTTTCGGGTTTGCGCCACCCGAACGGCGCACTGTGATGGACGTCATTCGGAGTCCGGATCGCGAAAGGACCTAGGTCCTCTTGCGCAAGGCCGGTGACAGTGGTCGCAAATGACCGTAGAGTCGCTACTTGTGAAGGCTGATGCGCTCCGCGGCCACCTGGACGCCCTGCTGCTGGCCACGCTCGACGGCAGGGCCTTGCATGGTTACGCGATCATCGAGGCGCTGCAGGAACGCAGTGGCGGCGCCCTTGATCTGCCCACCGGGACCGTATATCCGGCGCTGCGCAGACTGGAGCGCGCCGGCTACGTGCAGAGCACCTGGAGCACCGTCGGCGGGCGGCAGCGCCGTACCTACCGCCTGACCCAGACCGGCGTGCAGACGCTGCAGAACGAGCGCCGCGCCTGGCGCGAGTTCACCTCCGCCATCGAGGGCGTGCTCGAGGCCGCGCCCGCCAAGACCTGACCGTGGCCGCGGCGGTTCGCCGTTCGTGCCACGATTGACGACCGTGGCTAGTGCGCTCATCTACCTGTTCGTGGTGCTCGCGGTCGCTGCGGTGGCCTACCTGCTGGCTTCGCTGGTCTTCGGCCGCGGCGAGCAGCTCGCGCCGCTGCCGCCGGGCTCGACCCCGACCCGCCTGCCCCCGGCCGACATCGAGGGCGCCGACGTGCGCGCGTTGCGGTTCCAGCAGGTCCTCCGCGGCTACAAGGCGTCGGAGGTGGACTGGGCGCTGGAGCGCCTCGCCGGGGAACTCGACGAACTGCACGGCCGGATCGCGGTCCTGGAGCGGCAGCTCGACGCCGCGGGCGAGCAGCTGCAGGAGGCCCGGGCCGGGCGTCCCGACGAGCCGGAGGGCTGACCGGTGCGCCCGGTCGAGCTGCGGCTGAGCGTGCCGGTCGAGGCGCCGCCCGAGGTGGTGTGGGCAGCGGCGACGGACTGGGCGCGGCAGGGCGAGTGGATGCTGGGCACCGAGGTGCACGCGCTCGGCGGCCCCGACGGGCCCGGCGCGCAGCTGGTGGCGGTCACCGGCTTCCGTGGGTTCGGCGTCGTGGACCGGATGGAGATCGTCGAATGGCGGCCGCCGCAGACCTGCCGGGTGCGCCACCACGGACGGCTGATCGTCGGCGACGGCGGGTTTGACGTGGTCCGGTGCGGCAATGCGGCGTCGACGTTCTTGTGGTGGGAACGGCTGGTGCTGCCGCCCGGCGGCGCGCTGGTCTGGCCGGTGGTGCGGCCGGCCTTCGTCTGGGGCATGCGCCGGTCGCTGACTGCTTTCGCGGCGTTCTGCCGCGGCTATTCGGGCGGCGGGGAAACCGGCTGATTCGGTGCCGAGGCCTTCACGTACCTCAGCCCCACGACGTGCTGTGCACCACCGGGCCTTGCCACCTGTCGGCGCGCAGGCTGACGTTTCCGCTGGTCATGGGTCGTGAGTGTGTTGGAGCGCTGAAGCAGCCCAAAACACTCACGACCCAGGGGTGCCTCAGTGGCCGGTGAAGTGGGGGGTTCGCTTCTCGACGAACGCCGCGACGGCCTCCCGGTGGTCGGCCGTCGCCCCGGCCTCCGCCTGCGCTCCCGCCTCCACGGCGAGCGCCTCGGCCAGGCCCTCGGCGGCCGCCGCCAGCATCGCCTCCTTGATCCGGGCGTAGGCGCTGGTCGGCCCGGCCGCCATCCGCTTGGCCAGCTCGGTGGCCGCCGCGACGGCGTCACCGGCGTCGACGACCCGGTTCACCATGCCGATCCGCATCGCCTCCTCGGCGGCCACCGGCTCGGCCAGCAGCAGCAGTTCCATCGCCCGGCCGTAGCCGATCAGCCTCGGCAGCGTCCACGACGCGCCGGAGTCCGTCGACAGCCCGACGTTGGCGAAGGCCATCAGGAACTTCGCGTTCGTCGAGGCCACCCGCAGATCGCACGCGTAGGCCAGCGACGCGCCCGCCCCGGCGGCGGTGCCGTTGACCGCGGCGATCACCGGCTTCGGCATGCTCGTCACGGCCCGGATGATCGGGTTGTAGTGCTCTTCGACCGTGTTCAGCGGCGCCGGGTCGCCGGAGTTCAGCAGCGCGACGTGCTCCTTGAGGTCCTGGCCCGCGCAGAACGCCTTCCCCGCGCCGGTGATCACCAGGGCGCGCACCGAGTCGTCGGCGGCGGCCTCCCGCAGCGCGGTGATCAGGGCCTGCTTGAGCTCGACGTCGAGCGAGTTGAACGACTCGGGGCGGTTCAGCGTGAGCAGGCGCACACCTGCGGTGTCCTCGGTCAGCAGCACGTCGGTCACTTCGCACTCCTCTTCCTGCGGTCCGTTGTGGCGGGTCGCGAGATCGCCGCTCGACTTTCCAAAGTGGACTCCGGGGGTCGCGCGAAGTCCCGAGTAGACAGTGTTGTGGCTGGTCGCCCGGGTAGTGGTCGAGCGCCGCGGGGACCATTCCGGCGCCGGGCGCGGACCGTCGGCCCAGAGGCGCCGACGGTCGCGCCGGAATGCACCGGAACAGCCCGCACGGGACGTGAGTCTGCCAGCCCCCGCGGGCATTCGACCAGCGCACGGGCGACACGAGTTGATCGGTTCGGTTTCGTCCCCGCCTCGGGATGGGGGAGAATGGGGGAGGACCCGAGCTGGTTGTGGCGACCAGCGGGGGAAGAGTTCACGGAGGGAGCACGCTATGGCGGCCATGAAGCCCCGGACCGGTGACGGTCCCCTCGAGGTGACTAAGGAGGGACGCGGCATCGTGATGCGCGTCCCGCTTGAGGGTGGTGGGCGGCTCGTCGTCGAGATGTCGGTCGAGGAGGCCAAGAACCTGGGCGACGCCCTGGAGTCGGCCACCGGCTGAGGCCGCCGGCCGGCGGTCGGGGTAGCGGCGCTGCCCCCAACGCCCGAGGCGACAACGCAATCGAGTCGACGACGAGTGGCGAGCTTCTTCGCCGCGGTCGGGCCCCGGTGCCATGGGTGGCACCGGGGCCGTCGTCGATGGCAGGCAAGTCCTCGCCCCGCCCCCGTGATCGTCCGGGGGCCTTCGTTCGGGCGCGCATCGTGACCGGACGTGCGAGGACGGTAACTTCTACAGCTGTCGTTGAACTCGTTCCGGTTCAGCCGTTTCGAGGGCAGGCAGTCGAATGCGCGCGGCCAGCCGTGCAGGAAGGTCTTCTCGTGTCCGGTTCTTCAGTGTTCCGCTCCGCCCAGCCGGTCCGCGACGCGGACCCGGCGCTGCCCGCCATCCCGACGTCACTGGTCGAAGTGGACGTCGTGCGGCAGTGGCGGGACGGCGTGCCGGGCGCGGTCGCGGTCTTCGACGGCGAGTCGGGCCCGGACCTGGCGGCGGCAGCCGAACCGTTCGATGTGGACATCGCGGTGCTGCAGGCCGTAGGCGCTACCTCGTCGGCCGGTGACGTCCGCGCGCTGCCCCTGCCGTCGGGTGGCGTCGGCTGGGTCGTGGGTGTCGGCTCGGGCGAGCCGGTGAAGTGGCGCAGCGCCGGAGCGGCGCTCGCACGCGCGCTGCGCGCGAGGCTGGACCAGGCGGCGGAGTCCGACGACGAGGTCGGCGACCTCGGGGACGCCTCCGACGCGGACTACCTCCAGATCCGGCTGCCCGACGACGTCGACGGCGAAGCGGTTTCAGCGCTGACGCTGGGCTTGGCGCTGGGCGGCTACCGGTTCCGGGTGACCGCCAAGCCGACCCCGCCGCGGCTGCGGAAGGTCTTGCTGGTGGCGCCGGAAGGCGCCGACGTGGCGGCGCTGGACGAGCAGGTCCGGCGCACCCGCGAGCTGGCGGCGGCCACCGCGCTGGCCCGCGATCTCGCCAACGCTCCCTCGAACATCAAGGACCCGGCCTGGTTCACCGGCGTCGCCGCCGAGCTGGCCGCCGACGTGCCGGACCTGACCGCCGTGGTGCGGGATGAGAAGTGGCTGACCGACAACGGTTTCGGCGGGATCCTCGCGGTCGGCGGCGGTTCGTCGCGGCCGCCCCGGCTGCTGGAGCTGACCTACCGGCCGAAGGACGTCGAGGGCCCGCACCTGGTGCTGGTCGGCAAGGGCATCACCTTCGACACCGGCGGCATCTCGA
Source organism: Saccharopolyspora sp. NPDC050642 (assembly GCF_040654735.1). Classification (NCBI taxonomy): domain Bacteria; kingdom Bacillati; phylum Actinomycetota; class Actinomycetes; order Pseudonocardiales; family Pseudonocardiaceae; genus Saccharopolyspora; species Saccharopolyspora sp. NPDC050642. The sequence goes on along the minus strand of NZ_JBFAIN010000015.1, from coordinate 1,024 downwards.
TCAAGCCCGCTGAGGGCATGCACCTGATGCGCACCGACATGTCCGGCGGCGCGGCGGTGATCGGCGCGCTGCTGACCATCGCCCGGCTGGAGCTGCCGGTCCGGGTGACCGGCCTGGTGCCGTCGGCGGAGAACCACGTGTCCGGCAGCGCGTACCGGCCCGGCGACATCGTCCGGCACTACGGCGGCACCACGACCGAGGTCGGCAACACCGACGCCGAGGGCCGCATGGTGCTCGCCGACGCACTCGCCTACGCGGTGGACCGGCTGGAGCCGGACCTGCTGGTGGACGTCGCGACGCTGACCGGCGCGATGAAGGTCGCCCTGGGCCTGCGCACCGGCGGGCTGTTCGCCACCGACGGCGAGCTGGCCGACCGCGTCCGGGAGGCCGGGCAGCGGGTCGGCGAGGCCTGGTGGCGGATGCCGCTGCTGGAGGACCACGCGGAAGACGTGAAGGGCCGGCTCGCGGACGTGAAGCAGACGCCGCCTGGGCCCGGCGGCATCACGGCGGCGCTGTTCCTGCGCGAGTTCACGGGGGGCCTGCCGTGGGCGCACCTGGACATCGCGGGCCCGGCCCGGGCGGACAAGGACTACGCGGAGGTGGTGTCGGGAGGCACGGGCTTCGCGGCCCGAAGCCTCGTAGCCCTCGCCGCAAGCTTCTCGAACTGATCCCCCGAACGATCCCCTCGAACGATGCCCTCAGAGGATCTCTTCGAAGCGATCTCCTCGAAGTGATCTCCTCGGAGTGATCTCCTCGAAGTGATCTCCTCGAAGTGATCTCCTCGGAGTGATCTCCTCAGAGGATCTCTTCGGAGTGATCTCTTCGGGGTGATCGCTCGTTGCGGTGAGTGGTTCCGCAGTTTCAATTGAAACTGCGGAACCACGGCGTGTCGGGCCACGACACACCGACGGCTGTGGACTACTTCCGCAATTTCAATGAGCCTTTTTCATCCTGATCTTTGCGGGTCAGGGCTGGTGGGGTGTGTCGTTGCGGGTGAAATGGTGAAGCTCCTGGTAGATGGATC